>CACGMG010000035.1 GCA_902574045.1 uncultured Pelagibacteraceae bacterium | reverse complement strand
TTTAAATAAAAGAAGCATGAAAAAGTTAATACTGCTCATGTCTGAGTTTGGAGCTGAATTTACTCCTAAATATAAGTACAATTTTTGGTTTATTGATCATTACTCTTGCCATCATCAACCTTCTTATTTCTCCTCCAGATAATACTGACGCATTAAGACTCCTTAAATGTTGTAAATTAAATTCATCAAGCAATTTCTCAGTTATCTCTTTTTGTTGATCTGCTTTTTTAATACTAATTTGAGCTATTCCAAGAATGTTGTCATAAACACTCATATCAAAAACGCTTCTCTGCTGTGGTAAATACCCCAAACCTTCTTTAGATCTTAAATGAATGGGTATTTGTTCAATTGATTTGTTATTTAAATATATTTTTCCACCTTCGGGATTCTGTTCTCCTATACTTATAGAAAATAAAGTTGTTTTACCACACCCATTGGGCCCGAGAACTCCAACACATTCACCAGGAAAAACTTTAAGAGATAGTTTTTTTAAAACTGGCCTTCCATCAAAAGATTTACTTATATCTTTTACTTCAAAGATTGGCTTGTCTTTTTTAAATTTTAATATTCTAAAACCTTTTTTCATTTAATTTTACATTAGCATTTATCTTACCATTATTAAAAGAGGTAATATTTAATTTTTGTTTTTTTATGTCAAATAAAAGTTTATCTGCAATTAAGTTTCCTCTTATATCCTTTATTCTCACATTATCATAAATACTTAGATATCTCTCTGAATTAGAATAGTCAGCTTTTTGAGCAAAAAGGTTACTACTTAAATATTTTGCTTCAACATCATCAATAAATTTCATATCTAAAGTTTTATTGTTGTATATACCTTTTTTTGACCAGATACGTAGTATAGTATCATCTTTAAAATAAAAAACTGCTTCCACAGATGACATGTATATTATTTCTGGTGAAATTTCATCAAGATAGGCTTCTTTAGATTTTAGTACATATCTATTTCCGCTCAGATCTAAACCAGTATATTCAATATTGATAAATTTCTCTTTATTTTCTAAATTCGTTTTTTCACTCTGTTCTTTAATTTTTTCTTTTTTTGTATCAGAGATAAAAGACTCATCAACAATGTTACTTTTATTATAATATGTGAAATAAATTATCATTACCCCTATAAATAATAGAATAAATTGGGTAAATCTTAGTTTTTTCTTTCTCTCAATCATCTTAGACCGTGTTGTAAAAGAAAATGTATATGAATAATTCCTTTTAATTTTGCTCTACTTTTTAAAGAGAAATGTTTATCAGATACCACTAGTAAGCTTGTTATTTGCTTCTCATTCATAATAGTAAGTGCCTTTGAGGCTGGCATATTTTCATTAACAATAAGAGGATTTTTTGTCATGACTTTTTCTAAATTAGTTTTTTTTAATATTGATTTCATTTCTCTTCTCAAATCACCATCCGATATTAACCCTACAATATAATTATTTTTTAGTACGACAACTATTCCCAGCTTTTTTTGATTTATAATAGTTAAAGCTTCTTTAATCTTTTTTTTATAATTAATTACGGGTAGTTTTTTTCCTGTAACCATTATATCTTTTGCTAGAAGTAGAGAACCTCCAATATTTCCACCAGGATGAAATACTTTAAACTTTTCTTTTGAAAATTTTCTCTTATACATAACTGTAGTTGCTAAGCAGTCACCCAGCAACATTGTTATAGATGTGCTTGATGTTGGAACCATACCTATCACATCAGACTCTTTGACTTTTGGTAATAAAAGTTTTACATCGCTAGCCTTTAATAACAAACTATCAGACTTTGATGCAGCTCCAATAATCTTTATTCTAGAGCGGTTTGCATATCTCAACATATTTGAAAGTTCAGAGGTATTTCCTGAATATGAAAAAATAATTAATATATCTTTTTTTTCAATTTGACCCATATCTCCATGTAAAGCTTGAGCAGGGTCACAAAAAAAACTTGGTATTCCTACACTGGAAAATGTTGCAGAAACTTTACGCGCTATCAATCCTGATTTGCCTATTCCTGCAAAAACTATTTTACCTTTACAATTATGAATTAAATCTACTGCTTTAATAAAAGAATTATTGAATACTTTGTTTATTTTCT
>CACGMG010000034.1 GCA_902574045.1 uncultured Pelagibacteraceae bacterium | reverse complement strand
TCAACTATCAACCAATGGAATAAGAATTTTAAACCAAATAGGTTTCCAAAAAATAGAAAATGAAAAAATTTATCATCCAAAAGGAGTTGATTTTTACAATATTCAAAATGAAATAAAAATATGTGATTTAGATTTAACCCAGTTTAATACAGAAAAAAATAAATATACAACTATGCAAAGATCGACTTTAATCGAATTTTTAAAAGATGATATCTATACTCAACACATTAGATTTGGAAAAAAAATAAAAGAGGTTTCTGAGGTAAAAGATAAAGTGCTTATTAAATTTGATGATAACACTAATGATCTTGTTGATATAATTATTGGTGCTGACGGAATGTTTTCTAGCACAAGGTCCTTTTTTGAGAAGAGGAAAAATGAACCAAAATTTAAAAAAGCAATTGCTTTAAGAAAAATACTGAAATTAAAATCAAATTTAAATATTGATAAAGAAAGAATAAGCCTAATGATGGGAAAAAATTGTCATTTAGTGATTTATCCAATTAATAAAAATAATGAGTTTAATTTTGTTTGTATAGTTAGAGGTAAGAAATATGATCCAAATAATATTAAATCTCTTATTAAAAAAGTAATTGACCAAAATCATAGTTTAAAGACGATTCTTGATGGCGATTTAAAATCTTGGCCACTATATTCTACATCAAAAATTCTTCCCTCTTCTAACAATAAGGTTTTTTATATAGGTGATGCATTTAACGGATTTTTACCAACTCTAGCCCAAGGTGCTAGCCAATCAATTGAAAGCGCCTACGAATTATTCAATTTACTTAAGCAAGAAAAATTTGATAGTCAAAACAGTTATTTCGAGGAAAGATTGAAGAAGGCAAAAATAGTAAAAAAAAGATCTAATTTTAATTTTTTTTTATTTCATTTATCAAGTTTGATTTTGCAAACAATAAGGAACTTTTTTATGAAATTTTTAATAAAAAGAAAAAGTTTTGTTAGTTCTTATTTAGGCGTAATTTATAAAAACTAGGATTGTTTTCCGGAAATAAATTTTTGTCTAAGGCTATCAATTACCACTGTTGATCCGTTTAAATTGTAATGCCAGTAGGTCCAACCATTACAACTCTCAGTTCCCATAATTTTTGCAGCAATTTTATGAATTGAACCCTCAGACTCTTTATATTTAATACTTCCATCTACCATTATCTTTGCATTAATCTTTTTTTTTGGGTCCATTAAAGATGTTCCTGGTTGAATTATTCCCATTTCGACGAGAGATCCAAAAGGTATTCTAGGCTTTGATTTATTATTTTCAATTGTATCAAGGTAATTATCTTCAATCTTCATTGTTTTATTTATTCTTTCTGCAGCCACATCAAAGTATTTTTTATTTTTTTCTATTCCACAGTATTTTCTACCCAACTTTTTAGACACTACAGCAGTAGTTCCAGTACCTAAAAAAGGATCAAAAATTGAGTCTCCTTTATTTGTAGTTGCTAATATAATTCTATGAAGTAACGCCTCAGGCTTCTGAGTTGAATGAACTTTTTTCCCATTTTTTTTTAATCTTTCTTTCCCATTACAAATTGGCAGTGTCCAATCTGATCTCATTTGTATATCATCATTCAGACATTTTAGGGATTGATAATTAAAAGTATATTTTGATTTTTTATTTTTTGAAGCCCAGATTAGAGTTTCATGAGCATTTGTAAACCTTGTACCTCTAAAATTAGGCATCGGATTATTTTTTCTCCAAATAACATCGTTAAGTAACCAGTAACCTAAATTTTGTAAATGATACCCTAATCTAAAAATATTATGATAAGACCCAATTACCCAAATACTTCCATTATCTTTTAAGATTCTTTTACATTCAGTCAACCAGTTTTTGCAAAACTCATCATAGTGTTTGAAACTATCAAACTGATCCCATTTATCACTGACTCCATTCACTTTACTTGCATCAGGTCGAGTTAACTTCTCTCCTATTTGCATATTGTAAGGCGGGTCTGCAAATACTAAGTCAAAAGTTTTGTCAGGAATTTTTTTTAACTCTTTTAGGCAATTACCTTTGAAAATTTTGTTTGAATAAATTGTCATTAATTTTATTCAACTTCAAATTGAATCAATGGTCAAACCATTTTAGAAGAAAAGAGCTTTTTCTTGTGTCGGAGATTCTTATCTGGACAATATCT
>CACGMG010000033.1 GCA_902574045.1 uncultured Pelagibacteraceae bacterium | reverse complement strand
TCTAAATTTTGTTTGACTGTAAGTTTTTTTGGTAGCTCAACATAAGGAGAGGCAAAATTCATTCTTTTCAAAATATCTACACGATCGATTTTATCTATATTTATTTTATCAATTAATATTTCTCCTCCGGAAGGCTTGATTAATCCTAACATCATTCCAATGGATGTTGTTTTACCACATCCATTTGCACCCAACAAACCAACAGTTTTATTCTTTTCAATATTAAAATTTATTCCATCAACTGCCACATGTTCTTTAAATTTTTTTGAAAGATTTTTTACTTGAATAAACATTTAATTTGAAGCTCTTTTTAACCTATCATTGATAGCAATCCCAATATCTTTATTTGGAATTTTAACAACATGAATTTTTTTATATCCTTGATTTTTAATTTTTCTGAATGTCTTGTATAAATTAGATGCTGCTTCTTTCAAGTCTGAATTTTTACTCAAATTAAAAAAGTTTGGTCTATCTTTATATCTCTTACCAAAAGTTATTAAGGCACAATTTTCCTTAGCACTTTTTTGATTTAATATTACAGGAATACCTGGAGAATAGTGTTTTTTCATCATACCTGGCGATCTAATACTCGAGTTAGTTTTTATAATTTTTACTTTCAAAAATTTATCAATTGTTTTTAATCCAATGACTCCTGGTCTTAAAATTTGTGGTTTATCAATTAAACTTATGACCGTAGACTCCAATCCAATCTTTGAGTCTCCACCATTTATTACTAATTCTATTTTTTTTTTGAATTCATTGGCAACATCATATGCATTAACAGGACTTATTCCTGAAGCCATGTTTGCACTAGGCATTGCCAAAGGAAAATTAAGTCTTTTAAGAACTGATCTTGTAGTAGTGTGACTAGGAAATCTTATTGCTAAAGAATCTAAATTAGCAGCAACTAAAGATTGAATCTTCGATTTATTTTTTTTTTTTAGAACAAAAGTAATAGGTCCGGGGCAGAATATTTTATACAATCTATAAAAGTCATTGTTTAAAATTACATCTTTATCTGCATCTGTATGATTTAGATAATGGACTATTAATGGATTTTTTTTTGGTCTTTTTTTCATAGAATATATTTTTTTTACAGCTTTTTTTGAATAAGCGTTGCCAGCCAATCCATAAACTGTTTCAGTAGGTAAACCGACCACATTTCCTTTTTTCAAACTGGCAACAGACTTGTTAAGTGTTTTTTTGTTGAAAGAAAATATATTTGAATAGATATTTTTCATAATGTTATTATTATAAGAATAATGAAAAATGAAAATATTCCAGCTGGGGTCAAAAGTAAATCATTAAAAGAAGCACGAGAAGAAATTAATGATATTTTAAATAAATTAGAGAGCAAAGAAGCAGATTTAGCTAGTTCGATGGATGATTATAAAAGGTTAATACAACTCAACAATCACATTGATTTATTATTTAAGAGAAGAGTTAAGGAAATCTCTTTAAACAAAAAAGAAAAAAAAAATGATAAAAAATAAATTAGTTAAAAATGCAAAAAAAATTGATAGATTTTTAATTAACTATCTAAATAGACAAAATAAATCTTTGCTCCTTTATCCAATGAAATACGGAGTAATATCAGGAGGAAAAAAAATAAGATCTACCGTTATATTCAGTGCTGGTAAAATATTTAATATAGATAAAAAAAAGTTAGTTAATATTTGTGCAGCGGTTGAATGTATTCATTCATATTCTTTAATTCACGATGATCTCCCCTGTATGGATAATGACTCTATGAGAAGAGGCAAACCCTCTACTCATATAAAGTTCGGTGAAGCTTCTGCGGTATTAGCAGGTAACTCTCTATTAACTTTGGCATTTGAGATTATTGCTGATAAGAATTATTCAATACATCCAAAATTAAAAAATGAAATTATAAAATCATTAGCATTTTGTTCAGGTCATACAGGTATAGCTGGTGGTCAAGAACTAGACCTTAAATTTGAGAATAAGAAAAAAAGTCTTAAACAAATTATACAGATGCAGAAAAAGAAAACAGGAAAATTATTTAATTTTTGTCTTTATGCAATAGGAGTATTAGCGAAGAAAAATGACAAAGAAAAAAAGTTTTTAAGTAGTTTGGGTGAAGAAATTGGACTGTTATTTCAATTAGCAGATGATTTTTTAGACATTAAAGGATCAAAAAAACTAGTTGGCAAACCTACAAATAAAGATCATAAAA
>CACGMG010000032.1 GCA_902574045.1 uncultured Pelagibacteraceae bacterium | reverse complement strand
TCTTTACCAATTCTAAGCGCTTCTTCTGGATTAGTATGATAAACAGATTTATCTTTTTCAGGCATAATTGGAAAAAAATTATATGCACCAATGTTTATAAAAGTTAAGTCAATAGGGCCGTACTTTTTACCGAGTTCTTTATAAATATTTCCATATCCAGTATCGCTTGCAAATAAAATTTTCTTTTTTTTGTATTCAATTAAAAAACTGCCCCATAAAGTTTTATTCGTATCAAATAAAGTTCTTTTACTCCAATGAACAGCTGGAACTAGAGTAATCTTTAGATTTTCATTAATTTTAATTTCCTCATACCAATCAAGTTCGTTTACGTCTTGGAAACGTTTAAAATATTTTGATAATTTTAATGGAATAATTACCTTAGTATCTTTGTGAGGAAAGTTTCTTATAGCACTAGCATCAAGGTGATCGTAATGATTATGAGTAAGCAATAAAAGATTTGTTTTAGGAACATCGCTTAATTTGATTGCCGGTTCTACATATCTCTTTGGACCAAAAATTAATGGTCCTGTATTTTTAGAAAATAGTGGATCAGTAATTATTGTTGTATTTCCTAACTTTATTAAGAAACTTGCATGGCCTATCCAAGCCACGTAATCATTATTTTGATAAATTTTTAAATCAGTCAATACTTTACTTCGAGGTATTACATGATCTTTAGGAATTTCAATTTTTAATTTCTTTCTCTCCTCATTAAATATTTTATATGACCATTTTACATTAGAGTCTCTTTTAGGAGAACCTTCTGGATTTCTAAATGTCCCATTGTCCAAGTGATGATAAGGTTTTTTTTCCATAGCTAATAATTCATTATTTATAAAAAATAACGTTAAAAAAAGTACTAAAAAATTTTTCATAAATTTTTTTAATATTTTTTTCTATTTTCGTCATTAATTTTTTTACTATATTTTCTTATTTTATCCCACTCATTAAAATTCTCTCTCTTTTCAGCTTTATATGAAATGATTAAAGGAAAAATTATTAACAATGCGATTATAATTGAGATAAATATAATAAGAGGTAATGAAAAATTCATGACCTCTTATTATCACAAATAGTAAAAATTAAAAATTAATTTAACTATCTGTACAGTTAGATTTATTTATTCTTTTATCAAAAGATTTGAGAGCATCTTTGCTTATTACCCAAACATATGAGCTTTCTTTAAGCCCATTAGCATCTGCAGCAGTACACCTTTTCCCAAATTTTATTTTTGCTACATCTCCTGATGCACAATTAGATAATAAAAACAATAATGATAGTATAGATAATATTTTCATAGCAATAATATGTGAGAAAAATCTGTGTTTTGATTGGCATAAATTAGTCAAAAAAAAGAAAACAAAACTCTATTGTTTTTATCTAAATAATTGTTAAATTGATTTGTGAAACTCAGTAAAATAAATAACAAAGTTGCGATCATAATGGGGTCACAATCTGACTATTCAGTCATGAAAGAAGCTGAAAAAATTTTAAGGATTTTAAAAATAAAGTATGAAGTTAAGATAATTTCTGCTCATCGAACTCCAAAAAGGATGTTTGAATTTGCTGAGAATGCTTCTAAAAAGGGTTTTGCTGTAATTATTGCTGGAGCAGGGGGAGCAGCTCATTTGCCTGGTATGGTTTCATCGTTGACATCAATCCCAGTAATTGGCGTTCCAATTGAAAGTAAAAAACTTAGAGGACTAGACAGCCTATTGTCAATTGTTCAGATGCCAAATGGTTGCCCAACAGCAGCAATGTCAATCAATGGATCATTTAATGCTGGTCTATATGCAGCTTCTATTATTGGTACTTTTGACTTTAAAATAAAATCTAATCTTGAAAAATGGAAAAGATTACAAACAAAATTAGTCAAAAAAAAACCTAAATAAAAATTAATGTCTCATGTTACTTTAGGAATTATCGGCTCTGGTCAGTTAGGGTCATTATTATGTCAATCGGCAAAAAAACTTGGAATTAAAACGATTGTTATTTCCGATGACATCGAAGGTCCAGCACAAAAATATGCAGATAATTTTATATACTCTAAGTACGATGATGAGGTTAAGATAAAAAAATTTGTAAATTTAGTTGATATAGTTACTTTTGAATTTGAAAATATTCCTGTAGAAATACTTATTAGGATTAATAAAGAAAAAAAAGTATTTCCTAAACCAGAAATAAACAAAATAATTCAGAATAGAAAATTAGAAAAAGAATTTATTAATAAACTAGGGATAAAAACAACTGAATGGGCTTTTATAAAATCTTCAGATGATGTGAAAAAAAATATCAAATTATTACCAGGTATTTTAAAGACAAATACCTCTGGATACGAT
>CACGMG010000031.1 GCA_902574045.1 uncultured Pelagibacteraceae bacterium | reverse complement strand
TAGAAGTTGGAACAGTAACTCCTAAAAAACAATTAGGAAATCCAAAGCCTAGAATATTTAGACTTGAAAAGGATAAAGCACTCATTAATAGACTAGGTTTTAACAATCATGGATCTGAAATTATATCCAAAAGACTCTCAGAAAATATTCCTGAAGGTTTTTTAGGTATAAATATTGGTCCAAATAAAAATACAAAAAATAAAGCAGATGATTATTACATATGTCTATCAAAACTTGCACCATACTCTAGTTATATAACTATCAATATCTCTTCACCGAATACTGAAGGACTTAGAGATTTTCATGATCAAAATGAAATGGAAAAACTATTAATAGGTTTATATAAAATTAAAAAAGAAAAAAAAATAAATCAACCAATTGTTCTGAAATTATCTCCAGATATTAGTGATAGTAAAATTAGCCCAATAATTGAATTAATTAAAAAGTATAAAATAGACGGCATCATAATTTCTAATACTACAGACCAAAATCGAGAAAAATTAATTGACTTTAAAAAATCTGAATTAGGAGGATTATCTGGACAACCTCTTAAAAATATTTCAACAAAGCTTATTAAAAAATTTTATAAAGAAACTAAAGGAAAAATTCAAATTATAGGAGTTGGAGGGATTGATTCTGGTGAAAGCGCTTTTGAAAAAATAACTGCTGGAGCTAATGCAGTTCAATTATATACAGGAATGATCTATAAAGGCCCAAGTGTTGTAAAAAATATAAAAACTGAGTTAATTTCAATTTTAAATAAACATAATTTAAAAAATATAAAGGACGCAGTTGGAATTAATGCTTGACCACTCCCATTAGTAGAATTATATAGCTGTAGGAAAAATTATGTCTAAAAGATGCGAATTAACAGGAATATCACCTCTTAAAGGTCACAACGTAAGTCACGCAAAAAATAAAACGAAGAGAAGATTTTTGCCTAATCTAAAAAAAGTGACTTTTAGAAGTGATCTTTTGAAAAAAAATATTAAATTAAATGTCACAAATGCTGCTTTAAGAACAGTTGATTTCAAAGGCGGATTAGACAAATTTTTAGCATCGGCAAAAAATAATAATTTATCTAAAAAAGTAAAAAAGCTTAAGGCCTCTATATCCCCTAAGAAGTAATAAATGAGTTTATTTTATAAGCTTTCAATTTTGATGGGTTTAATAGTAGTTGCTTCTAACTACTTAGTTCAATTTCCAATATCATATTATGGATTGAGTGAAATTTTAACTTATGGCGCGTTTAGTTATCCTATTACTTTCCTTATAACTGACTTAGCTAATAGGGCATATGGCAAAGAAGTAGCAAAAAAAATTGTTTATGTCGGTTTTATAATAGGCATCGCCTTAACTCTTTTTGTTTCTACTAATTTTTCAGACATAATATCAATTAGAATTGCCATAGGATCAGGAATAGCATTTTTCTTGGCTCAAAATTTTGACGTACAAGTTTTCGATTATCTGAGAAAAAAAACTTGGTATATAGCTCCTTTAGCATCTTCAATAATAGGTTCAATTACAGATACTTTTCTTTTTTTCTCTATAGCTTTTTATGCGACAGGCATTTCGTGGGTAACACTTGCTTTGGGAGATTTGGCAGTAAAATTGTTAATGGCACTTACTATGCTAATACCATTTAGACTTCTTTTGAAAAAAATCAAAGATGTTTCTGAAAAATCAGTTCAGAGTATTTAATTTAATGAATAGTTTTTTTATTTTTTTCAACAAATAAGTCAGTTAGTTGATTTATCATTACATCACCTAAATCTTGGACATCGGTAATTTTAATCGCTTGATTATAATATCTAGTAACATCATGGCCGATACCAATAGCTAATAATTCTATATTAGATTTGTTTTCAATCCACTTTACAATATTCTTTAAGTTTGCTTCTAAATAATCACTGGTATTAGTTGATAGTGTTGAGTCATCTACTGGAGCTCCATCTGAAATTACCATTAAAATTTTTCTCTCTTCTTTCCTTCTAGACATTTTATTATAAGCCCACTTAAGAGCTTCACCATCAATATTTTCTTTCAATAACCCTTCTTTTAACATTAAACCCATATTTGATTTTGCTTGTCTCCAAGGGGTGTCAGCAGATTTATATATTATATGTCTAAGATCGTTTAATCTTCCGGGTAAAGAAGGTTTTTCGTTCTTCATCCACTTTTCTCTTGAGGACCCTCCCTTCCAATGTTTCGTTGTAAAACCTAAAATTTCTACTTTAACAGAACAACGCTCAAGGGTTCTTGCAAGAATATCAGCACAAATTGCTGCTACTGAAATAGGTTTACCTCGCATTGATCCAGAGTTGTCAATCAAAATTGTCACCAATGTATCTTTAAATTCTATATCTTTTTCTTTTTTAAAAGATAAAGAATTGAATGGATCCATAATAATTCTTGGTAATTTTGAAGTATCTAAAAGACCTTCTTCTAAATCAAAATCCCAGGATCTACTTTGTTTAGCTAAAAGTTTTCTTTGTAATTTATTTGCAAGCTTTGAAATAAAACTTTTAAGTTGTAGTAACTGCTGGTCTAAATTTTTTCTTAATCGACTTAATTCTTCTTCACTTTCTAAATCTTCAGCTTTTATAATTTCGTCAAATTCTTCTGTGTAAAACTTATACTTAAGATCTCCTAGATTGTTTTTAATGTTTTTTCGAAAGTCAGTACTAGACTTATCCTCTATTTCAATTTCTTCTCCATCTTGATCAGATTCTTTAGTTTGATTTTCTAAATCAGGTATACCT
>CACGMG010000030.1 GCA_902574045.1 uncultured Pelagibacteraceae bacterium | reverse complement strand
ACCAGCTGAAATAGAGTCTGAAATTTTTCATAAGGCTCAAAAAAGCGCAAAATTAATTGCTGAAAAATTAGACTATGTTGGCACTATGTGTGTTGAATATTTCATTGATGAAAGTAGTAATCTTTTAGTAAATGAGATTGCTCCAAGGGTTCATAATTCAGGCCATCTTACAATAAATGCTTTTAATATAAGTCAGTTTGAAAATCATATACGTGCTGTTTGTGATTTAAAAAAAGAAGAAGTTAAAAAAATTTCTAACGCTGAAATGCAAAATATTTTAGGAAAAGAAATTGTAGAATTTAGAAATAAATCCTTTAGAAAAAATCAATTCTTTTTTGATTATGAAAAAAAAAAGATTAAAGATAAAAGAAAGATGGGTCACGTTACAAATTTGAAGAATTAATTATTTAATAGTTATTCTATGCATTATTCTAGTACAGTTTTTAACTTCACTAGCTTTATGCATTACACTTAGATTGTCCCAAAGAACTAAATCGCCTTTAGACCACTCGTATGAAAATATAAACTCATCTTTATTTACGTGATCTATAAGAATTTTTCTGATATTTTCACTTTCTTTATCTTCAACATTTTTAATTTTTATTAGATGACCTGGAGAAACATATAAAGTTTTTTGTCCATTTACTTCTTGAACAATTGGGTGCTCGGCTTCCATAGTCATAGACGATTGAATGCCAGACCTTTTTTCTAGTTCGAGTCTAGTTTTGCTTATCGGTCCAGCAGATGAAAAAACACCTCTGGCATTTTTAATTTTTTGTTTAATATCATCTGGAAGCTTTTTGTAAGCATTAAAACCTGATGAAAAAATTGTATTACCTTGACCAACAGGAATTTCTATCCCCAATAACATAGTATATCTCGGTCGATCTTTTTCTAGATAAGATGTATCTTGGTGAAGCCAGGACCCTCCAAAAGCTAAACTCTTGTCCGTTGGTTTCCTTTCTAGTACATTTATGTAAGGATAATTATTCAAACCTTTTAATCTTGGGTATTCAACCAACTCACCTATTGATTTTGCAAAATTTTGATAATTTTCAGGGTTTAAACTCTGTTTTTTTATAAATATAACTCCATACTTATTCAGTGTATCTTTAATCTGATCCTTTTGATCCAGCTTTAAATATTTTAAATCTAAATTATTTATATATGCTCCAACATTATTTTTTCCGGGTGATATAGATATTTTATTCATTTATTTATAGGATTTAATATTGAGGGGTCATTTTTAGCAGGATTGTTTACCTCTGTCGATATCTCATAAAATTTTAATTTTGGCGGCTTTATATTGTTTAAGAATTCAACTGCATTGTTATTAAGATTAAAGTAATTGTTAATTTGAGACTTTTGAATAATAACAGGTTGTCGATGATGCACTTCTGAATTATTTAATTCAGCATCACGAGTTATCACACAAAACTGTCCGTCATCGTGAATGCCTGCTAAAAAAATATCTTGATCATCAACTTTGGTAAAGTAATAAGGGATTTTTTTATTTTCAGTCTTTTTCCACTCATAATAACCTGAGCAAGGAATAATAGCTCTTGAATTAACAATTAGTTTTTTAAAACTTACTTTTGTATCTATTCCCTCTAATCTTGCATTATGAAGACTTCTAAAATCATCTTTAGCCCAAGAAGGTTTTATTCCCCAAGTATTCATTTCTAAATATTTACCATTTGTAGCTGATTTTATGACTGGATATTTTCCACCTGGAGCACAATTGAAATTGTCTTGTTCTAAATCCACATTTATATTTTTCTTAACTAAATTATTAGCAACTAGTAAAGTTGATTTTTTGACAGCGTATCTTCCACACATTATTATTTATTTCTTTTTTCTCTTTTAATTTTCCTTTTTTGTTGTAATGTCAGCTTTGCTTTTTTCATAAAGCTGCGATCCTTTTGACTTTTACCTGAATATCTTTTTGACATGATTATAATTTTCTAACTAATTTTCTGACTCTATCCATGTGTCTTTTAAATTTTTCCTCTGTCATTCCAGGTAACACTTCATAAAATCTTATGTAATTCGTCTTAAGACCTCCAAGCTTAAGAACTCCCGCTTTTATCCTTCTAAAAGGAATATTTTGAAACCACGTTTGAATACTAAACCAGTTACCTCCATAACTCATTGACATAATCGCCTGACGGCCTTTCATCGCACCAGCGATAGGGTATCCCCAATTTCCTACAATTTTTTTAAAAGAAAAAAACCACTTAGGCGCTAGAACTATGTCTATCCAATTTTCTAAAATAGCTGTTGCTCTTAAATTGTAGCATGGTGAAATCATAAATAGTATGTCAGATTTCTCTAATCTTTTTCTATAATCCAATATCTGTGCATCTGGCTCTGATCCGTCATAAAAAGATATAAGTTTCTCATCATGTAAATTTATTAAATCAATTTCATGACCACTCTTTTTGGCTTCATCTATAAAGGTATCTCTAATCGAAGCATTAAAACTTTTTTTGGTATTATGATGCCCGTAAACAATAAATATTTTTTTTGGCATTTTATTTTTTTATA
Source organism: uncultured Pelagibacteraceae bacterium (assembly GCA_902574045.1). Lineage (GTDB taxonomy): Bacteria > Pseudomonadota > Alphaproteobacteria > Pelagibacterales > Pelagibacteraceae > Pelagilacustribacter. The sequence continues at coordinate 649 of CACGMG010000030.1, read as the reverse complement.
TTATCTTTTTCAGTTTTCCGAATTATGAAGCCAGCACCTATCCCTACTGCTAATGCAGAAAAAATCCAAGAATATTCTTGCTCACTTAAAAGAATCAAGAGCCCGAAACCTATAATGATCACTCCTAATAGTTTATTATCCATTGACAATTCTAACTCTTATAATAAAGTTTGATTGTCCATATGTCATGGAAAAAAAGACTCTGCATCTACATGCAGGACTCTACAAAGAGTTAAAAAGTAGGTTGAAAGAAAGGAGATGTGATGGATAGATTTTCACGTTTGCTTGGTAAGTTCAGCCGAAAACAGTCAGAGGTTAAACTTGCTCAGCAACTTAACAAATCCGTAGAAGCTCCAGAGGCAAATGCTAATGGCACAAGCGGGTATTTGATTAAGGAAGGCAAAAATGCCGGAAAAGTTCTTAAGCACTTAAAAACTGATCCAAAAAAACTTTAATCTTTGTAGAGAGGGGTTTTACAATCCCTCTCTCAACCATTAAAAGCTTAATCTGGTAAAATGAAGCAAAATTTATTAGATTTAAATTACGAAGATTTAAGATCTTTCCTTAAATCCAAAATAGGGATTGAGGAAGATAAGTTAAATATGAGAACACAGCAAATATTTACAGCTGTGTATCAAAAAGGTTTGAA
>CACGMG010000029.1 GCA_902574045.1 uncultured Pelagibacteraceae bacterium | reverse complement strand
AGACCATGGCTTTAAAAATTTACACATTGTAGATTTAGATGGAGCGCTGACCGGTAAGACAGTTAATTTAAACATTATTCAGGAAATTGTAAGTAAATACGATTTAAAAATTGAAATAGGAGGTGGAGTTAGATCTTTGAAGAGTATTCGGCAATATATCGATGCAGGTGTTGAGAAAGTTATTTTAGGAAGTGGTGCGATTAAAAATAAAGAATTTTTAAAAGAAGCGTGTCAAAAATATAAAAATCAAATTGCTTTAGGATTAGACGCAAAAGATGGAAATCTTTCTGTATCAGGTTGGAAAGAAAATCTAAATGTTAGAACCATAGACTTTCTCAAAGAAGTCAACAGTTATGGAGTGAGCAGAATTATTTACACAGACATAAATAGAGATGGAATGAAAACTAGCCCTAATTTTGACGAGACTGTAAAAATTGCAGAACTATCTAATTGTCCTGTAGTTATTTCAGGGGGTGTCTCTTCAATAAACGATATTAAGAAAGCTAAAGAATTAAATAATAAAAAGATTGAAGGTATCATTGTTGGTAAAGCTATTTATGATGGTGATATTAAACTTGATGAATTAGCGAAGGAGATCAGTGCTTAAAAATAGAATTATACCTTGTTTAGATGTTAAGAATGGTAGAGTAGTTAAAGGCATTAACTTTGTTGAATTAAAAGATGCTGGAGATCCAGTCGAACAAGCAAAGATTTATAGTGACGGTGGAGCTGATGAGATTTGTTTTTTAGATATTACCGCATCGAATGAAAACAGAGAGACAATTATTGATATTGTAAGAAAAACTGCAAAAGAATGTTTTGTTCCTTTAACCGTCGGTGGAGGAGTTAGAACTATTCAAAATATAACTGATTTATTATTAGCTGGCGCAGATAAAGTTTCTATTAATACAGCAGCAGTTAAAAATGTTAGTTTTGTAAAAGAAGCATCCAAAAAATTTGGTTCTCAATGTATTGTTGTAGCTATTGATGCTAAAAAAGTTTCAGATAATAAATGGGAAGTCTTTACTCATGGTGGAAGAAACAAAACAAGTATTGATGCTGTAGAATTTGCTAAACAAGTGGAAACAAATGGAGCAGGTGAAATTTTACTAACTTCTATGGATAGAGACGGAACAAAGTCTGGTTATGATACTGAACTATTAAAAATAATTACAGATAGTACGAATATTCCTGTTATTGCTTCTGGTGGTGTGGGCACTTTAGATCATCTCTACGATGGTATAGTTAAAGGCGGAGCGAGTGCAGTTCTAGCAGCTTCTATTTTTCACTATGGAGAATATAAAATCAAAGAAGCCAAAGAATATTTGAATTCTAAGAATGTATCAGTAAGATTATAATATGTTTGAAAACCTAGAACAGTTAATGAAAATTATTAGAGAGAGAAAAAATTCTTCTCCTGATAAATCTTATACAAACAAACTTCTCAACGATAAAAGTTTAAGTGTTGCAAAAGTTAAAGAGGAAATAGGAGAATTAATCGAGGCAGTTGAACAAAACTCTAATAAAATACACGAAGCAGCAGATGTAATTTATCATTTGATGGTTTATCTTGAAGCTAATAATATCAAGATTGAAGATGTTATGAGTGAACTAAAAAAAAGACAAAAATGAGCTACGATAAAAATAATATATTTGCAAAAATTCTTAGAGGAGAAATTCCTTGCAAGAAAGTGTATGAAAACGATCATGTTTTAGCTTTTCATGACATTAATCCTCAAAAGAAAGTGCACGTATTAGTAATACCAAAAGGTGAATATGTTGACCTAGATGATTTCAATAATAAAGCCTCTGATAAAGAGATTGTCGAATTAAATAAAGCAGTTACACATGTAGCAAACTTAATGGGCTCAAAAGACAAAGGTTATAGAGCTCTAACAAATATTGGTAGTGATGGAGGGCAAGAAGTTCCCCATTTACATTATCATATTTTTGCAGGTGAAAAGATAGGAAAGATGGTCAGCTAATGGTTTCTAGAGTTAAAAGATATTTTTTAGAGGTAAAAGATTTTTCTAAAACTATAGATCTAAATCTCCCTGAAAATTATAAAATTGTTTTGGATAATAAAGACAATTTTCATTTAAATAAATTTTTTTACAAGCAAATAGGTTTAGATCATTTTTGGAGAGATAGGTTGTTATGGTCAGATAGTGAATGGGTTAAGTATGTAACAAACAAAAACTTAGAAACTCACGTATTAAAAAAAGGAGAAGATCTCGTTGGTTATTACGAACAAGAATATCATCCAGGTTCTAATGAAGTAGAATTAATAAATTTGGGAGTATTGAAAGAATTTAGAGGTTTAAAACTAGGCTCAATCCTTGTTAATCACGCCATTGCCAGCGCATCAAGAAAAAACCCAGAAAGAATGTGGGTTCACACTTGTAGCTTAGATCATAAACACGCGCTGCAAAATTATAAGTCAAAGGGTTTTGAAATATTCAAAGAGGAAGAAATCGATTTCGTTGCTTAATTCATCTCTGGAATTTTAAAAGTTCCTTTTTTAAAGACATCATTTTTTGCGACAATGTTTAAAGAGAAATTTATATTATTATTATACTGATCAATTATCTGCCAACCTTTTAAATCTAATGTTTTCTTGTCAAAGAAAACTGTTATCTCGTTCTCTTCTAAATAAACTAACTTTATAATTCGATCAGATAATTCTAACTTTCCAGATTTTACAATTTCCAATAGTTTATCTTTATATAAAATATTTAGGAATGGAGATTTTGAAATGGGATAATAGTAAGTTTTGTCATACCTCTTTTGTGTAATTGCTAATCTTTTTTTATTAATTATTAATTCTTTTTTCTTATCATCAAAATAATCACACTTTAATTTTCCAGGAAATTCTAAAAGGCAACTTCCCTTCTCAGTTTTGTCATTCACCACTTGATTAAAGGTAAATTCTAATGATTTTAAATTATTTAATTGAGCGACTATTTGATCTTTTTCATCAGCAGAAAGATTTACTGATAATAAAATAAATATTGTGAAAATTTTATAGAACTTCACGTTTACCAACATGATTTGCTTTACTGACAATACCTTTTTCTTCCATCATATCAATAATTCTAGCTGCTCTATTGTATCCAATTTGTAGCTTTCTTTGTAAGAAACTTGTAGATGCTTTACCTTCACTTTTAATAATTGTTACAGCTTGATTAAATAATTCATCTCCTTCACCATCTCCTTCAGAAGTAATTGAATTATCAAATGTATCTTGTGAAGTTATT
>CACGMG010000028.1 GCA_902574045.1 uncultured Pelagibacteraceae bacterium | reverse complement strand
GTGAAGAACTAAATAAGCCACCTCCTCAAAATCACATTTATCGCAAAGGTCTTGAACTTTATAACCTCTATAAGTTAGTGCGCTTAATTCAGGTACGACGTGAGAAATCGTAGTTTCATCTACAACTATTCCTAAAAGACCTTTTTTAATTTCTTCACTCATTATTCATGCCCCTCTGTAGAAAAATCTGTAATTTTCTTATCTGGCGTATTGTATTTCTCATATTCTACTAATTCGTACAACCTTTTTCTAGTTTGCATTTTGTCTATAATATTGTTTTGATGACCATCATTAAATATAGACTTTAAACCAATTTCTACACTTTGCATTGCAAGTCTTTGCGTTGAAACAGGATATATAACCAAGTTGTATCCAAGACTTTCTAGCTGGGTCTTATTCAATAATTTAGATTTACCAAATTCTGTCATATTAGCTAACAAATAACTTTTTGAAACTTTTCTTACTTTTTCAAATTCATTTTCATCTTTCATCGCTTCAGGAAAAATCATATCTGCACCTGCATTTTCATAGGCTTTTATTCTTTCTAAAGTTGCATCTAAACCTTCTACAGAATTAGCATCTGTTCTAGCGATAATTAAAAAGTTTTTATCTTTTCTTGATTCTACACACTCTTTAATCTTTTTAACCATCTCTTCTGTGGAAACGAGTTCTTTATTATCTAAATGACCACATCTCTTTTCAGCAATTTGATCTTCCAGATGGCAACCTGCTAAACCCTTCTTTTCAAATTCTTCAATAGTTTTTTTACAATTTCCAAAACCTGTATCAATATCAGCGATCGTGGGAAGATCAGTAACTCGAGATATTTGACCGCTTCGGTAACTAACTTGTTCTAAAGTTGTGAGTCCTATATCTGGCAAACCTAGGTCATTTGACATTACACCTCCAGAAACATAAACCCCATCAAAACCAATTTCGGCTATCAGTTTTGCACATAAGGGATTATAAGCACCAGGAAATCTCAATAATTTTTTTGATTGCAGATCTTTTACAAAGCCTGATCTTTTTTCAGAAACTGTTTTTTTTGTAAAGTGCATGTGACCAGATGTATATTCGAGCAAGGAATAAAAATCAAAGATTATTTGAGTAAAATAAATAGACCAGTTAAAACCAATAGTATTGCAAGAATATACTCAATTATTTTTTTAGTTTTAGTATCATTGATAAAAAGTCTTAGGCTATTTCCAAAAATTGCCCAAATACAGATTGAAGGAAAACAAATTAAAGCAGCAGTAGATGTCAAAAAAATAGTCGCTAAAAAAAAGTTTTCTTCAGATGGAAAAAAAGCTGATACAACTGTTATTGCTATTGTCCATGCCTTAGGATTTATAAACTGAAATAAAGCTGCTTCATATAATTTTAAAGGTCTTCCACTTTTTTTTTTAGCTAGATTTAAAGAACCTAAAATAGTCCAACTTAAATATAATAAATAAAAAAAGCATAAAATTTTTAAATAAAATTGTAATTCAGGATACCTAATAAATAAATTTCCTAAACCTAAACAAACCAAAGATATTTGGATTATATGACCTGTTGGGATTCCTATTAAATGAGGAAGTGTTCTTACAAAACCATATTTCATACCCGAAGCAGTTAACATTGCATTATTAGGACCAGGGGTAACAAACATAATAAAATAGTATGTCGATAAAGCTGATAATAAAGTAAACGAAATCATAAATAATTATTGATAATTTTATCAAAATTTACAAAGTCTTTAATTAAGTAGTCGTGTTTTATTTCTTTAGGTGTTTTACCAGTGTAACCTTCCTCGATTAGAATAAAAGGGAGCTTAGCATTAATTGCTGCCATTTCATCAACCTCACTATCTCCTACCATAATTGTTTTTTTTAAATTACCTTCCAATATTTCAACAACATTTGTTAAGTGTCTAGCATCAGGTTTATTAAATTCAAAAGTGTCTGATCCCGCAACAAAATCAAAGTATTTCATTAAATCAAGTTTAATCAAAAGGTCATTCGCAAGTCTTTCCTGCTTGTTAGTGCAAATAGCCATAACTATTTTTTTTGATTTTGCCCATTTTAAAAACTCAATAAGACCTTTAATTGGCTTACTATTTTTGTCAATATTTTTAGAGTAATAATCAATAAATTCTTTAGTCATATTTTTTTTTAAATTTTCGTCATTTATTTTTTCTTTAAAAGATCTTTGCATCATCACCCAAGCTCCTTTACCCGCTAGTGATTTTATATCTGCCATCTTTTTTTCCTCATATCCGAATTTTCTCATTACATGATTATGTGCAGCCATTAAATCTGGAGCAGTGTTTATAATTGTTCCGTCTAAATCGAATAAAATTGTTAAATTTTGAGTCATTTTTAAAGTATTAAAAAGAAATATTTTGTGACTTATTTCAGTTACATTAATAATGTAAAGAAAAATTCTATGAATACAAATAATAAATTAAATAAGGCAAACTCTTATAGACTTTCACAAGAGCTTTTAAGAAATAAAGCTTTAAAGCAGGGGGTTAACTTAATTGCTCCTGAAACTATTTTTTTATCAAATGATACGCGATTTGGAAAAAATGTAACTATAGAACCTTATGTAGTCATTGGACCAAAAGTTAAAATAGGAAACAACTCCTTTATTAGATCATTTACACATATTGAAGGTACAAGAATTGACCAAAATGTTACGGTAGGACCTTATGCTAGATTAAGAAATGGAACAATTTTAAAGTCAAATACTAAAATTGGAAATTTTGTTGAAACAAAAAAAACTAGCATTAATTCGAAATCCAAAGTAAGTCACCTCTCTTATATTGGTGATACTAAGATTGGTAAAAATTCAAATATAGGAGCAGGAACTATTACTTGTAATTACGACGGTGTTAAAAAAAATAAGACTATAATATCTGATAACGTATTTGTAGGATCTAATTCTTCTTTAGTTGCTCCAGTAAAATTAGAAAAAAATTCTTTAATAGGAGCTGGTTCAGTAATTACTAAAAATGTTAAAAAAAATTCACTAGGTTTAACCAGATCATTTCAAATTGAAGTTAAAAACTATAAAAAGAAAAAGAAAAATTAATGTGTGGAATCATAGGAATAGCGAGCAATAAACCAGTTTCGATTAATATTATTAACTCATTAAAAAAACTAGAATACAGAGGCTATGATTCAGCTGGATTAGCCACATTAAGCAACAATGAAATTGACGAAAAGAAATGCTCTGGAAGAGTAGAAGAACTAGAAAAGATTTTATTTAAAAATCCCTCAAATGGAAATCTTGGGATTGGGCATGTTAGATGGGCAACTCATGGAGTACCAAATGTATTAAATGCTCATCCACATTCATCAGAAATAGTCTCTGTAGTTCATAATGGAATTATTGAAAATTCAGATGAATTGAAACAAAAACTAGAAGTAAGAGGTGTTAATTTTAAGTCTCAAACAGATACAGAGGTTATTACTTTATTAATTACAGAAGCATTAAAATCGAAGGATCCATTAGACTCAGTCTTTAAAACTTTAAAACAATTAAAAGGAAGTTTTGCTCTTGGTATAATTTTCAAAAATAATAAAAATATTATTATTGGTGCAAGAAGAGGAAGTCCTCTAGCTGTAGGTTACTCACAGGATGAAAATTACCTCGGCTCGGACTCTTATGCTCTTAAATCGATGACAAATAAGATTTCATATTTAGATGATGGAGATTTGTGTGTTTTAACTAAAGATGGTGTTGAATTTTATGATGAAAATAAAAAAAAGATT
>CACGMG010000027.1 GCA_902574045.1 uncultured Pelagibacteraceae bacterium | reverse complement strand
GAAATTTATTATTATTTTAAGTCTTATTATATTTTCTAAATCTTTAGCAGATGAAAAACCAGGTAGATTTTTTAAAGATCAGCCAGATGTTACAAATGAGCCTCAAGTTCATTTCATATACTTGTTGAATAAAGATAGCAAAGACAATGAGTGGGATATTAATGGAAAAATGGAAGCTGAACTTATGGAAGTTAATGAAAAATTTTTTAAAATGACAAAAGGAAAACAAAAATTTAGATATGATATGAGACAAGATGGAAAACTAGATATTTCATTTGTTCGATTTGATAAAAAATTCAAAGGAAATTATGGAATGAACTATCCAGATGCCTTTCTTACTAAAAATGGATTTAACGATCCAAATAAACTTTATTTTACATGGGCTGATGTTGGCCATCGAGATGGTGGCCAAGGATCCGTTCATCATGGATACATATTTTTAAAAAGTAAATATATTGGTGTAAAAGCAAAAAGAAGTATTATGACACTGCACGAATTAGCTCACGTGGCTGGTTTTGCCTGGCCGTGTAACAAAGGAAATTATGGAGGCAGTCATATTAGAAGTACGATCGTTGGAGGACCTGAAAGTGGTGACACGTACAAATTAGGTAGTATGTATGATCACGGAGATCCTACTTGCCCAGATATGAAAGATTTGGTTTTTTTAACACCAACCTCAGATACACCTTTTAATCCAGTGGAATTAAAATGTGCTATGGCTGCTGAAGTTGGAAGAGGTATTGCACCTAACCCAGATTATAAATGGAGAGAAAGATATTCTCATAAAAAATTACAAAAAGTGAAAAAAGGTAGAACTTGGTGCACTTATAACAGATATAAAAACTTCAAAGAAGGCAATCATTAAACATGAGAAATATAATTGTAAAAGTTCATCCATCAAAAGCAAATTTAAAAAAAAAAGATCAATTAGCTTGGAAAATTGCAGAGATAGCCTCTGATAAAGCAAAAATAAATAAAGATGCAGTCGAGATGGTTATTAATAGAATTATTGATAACGCTTCGGTAGCTATCGCATCGTTTAATAGAAAACCTGTTGTATCAGCAAGACAAATGGCTTTAGCTCATCCAAGAAAAACTGGTGCAAATATTTTCGGTTTAAATTCTAAAGTAAAAGTTGATTGTGAGTGGGCTGCATGGGCAAATGGAACTGCTGTGAGAGAATTAGATTATCATGATACTTTTTTAGCTGCCGATTATAGCCACCCAGGAGATAATATTCCGGCTATTCTCGCTGTAGCTCAACAAAAAGGATGTAGTGGATTAGATTTAATTAAAGGAATTCTTACAGGGTATGAAGTTCAAGTTAATTTAGTTAAAGGTATTTGCTTACATGAACATAAGATTGATCATATTGCTCACTTAGGCCCAAGTGTTGCCGCAGGATTAGGAAGTTTACTAAAGTTAAAGACTGATACTATTTATCAATCAGTTCAACAAGCTCTACATGTTACTGTTTCGACAAGGCAATCTAGAAAAGGGGAAATCTCTAGCTGGAAGGCTTTCGCGCCAGCGCATGCTGGTAAACTTGCTATAGAAGCCGTTGATCGATGTATGAGGGGAGAAGGTGCCCCGAGTCCAATCTATGAGGGCGAAGATAGCGTGATCGCATATGTTTTATCAGGACCTGGAAAAAAATATATTGTTCCACTGCCAAGAGTTAATGAGCCAAAAAAAGCAATTTTAGAAACATATACCAAAGAACATTCAGCTGAGTATCAGTCTCAGGCTTTAATTGATCTCGCAAGAAGTTTAAGCAAGCAAATTAAAAATTTATCCGACATAAACAAGATTATTATTGAAACAAGTCATCACACTCACTACGTGATAGGGACTGGAGCAAATGACCCTCAAAAAATGGATCCCTATGCTAGTAGAGAAACATTAGACCACTCCATAATGTATATATTTGCTGTTGCTTTAGAAGATGGTGCTTGGCATCATGTAAAATCTTATACTCCTCAAAGAGCTAGAAAAAAAAGCACAGTTAAACTATGGAAAAAGATAATAACCCGAGAAAATAATAAGTGGACTAGAAAATATCACGATAAAGATCCTAAGAAGAAGTGTTTTGGAGGAAAAGTAATTATAAAGATGAAAAATGGTTCAATAATTTCAGAGGAAATAAACGTTGCAGATGCTCACCCGGCGGGAAAAAGACCTTTTGGAAGACAACAATATATTGAGAAATTTAAAACTTTAACAGATGGCATTATCTCAGAGAAAGAGTCTAAAAGATTTTTAAACTTAGTTCAAAATTTGAAAAAATTAAAACACAATAATTTAAAAGGGTTGAATATTGAGGTATTGAGAAAAATTAATAAAAAACAATTAAAAAAAAATACTATTTTCTAATTAGATACTAAACAAAAATTTATAATTATCGTTGATTGATAGGACTTCTAAATTAACAAAACCACCAATTATTAACTGAATTGCAATTATTAAAATTGCTACTAATCCAACGTACCCTAACCATTGATGTTTTTTTATATAATCAGCAAAATAACTCGCTAAAGTTGCAATTAAAAAGACTGATAAAAGTAAGCCTATTACCATTAAATAATAGTTTCCTTTTGCAGCCCCGACGACTCCAATAACGTTATCAAAACTAATTGCTATATCAGCTACTAAAACTTTATACACTCCATTAGAAAATGATTGAGTTTCAAGTGATTTTAACTGAGGAGATTTGATTTTGTTTTTGCCAAAAAAATCTTGCCTTAAATTATGTATTACCCATAGAAGTAAAATACCTCCCAATATTTTTAGCCACCCAAATTGAAACATATAGTCGGCAGCAAAAGCAAATATAATTCTAAATAAAAAAGCTGCTCCAACTCCCCAAGCAATGATTTTCTTTCTATTATCTGGAGCAAAATTTGCTGCAATTAGTCCTATAATGATCGCATTGTCTGCGGCCATTACTATATCGATTAATACGATTTGAATTGAAATAATTAATTGCTCTAACATTATTCTGAATCATGTATATAATTTAAATTAGTAATTTAAAAGAATAAAATGATTTATAAAAGTTACCAATCAAATATTACAAGAAAACGAATATTCTTATTATCCATTCCGGTTTTTTTTTCGAATATAGCTATTCCTTTAGTCGGATTGGTAGATATTGGCCTTATGGGTAACTTGGGAGAAGCAAAATATTTGGCAGCAATTAGTGTTGCAACTTCGGTTATGACTTTGATAATTTGGAGTTTCGGTTTTCTAAGAATGGGTACTGTAGGAATAATTGCTCAACTATATGGAAAAAGTGATTATAGAGAAATTGCAAGAACAATAATAAGGAATATTTTAATAGCTATTTTTGTCTCTGTAATCATAATTTTTATTAAACCAATTATTTTGGAATTTGTAAAAAAATATTTTTTAGTATCTACAGAAACTTATGAATTAATTAAAACCTATATATCTGTAAGAGTGCTTTCAGTTCCAGCTGAATTAATAATTTATATTTTAATTGGTTTTTTTTTAGGTATTCAAAGAACTAAAATATCAAGTTTTTTTATAATTATTTTCTCTGCATTAAATATAGTGATAAGTTCATTTTTAGTATTATCATTAGACTTAAATATATTTGGGGTAGCTCTAGGGACCTTAATTTCAAGTTATATAACTGTAATTCTTTATTTGACATTTACTTATCAATTTATTGTAAAAAAGTTTCAAATCATTCCGTCTTTTCAAAAACTAATTGTTTTTTCAAAAATTATAAAATTATTAAATATCAATCTTGATATATTCATTAGAACTTTATTTCTAACTTTTTCATTTTTATGGATCACATATCAAGGATCAAAACTAGGCGAAGATTATCTAGCAGTAAATACAATTTTGATGCAATTTATATTATTAGCATCTTTTTTTCTTGATGCTTATGCATTTTCCACTGAAGGCATTATCGGTTATAGTATCGGAAAAAGAAACAAAAAATCCTTTTTATTAGCTGTAAACTATTCAATACAATTAAGTTTTTTTACTGCTATATTTATCTCAATTATATATCTAA
>CACGMG010000026.1 GCA_902574045.1 uncultured Pelagibacteraceae bacterium | reverse complement strand
ACAGTATTTGAAGTTATTACAATAATATTTATATTAAATGCAGCTAAAAGAAATAATGATTATAACCTCATTGAAGCTGGTGCATTATTTGCAAAAGACTCTACAAACATATTTGATTTTCCAATAATTCAGGCAATAGTAAATATTAATAAACAACATTTAAATTTTCTAAAAAAAAAAACATTGAATGAGATAATCAATCAAAAAGTTGCCTTTTTAAGTAATTTTACCAATATATATATTGGTAAACAAAAGCCAATAGTTTTAAAAAAAATTAAACAAATATTAAAAAAAAATAAAAGTTCAGTCAATTATCCAAAATCGTGGAAAATAACAAAGGCTAAAAATAATTATTACTACAAAGATAAAAAAAATAATATTAAATTAAATACTAAATATATTTTTTCTAAAGGATTAAAAGAAAACTTGGGTTTAGCTATAAAAATTGCACTGGACCTAAAAATAAATAAAAAAATAATTATAAAAACCATTCCAAAAATAAAATTTAAAGCTAGATTAGAATATTTAAATAAGGGAAAATTAAAAAAAAAATTACACAAAAGTGAAAAGCTTTTAATTGATGGGTGTCACTCAGAAACTAGTGGTCAAAATCTATATAACTACCTTAAAACTCTTAAAGTCCCAATTTATGGTATTTGGGCAATGACAAAAAATAAAGACCCAAATAGATTTATTAAACAGTTCAAAGGCATATTCAAAAAAATTATAACTATACCTATAGAAAATGAATCAGCTTTTTTATCAAATGAAATTTTATTTAAGATAGCAAAAAAAAACAATTATAATGTAGAGACTTCTGAGAATTTTAATGAAGCTTTAAAAAAGATATCTTCTAAGGAAAGAAAAATTATCTGTGTGTTTGGATCCTTATATTTATGTGGAAATATCTTAAGTAAAAATTAAATATTTTCTTTTATCCAAGAAATTATATTTGATTTCGTAGTTGCCCCGACTTTAGTAGCTTTAAGCTCACCACCTACAAACAATAACATAGTAGGTATACCTTTAATTCCATACTTTGTAGGTGTGTTTGGTTCTTGATCTATATTATGTTTTGCAATAACAACTTGCTCTTTCATTTCATCTGAAATTTCTTCAAGAACAGGTCCTATTTGCTTACAAGGTCCACACCACTCAGCCCAAAAATCAACTATGACCGGTTTTCCTGCTTTAATAACTTCTGTATCAAAATTTTCATCTGTAATTGGTTTAGTTGGCATACATCTTTAATAAGTATTTTTAATTTAAAGTCAACTACACAGATGAGTAAAATTTTTCCAAATCCTCAACGTATGCGTTTATTTCATTAAGAGTATTTAGTTTTTCAAATTGTTCTTCTTTTTCAAATTTAGCTCTTAGTGTATCTATTTCTGAATATGTTCTTGGTATCGTATTCCACCGTTCATTATTTGTGCTTAAAAGTTTTTTCGCTGTTTCCTTATGAATTAAACTGTAATCTGATTTACTCAACATTTCAGGTTTTTCCATATAAATAAGTTTCTTTCCAAAATATTTAAGCCTTTCATCTTTAAATTTAGCCAACACAGATAATTTTTTGTCCCAATCTGCGCTATGAAATTCAGGCATTACTTTATTGTCTTCAGCAGAGGTAAACTTGGCATATATACTCTCTTCGTTATAAAGATCCTCTTGGGATTTAGACTGTTCTTTTTCTTCGACCTCAGATCGTTTTATTGATTCTATTTTTTCTGCAAATTCTTTGTTATTTCTTACAAGTTTAGCTCTAGCTTCAAGCTTGTTAATTCCAATCATTTTATATTCATCAAATTTATCGCCATAAGTGGGGTTCATAATAATAGCATGCTTATTATGTCTAATAGTTCTTATAAATTTTGGTTGCTTTTTCATTGCTGCTTCTAATTCATTTAAAGGCATATTCAAATAAAGAGTTGGGTCATGTCTTAAATCGAAACATAAAGGCCACTGATATTGAGGATGCTGGCAGATAAAAGTTTCTACATAGGGTCTGCTTTTTCCATAAAAATATTCATTAGTACAAAATAATAATTCTTTTTTAATAACTTCCAAAGATTGTGTTTTATCCATAGTTAACATGCTAGCTTTCCAAACATTAGGGGCTTTTTTAGAAATAAGTTTTGCTATACCAACGGTGGCCATGACATCACCTATGGCGCTATGTGCATCTCCATGCTCTATTCCATTTAATGGGGCCATTTGATCCAATTTGTAAACATCGTTACCTTTTTCATTCTTAGAATTTTTAAGCGTGTTAGGGTAATAAAGATTTGCTGCACGTGCCAAACTAAGAACGTCTCCTCTTGTATTTCCATTTGTACTTGTAATATATGGATACTCTAAAGTTTGAAAAAGAGTAGACCTTAAAAATTCTTCGTCAAATTCTATACTATTAAATCCAACATAAGTAGCTTTACCCCATCTTTTTAATGTTTCTACAAATTGTCTAATCATTTCATAGTGAGAAAGATTTGAGTTTTTTAACATCTTAGGTGAAGACTTGTTTACAATCAAAGCCATGGCCTCAGGTATTATGCCAGGACTTAACCTGCACCTTGAATCAAAACGATCTAATTCGTCTAGATTATCATTGGTTAATATAGCGCCAATTTGAATTATCTGACCCCAATACTTATTAGATGAACTGGTCTCAAAATCATAAAAGACAAAATTTGACATTTTTATTTACTTGAGAACTTTTATCTTTTCTGGATTTTTTTCAAAAGAATCTTTTACTTGCTCTGGATCTTTTATATTTCCAAGTGTATTCATTATTGATCTAGCATCTCTTCCAAAAACATCAGTTGCTGACATTGCTTGCTCTAATTTTTTTCTAAGATCCTTAATTCCTTCAAAATGTTTTTCAAATCTTGAGCTTACGTTTCTTAAATCGCTGTAAATTTGAGTTGCATGCTGTTGGACCTTTAGAGTTTGAAATCCTAGATGATATGATTGTAATATAGCAGATAGAGTATTTGGTCCTGAGATTGTAACTTTATATTTTGTTCTTAATTCTTGAAGTAGTAATTCTTTTGTTTTGGGATCTCTATAGCTAGAAAGCTCTGAAAACAATCCTTCTGTAGGAACATATATAATGGCAAAATCTGTACTTTTTGGAGGAACAATATATTTTGCGTTTACAGTTTTAGCTTTTAATCTAAATGCTGAAGCCAAATCTCTCCTTGCCTCGGTTTGAGCTTCTTTATCATTAGCATTATAAGCATCATCAATAGCTTTGTATTTTTCAATCGGCCAATGACTGTCTATAGGAAGCAAAACATCTTGCAGCTTTATTGCAAATTCTACTGTCTCTGAAGTTTCATCTTTCATTTTTATATTAGCAACAAACTGAGAGGCGGGTAATAAATCTTTTAAAAGTGCGCCTAATCCGAATTCTGCCAAAGTGCCATAACTTTTTACTCCACTTAAAATTCTACTGAAATTATCTTGACTTTTGTTTAACTCACTAACTTGTTGATTGAATACTGAGACTTTTTCATCAACTCTTGATAATGCGCCGGTCATATCTTTAGCAATATCTTTAGACATAGATCCAAATGATTGGTTGAAAGAATTTCTTAGAGCGCTAATTTCATCTTTAAAAACTTGTTCAGTTTTATCCTCTTTGACTTCTGGATTTTTTTTCATAAGTAAGAAAAACATACCAATATTCACAATAATCAGTATGCAAATTAAAATTATAAGTAACGATTCCATTTTCTTAAAATATACGATATTTACTAAAACTCAATTTATTAATGGGAATTAGTTTTTTTTTCACTTTTAGTTCTTAACTGTCCACAAGCAGCCAAGACGTCATCTCCTCTACTTCTACGAATAAATGACATATATCCTTTATCCTGAATATATTTGGAAAATTTTTCTATATCTTTTCTTTCTGTAGGTTTAAATTTAACACCAGGCCATGAATTAAACTCTATGAGATTAACCTTACTCGGAAATTGACTCATTAGTTTTACCAATTGCTTTGCGCAATCTTCAGAGTCATTAATATCTTTTAACATTACATATTCTAAAAATATTGGCTCATTTACAACTGAAGTATAATATTTTAACTGTTGAATTAACTCTTTTATTTTGAATTTTTTATTTATTGGCATTATCTCTTCTCTTAATTTATCATTTGGAGCATGAAGGCTTAAAGCAAGATAAGTTCCTATTTCTTTAGCAGCCTCTGGTATTTTGTTAGCAATACCTGAAGTCGAAACTGTAATTTTTTTATTTCCATAATTTAATCCTCTTTTGTCTTTAAGTATTTGAATTGATGTTTTAAGGTTTTTCATATTTATCAAAGGCTCTCCTTGTCCCATAAAAACAATATTTGAAACTTTTTTTTGATCTCCCCAATCTTTTAATTTATTTTTTACTAACATTATTTGGCTAACAATTTCTGAAGCAGATAGATTTTTAACTAGTCTTTGAGTTCCAGATCTACAAAAAGTGCAAGTTAAACTACATCCAACTTGTG
>CACGMG010000025.1 GCA_902574045.1 uncultured Pelagibacteraceae bacterium | reverse complement strand
CGTTGCTAACGAGCGTTCTATAGCTTGGGGTATTTCACAAAAACTTGCAGAAGCGGGTGCGGACTTAGCTTTTACATATCTTGGAGATGCTTTAAAAAAAAGAGTAATTCCTCTTGCGGAAAAACTTAATTCTAAAGTTACTTTTAGCTGTGACGTTGAGAATAAAGATCAAGTTATAAAACTTTTTGAGGACATAAAGTCTGAGTGGGGTGAAATTGATTTTGTTGTGCATGCAGTTGCATTCTCGGATAAATCAGAATTATCTGGAGAGTATTTAAATACAACCAGAGAAAATTTTTTGAAAAGTATGTTAATTTCATGTTTTTCATTTACAGAAGTTTCTAAAGAGGCTTCAAAAATAATGAAGAAAGGAGGTAGCTTGATTACTTTGACTTATGAGTCAAGTAAAGCTATTCCAAATTATAATGTTATGGGTGTGTGTAAATCAGCTTTAGAAGCCAGTGTTAAATATCTTGCAAGAGACCTGGGGGCGAAGGGCATAAGAGTTAATGCTATAAGTGCTGGTCCTATAAAAACATTAGCGGCCTCAGCTATCGGAGATGCAAAATTTTTGTATAAATGGAATGAAAATCACTCCTTTTTAAAAAGAAATGTAGATATTCATGATGTGGGGAATTCGGCCTTATATTTATTAAGTGATCTAGCCAATGGTGTTACTGGAGAAATTCATTATGTAGATGCTGGATATAATAAAGTTGGTATGCCTGATCCCAAAAACATCACTTAACCTGCAAAAATTACAATTCTAAATTGAGAAAATAGTAAACCTTAATTAGTCTGAAAATCTTTAAATAGAAAATGAAAAATTTTAATAAAAAAGTAAAAGAAAAATTTGCAAATTTTTTTGATTGGGTTAAAGGTGCAGAATTAATAGAGCTCAAAACGTGCAATATTGAAGAAGATCCAATTAGACCTGAGTTAGATATAAAATTTAGAACAAGTTATGGTCGAAAAATCTATGGCGTAAAGTATAAAAAAGAAATTTGTGCTATTATGTGTTTTGGTTTTGCCAATGCAATACCAACATCAGTGAATGAACTTGATTTAATGACAAAGGATGCTCATTTACAAAGTGCCTTAAGAGATCAAAAAGTTGGAAAAATAGCAATTGCATATACAGTTTGGTCGAAAAAAAAGGGAGGAGGAAAATTAATTGTGAAAGAAGTATTCAAAAAAATTAAAAAATCCAATCACTTGAATAGACTGGTTACTCTATCTCCTTTAACAGATATGGCTAGAAATTTTCATTTAAGAAACGGGGCATTTGAGCTGCAGGTCAATAAAGAAACACAAAATTTTGAATATAAAATTTAAATTAAGCTACAGCTTGCTTGATAGATAATTTTACTTTTCCTCTATCAAAACCAACAACTTTAACTGAAACCTCATCGCCTTCTTTTACTACATCACCTACTTTAGCAACTCTTTTTGCTGCTAATTCAGATATGTGAACTAATCCATCTTGTTTACCTAGAAAATTTACAAAAGCACCGAATTCCATTATTTTAACTACTTTTCCTTTATAAATTTTTCCCATCTCAGGTTTGGCTACAAGACTTTTAATAAATTCAATTGCTTTATTTCTAGACTCTTCATCTGGCGCCGCAACCGTTACCTCCCCAGTATCTTTTACATCTACTTTAGCTCCAGATGTCTCAACAATTTCTCTTATTGTCGCCCCTCCTTTACCTATTACTGTAGCTATATCTTTTTTATCAACCTGCACGGTCTCCATTTTAGGGGTGTGTTTTGAAAATTCTTTTCTAGAGGACTTAAGTGCTTTATTCATTTCACCTAAAATATGTTCTCTACCAGCTTTCGCCTGATCTAAAGCCTTTTCCATAATTTCAAATGTGATACCTGTAATTTTGATGTCCATCTGAAGAGAAGTTATACCATCTTTAGTCCCAGCAACTTTAAAATCCATATCTCCTAAATGATCCTCATCACCTAAAATATCTGAAAGTACTGAAAATTTATCTCCTTCTTTAATCAATCCCATCGCAATACCTGCAACAGGTTCTTTAATAGGAACTCCTGCATCCATTAACGACAAGGAAGTTCCACAAACTGTTGCCATTGAAGATGATCCATTAGATTCAGTAATTTCTGAAACAACTCTTAAAGTGTAAGGAAAATTTTCTTTTAGTGGTAATGATGAATTAATAGCTCTCCAAGCTAATTTACCGTGTCCAATTTCTCTTCTACCAGTCCCAATTCTTCCACATTCTCCCACAGAAAAAGGAGGAAAATTGTAATGTAACATAAAATTTGATCTTTTCATTCCATCTAGGCTCTCTAATCTTTGTTCATCATCAGACATTCCTAAAGTTGTGACTACTAGAGCTTGAGTTTCACCTCTAGTGAATAAAGCAGAACCATGGGCTCTAGGCAGTACTCCAACTTCACATTGGATTTTTCTTACATCAGCTAAACCCCTTCCGTCGATTCTTTTTTTATCTTTTAATATAGCTGTTCTAACGATATCTTTTTCTAAAGACTTTAACTGTGCCATAGCTTGATTTTCAGTAACCGCTTCATCCTCTACAAATATTTCTTTAACTTGCGCTTCTATTTCTGAAATGGCTGTAGATCGTTTCTTTTTATCAATTTCTTTGAAGGCGTTTCTAAGGTCGCTTTCAAATTTATCAGTTATTTTCTTTTTAACATCTGAATGATCAACTTCTTCTACTTTCCATTTTGATTTGCTAGTCTTTTTTGCTAGTTTTTCAATTGACTCAATTATTGGTACAAAGTTTTCGTGACCAAATTTTACAGCATCTAGCATTACTTTTTCTGACAATCCAGAGGTTTCGGACTCAACCATTAAAACTGCATCTTTAGTGCCTGCAACAACTAAATCTAATTCGGAATCTTTTAATTCTTCTATAGAGGGGTTTAATAAAAATTTTCCTTCTTTATACCCAACTCTACTTGCTGCAATAGGACCTTTAAAAGGAAGTCCTGATATTGCTAAAGCAGCGGAAGAGGCAATTATTGATAATATATCTGGTTGATTTTCTCCATCATAAGAAAGAACTGTAGGAAGTAACTGAACTTCATTTAAAAAACTAGAAGGAAATAAAGGTCTTATAGGCCTATCAATGAGTCTCGATATTAAAGTTTCTGCTTCAGTAGGTCTTGCTTCTCTTTTAAAATATCCCCCCGGAATTTTTCCTGCCGCATAATATTTTTCTTGATAATTAACTGATAATGGAAAATAATCTTGACCGTCTTTTAATTTTTTTGCCCCTACTACTGTTGCAATCACGACTGTTTCACCAGAAGTTGCAATGACAGCTCCATCTGCTTGTCGAGCCACTTTACCTGTTTCTAATATTAATTTTTTTCCATTTACTGTAATTTCTTCTTTATTTATTTTAAACATTATTTCCTTAAATTTAGTTGTTTGATAACTTTTTGGTAAGACTCAGGATTTCTTTTTTTAAGATAAACCAATAATTTTTTTCTTTTGTTTACCGATTTTGTTAATCCTACTGAGGAGTGCTTATCTTTTTTTGCTATTTTAAAATGTTCTGAAAGCTTTGAGATCTTATCAGTTAATAAACCTATTTGAATTTCAGTTGACCCTACATCACTATCATGAATTGCTAGAGATTTAATTGTATCTTTTTTTTTGTGTATCATTTCTTTTTATTTCTTTAATTATATTTTCAATCTTTTCAGCGTATTCAAATGAGTTATCTTCTACAAATGTAAGTTTAGGAAGAAACTTAATATCTAGCCTCTTAGATAGCGCTCTTCTAACAAGATGCGAGTATTCCGTCAAGACACTAACTGTTTCTTTCATATCTATTCCTCCTAAAGGGATCACATAGACTCTAGCTGTTTTCAAATCTGGTGTCATTCTCACTTCTGTTACAGTTATCAATTTCGAATTTATTGAAGGGATTTTAGCCTCATTTCTGATGAAAAGCTCACCCAAATTTTGCTTGACCAACTCTCCCACTCTCAATTGTCTTTGGCTAAAAGTTCTTTGTGAGGTTTGATTACCCATTATATTGACCTTTGTATTTCTTCTGCTTGATATGACTCGATAACATCCTTTTCCTTAAAATCTATAAAATCTTTAATACTTATTCCACACTCTAATCCTGTGCCAACCTCTTTGACTTGGTTTTTCTCTCTAAACAAACTTTGTATTTCGCCACTATAAACTACAACTCCATCTCTTATAATTCTCGCTTTAGACTTGCTTTTAATTTCTCCATTTAAAACTTTAGATCCTGCAATCTTACCAGCTTTAGATACCTTAAATATTTTCTGTATTTCAGCCGAACCTAGAACTGTTTCTTTTATATCAGGTTCTAATAAGCCAGAAAGAGATTTTTCTACATGTTCAAGAGCTTCATAAATTATATTAAAATACTTTATATCAACTTTTTGTTCTTCAGCTAATTTTTTTGCTTCTCTATTTGGCTTCACGTTAAAACCAATTAATATTGCATTTGATGCTTTTGCTAAAGATACGTCAGTCTCATTTATCATGCCTATGTCGGATAAAATTATTTTAGACTCCACCTCGTTGTGCTTAATTTTATTTATAGCCATTTTTAATGCCTCGCTTGATCCTTGAACATCTGACTTT
>CACGMG010000024.1 GCA_902574045.1 uncultured Pelagibacteraceae bacterium | reverse complement strand
ATTTCCTAATAGTATAATTATATCAAAATACAATAATCAAAAAATATCTGATAATTTCATCAATTCAATTATTGTATTTATTTTTTCTTTTTTGTTTATTTTTTTAATAATTGCAATGTTATTATCTATTTCTGGGCTTGATTTTCTTACAGCTATATCAGGTGCAGCCAGTGCAATATCTAACGTAGGACCAGGTTTAGGTGATATGATCGGTCCAAATGGAAACTATAAAGCTATACCTGATTTATCAAAATGGATACTGTCATTTGGTATGTTGTTGGGTAGATTAGAATTATTTGCTGTTTTAGTTTTATTTTTTCCTTCATTTTGGAGAAGTTAATAAAATAAATTATGAAAATATACAAAAAGCAAACTTTGTCTGAAACTTTTTCTGTTTATTTTGACAGAAGAATGATCAGAATTTTATTACTTGGAGCTATAAGTGGATTTCCATGGGTACTAATAGGTAGTAGTTTAAGTCTATGGCTCAAAGAAGATGGATTAAGTCGAAGCACAATTGGTTGGGCAGGATTAATTTTTGCAGTTTACGCCTTTAATTATTTGTGGGCACCTTTAATTGATAGAATTAGAATTCCTTTATTGACAGATAAAATTGGTCATAGACGAGGATGGATTGTTTCAATGCAAACTATAATTCTATTAAGTTTAGCTGGTTGGAGCTTAATAAATCCAACCGCAAATTTAACTTTGGTAATTAGCATTGGTTTGATCATCGCTATTGCGTCTGCTACTCAAGATATAACTGTTGATGCTCTTAGGATAGAACAAATTGGGGAAAAAGAGGGAAAGTCGATGCAAGCTGGTGCAGCTATGGCGGTTGTTGGTTGGTGGACAGGCTACAAATTAGGTGGTGTGATAGCTTTAAATTCAGCTGAATTTTTTCAAAATATTGGATTTAAAAATTATTGGCAAGTTACCTTTCTTGTTTTAGGAGTGGTAATTATAGTCTGTAATATTGGTTTGATGTTTATTAATGAACCTCAGCCTACAGATAGAAAAAAATCACAAAGAAAAACCGATAAAATGATTGAGAAAAAATATTTTTCAGCATCAAATATTTTTACAAAAATTTTTTCTTGGATTTCAGGGACCATTGCTGGCCCCATACTAAGCTTTTTTAGAAAAAATGGTTTTAAAGTTGCGATTGCGATACTGGCTTTTATTTTCCTTTTTAAAATTGGAGAAGCTTTTCTTGGAAGAATGTCAGTTATTTTCTATAAAGAGATTGGTTTTACTAAATCAGATATAGCTTTGTATTCTAAAGGTTTAGGATGGGTTACAACAGTAATTTTTACTTTATTAGGAGGTTTGTTCGCTATTCGCTCAGGTGTAATTAAAGCAATGTTTGTATCTGGTATCTTGATGGCTTTAACAAATTTACTGTTTACGTTATTAGCTTGGTCTGGAAAATCAGAATTACTTTTTGCGATAGCAGTAATATTCGATGATATGGCAGCAGCTTTTGCGACTGTCGCTTTTGTTGCTTTTATTTCAATGTTAGTAGATCGTACTTATACAGCTACTCAATATGCCTTGCTTGCCTCAATCGGAACCGCCGGACGAACAACTCTAGCTGCCTCCTCTGGTGCATTAGTAGATTGGTTGAATGGAGACTGGGGGCTATTTTTCATAATTACTGCAATAATGGTTATCCCCTCATTAATATTTTTATATACAATTAGAAAAAAGTTAAAACTTAATGACTAAATATCAGACAAGTACTTACTCAATAATAAATTTACATAAAAAGGCTTCTATAAAATCAGAAATTGTAACTCAGATGATATATGGAGAAAGTTTTTCTATCACCAAAAAAAACTAAGAGATGGTTTAAAATTAAAATTAAAGAAGACAATTACCAAGGTTATATCCAAAAAAAAAACATTTAGATCGTATTTAAAACCAACGCATAAAATTAATAAGCTAAAAGCAAAGATATATTTGTTTCCAAATAAGAAAAAGGTAAATGAGCTTACCTATGGTTCAAAAATTAAGGTGATTGATAAAAAATCAAGATATCTAAGATTTGATAAAGGCTGGGTAAATCAAAGTGAGACTAAGCCAATACGATTTAAGGAAAAAAACTTCTTTAAGAAAATAAGTATGTTTAAGGATATAAAATATAAATGGGGTGGAAAATCTTTTAAAGGTATAGATTGCTCAGCTTTAATTCAGGTTTTTTTAAATTTTAATAATAAGTACTGCCCTAGAGACACAAAAGATCAAGTTAAATATTTTAAAAAAAATATTAATCTTAAGAATATTAAAAAAAATGACATCATTTTTTGGAAAGGGCATGTGGCTGTTGTCTTATCAAAAAAAAAACTAATACATGCTTATGGTCCAGCAAAAAAAACTGTTATAATGGATATAGAAAAAACAATTAAAAAAATTCAAAAAACTGCAAATTTAAAAATTATTGGAATAAAAAGGGTATAAGGTGGAGGTGGTTTTAGTCTCCCTCCGCCACCTCAAATGTATATTAGTTGATTCGACACAAATAAATTAACTCTTTTTAATTGCATGTTGATAAGTAAAATAAGTTTATGCGTAAAAAAAATTATTTTTTAAAACTAGCTATTAGAAATCGTTGGCTATACAAACCATATCTTTATTATAATATTTATATAAGAAATTTTAAATATTTTATCAAAAAATCCTGCTCTCAAGTAAATGAAGACACAATAGTCAAAAAATATTTCAAAAATAAAAAAGGATTTTACATAGATATTGGGTGTGGTCATCCATACAAAGATAATAATACAGCACTACTTCAGAGAAGCGGGTGGACTGGAATTAATATTGATCTATCTAAAATTAATATTGATTTATTTAATCTGGTTAGGCCGAATGATCAAAACTTATGTGAAATAATATCTAAAAAAAGAGAGAAGATAAAATACTATATTCCAAATAACGACCCTCTTTCTGTTGAAACAACTGCTGACAAAAAATATTTAAGTTTTTTAAAAAGAATACACAAAAATAACTATAAAACTAAAACAGGATTTGCCCTTACTTGGAAAGATTTAATTAAGAAATATAAACTAAAAATTGGAAAAGTTGACTTTGTAACTATTGATATTGAGGGGAAAGATCTAGAAGTTTTAAAGCTAATTAAAATATCAAAAATGAAACCAACCATCATAATGATAGAAGCTCCTTTCTTTCTTAAGAAAATGAGAAATGAAATAAAAAATTATCTTACAAAAAATAAATATAAGGTTATAAATTCTAATAAATTAAATCTGTTGTTCTTGAGACGTAAATTATCATGAGTCAATCCAATCTTTAAATTTACTCTGATTTTTAGAAATATAATTAGGCATCAGTTTTAAACTCGTCCTTTTAAGAGTTTTTGTTCCAATCCACTTATGGTCTTGCATATCTTTATCTGCCGAATGATCATATAAAATTTTTTTTTCTTTAACTGCTTTGCTAATATCATCTAGTTTCAATCCACTTCCTTTGAAATCAACGTGATGTGCGAAAGTATTTAATTTTGAAAAAATATCTTTAGATGATTTTATTTGAGTAAAATGCCATCCACCATTTTCCACTAAATTTACATTAATATATTTATTTTTACTTAAATACGTATCCAGTCTCCAAAAGGGATATTTTTTGTTTTTCGTGTCTCTCAACCACTGGGGTGAAATAAATGATTTCTTTCTACAAGCTTTTGAGCCTATCCAGTCAAAGTTTTCATATAAAAGATTAAATTTATAATAAAACATTTTTTGTTTAAAAAAGATTAAATCATTTTTTTTTTTTTCTAAATCTATATTTTCCAAAATTGGAATTTCGTCTATATCAGATATCAGGATTAGGTCATTATTTATTGCTGAAGTTAAGCCTTCATTTATCATGTTTCTTTGATAATGCTCTAGTATTATCGAATTTCTTATTTTTTTTGAATTTTGAATATCTTCACTGTCATCTTTGCTAACTATATTCAATTCATCGGGAGTGTTGTTAATGAATATATAATCTATTTTACTCGCATAATTTTTAAAATTTTTTATATTAAAATTTTGCTTTTTCTCATCTCCATTATGTTTATAATTCGCCTCAACAATTACAAACTTATCTACAAATTTTGATAACGTATTTAAACGTATATCTAGGAGCATATCTTCATCAGAGTAAATAAAACAATCAAAAATTTTCATTTTGTCAATTTAAGTAACTCATTAAAAAAAGCAATTTTAAAAATATAAAAAAAATGATACAATTTAAATAAGTAGTATTACAACTGATCCTTAATTTGAAGAAAACAGTTATTTTGAGCTTATAAACTAATGATTAAAAATTATTTATTAAATATTTTAAAAAAATTTATAATATTTTTAAACAATAAATTAAAAATAAAACCTCAACCATTATCTCCCGCAGAGTTATATTTTGAAGACGTGGCTAAAAATAGCTACGAGAATTTTAAAAGTTACTTTAAAAACTCATATATTTTTTCAGATGATAACTCTATTAGAAGTTTTGCAATAAATGAAGCAGTAAAACAATTCGATAAAGAAAGTTTATTTCTAGAATTTGGTGTATTTAAAGGAGACTCTATTAACCTTTTCGCAAAAAGTTTAGAAAAAATTAATGCTCAAATATATGGTTTTGACTCATTTGAAGGATTGAAAAATGAATGGATGACTGAAGAATTTAACCCACCTGGAACTTTTGATTTAAAAGGTAAAAAGCCTAAAGTAAAAAGTAATGTTAAGTTAATTGATGGGTGGGTAGAGGAAACAATTGAAAATTTTTTTTCGGAAAATGCAAAAAAAAATAGCGTTTGTACATTTTGATTTAGATACGTATGAGTCCACTTCTTTTGTCTTAAAATCAATAAAAAAAAATTTACAATCAGGAACAATAATCTTATTTGATGAATTTTACGGTTTTCCTAATTGGGAGAAATACGAATATAAAGCCTTTATAGAAGAAATAGAAAAAGAAAAATTCAAATATATCGCATTTGGAACAAGACAAGCTTGTATTAAGATAATTTAAATATGATTGGTGCACAAACAATTGGTAATGCTACTGTAGTGGCTTATGATAAGATACCTATTTTATCTACTGACCCCTGGTTAGGTTCAGATCACTACGCTTATTTTGGAAGTTGGTATTTGCCATATGAAATTCCGAAAGAAATTCATCAAGATATTTTATCCTCTAAATATATTTTTTTTTCACATGGTCATCCTGATCATTTAAACCCTGACTCAGTTCACAAATTTAAAAATAATATAATTATTTTAGGTGATCATGTTGGAAAGAGAATGTTTAATGATCTTAAGTCTCAAGGTTTTAATGTTAGGATTTTAGAAGAAAGAGTATGGACCAAACTGTCAAAAAATATTTCGGTTATGAGTGTTAGCACTAAAATTCAAGATACAATTTTATTAATAAAAATAAATGATGATATTTTCATTAATTTGAATGATGCAGGTCCTATGTGCAGTAGATTTATTAGAAAAGTAATAAAAAATTATAAGCGTAAATTTCTTCTCTCTATTAGTGGTTGGGGAGATGCTGATATGATAAATTTTTATGATAAAGAAAATAACTTTATAGAACCTCTTGCAGCGAATAAACATCCTGTGGGTGACTATTTGTCGTTAATTGCTAAGTTATTTTCTGCAAACTATGTTGTTCCTTTTAGTTCTTTTCATGAATACCAAAGAGAGGATTCGGTATGGGCAAACAAATATGTAACCCCGATGAAAGAGTATAAAAATGGTATTCATAAAGACATTACCTTCGTTGAGCCTTTTGCATTTATTAACAGTGAGAAAGACGGGGATATTAAAAGCTTGCCCCTAAAAAAGAATAAATTAGCTATAAAAAAATCTATTGATTTCAATGACAATTGGTCTGATCCTTTAGAAATTGAGGATAAAAAAATTATAAAAGATTACTTCGATAAGTTTGAAGAGCTTCAAGATAAAGTTGGATTCATAAATTTTACTGTAGGCAAAAAAGATTTTAATTTAAAAATGAAGGGTCCAATTGATAGAGGTATTTCTTTTGAGTTGCCAAGAAATAGTCTAGTTGAAGCTTGCAAATACAGTATTTTTGATGATTTGCTTATTGGAAATTTTATGAAAACTCAACTTCACAATCTTAGTAGTCTTTACGATCCAGTTATAAATTTTAATAATATAGTTCCTAAATATGGAGACAATGGATTGGCTTATACTAAAGAGGAATTAATCAAATATGAAAAAGAATATGCTAAAAGAATGGGTATAGAATATTTTTACGACTTATTTGCCAATCAATCTAAAAACTACTTTAAATTTTTTTTTAAAAACTATAAGAACTCAAAATATTATACTAAGTTTAGAAAATATTATTATTATCTTTTTAGATGATCGTGGCGGAGAGAAAGGGATTCGAACCCTTGAAACAGTTGCCCGTTTACACGCTTTCCAAGCGTGCGCCTTCAACCACTCGGCCACCTCTCCAATTATAAATTTCTAAAATCACTGCTTTTATCTAAGTAAGATCTACGAAATTTTTTATACCAAGTAATTGTATCTTTTAAACCTTTGTCAAAACTTGTTTTAGGTTTCCAACCCCTCGAGGTTATAAATTTATTGTTAGCTTGCATTTTCCAAATCTCATTTGGCCTATACTTTAAAGAACCAATTTTTAATTTTGATTGGGAGCCAGTAAAACTATGTATTTTTTTTACTAAATTTTTTATTGATATAGGTTGATTGCTTCCTATATTTATAGGTTCAAAGCTATTCTTCACCTTTTTATTTAAATATAGAATTCCATCAATTATGTTGTCTATGTAATTAAACTCTCGTGTTTGTTTTCCTCCAGTAGTTTTAATTTCTCTATCGAGAAGGCATTTAATTATTATTTCCGGAATTATAGCTTTTTCACTTTGAAATGGTCCAAATGTATTAAATGGTCTGACACATAATAAATCTAATTTACTACTTTTTGCTTTTAGTATTGAGAATAATTCACTTCCAAATTTAGTTACAGCGTATGGTGACATTGGATTTGGTTTTTCTTTAATATCAAAGGGTAACTTCCTTTGAAGGCCGTAAATTTCTGAAGTACCCATATGGATAACTTTTTTTATTTTGGGACCATGATTTAAAAGATTAATCGTTGAAACAAGGTTTGAGTTTACATTTTCAAGAACATGTTTAAAGCTATCTCCTACGTGATTGTATGCTGCCAGATGAAAAGCCACATCAAAGTTCATTTTTTTCATTTCACCAACTGAGTCGGTGTTTCTTAAATCTGCTTCGATAATATCTACTTTATCCCATATTTTAACGAGTCTAGGACAGTCAATAATGCTATTATATTTTACGATTACAGATACTTTAGCTCCTTCAGTTAATAATCTATTAGTTAAGTGAGAGCCTATAAAGCCTGCTCCTCCAGTAATTAAAATTTTTTTGTTTTTTATCATTTTACAATGTAAAATATTTTTTATAATTTAATTTCGCATATTTCAATTCATCTTGAGAATTAATTGTAATCTGTAGTTTATTAAACTTATATATATTAACTTGTTTTATCCTAATCAAATATTTAATAGCTTCGATTATACCTTTGCCATTTTTTAAATTCATAATACGTTTATTCACTTTATTAAAAAAATTTGGATTTATTACTGAATAACCAATAAAGTGATTAAGTATAGGTTTTTCCTTAAAATCAACAACTTTTCCTTTTTGATCCCAATTAATCAGGCCAAAAGGGTTTTGAATGGGCGCTGCAACTATAGTCATTAAACATTTTGAACTTTCGTGTTTTTTTATTAAATCTTTAAAATTGATTTTTGCTAGTGTGTCTCCATAGCTTATAATCGTGTTATCTGTAATATTTTCTTTTACTAGAAAAATTCTTTTAAGTATTCCTACATGTAATCCTGCATCATGATAAATACTATTTATAGTTTTTTTTAACAAAAATTTCTTAAGTTGTCTGGATTTATACCCTAAACAAAAAATAAAATTTTGTACACCTTGAGTTTTATAATACCTAATCTTATGTTCTATAATTGGTTTATTTTTTATCTTGATAAGGGGTTTAGGTATAGTGTCCGTGATTTTACCCATTCTTTTACCCCTGCCTCCGCAGAGGATGATCATTTTATTCTTAAGTTTTTTAGATTTCATGTAATTATGTCGATAAAATTTTTTTTAATTCGCTAATAAAGCTCATTTTAGTTGGAAGTTTATTATTTTTAATTTTACCTGCAATATCATCATAATTATCATTTATATAGTTAATTGTTTCCTCAAAAGACTTTAAATTTCTTTCACAAACAAAAACTCCCTCTCTATCCCTTTTTACGTGTTCAATATCTTTGAATACAATTACAGGCCTACATCTTGCAAGTGACTCGTCTAAGACTTGCGGGTGTGCTTCTGTAAATGATGGTAAAACAAAAATACTATGATCGTCATAAATATCGATAATTTCATCATTATTATTTTCAAAATTCATTAAATTTACATTATTATATATTTCGTCTAATTTTACCTCTTTTTCAGAAGTAACAATAGTTAACAAATATTTTGTGTCCTTTAAAATGTTCAAAAGTGAAAATATACCTTTTTCAACTCTCATTCTCCCTACATATAAAAGCTTGTTTTTATTTTGTGCAATAGTTTTTATTTCTTTAAACCATTTCTCATTAAGCTGTGAGGGATTAACGATTGTTCCATTTTTTTTTCTTAATAAATGTTTTCTACATGCGATTAGATTAGCTTTAAAAACCCCAACTTGAAAAATAAAGCTATATATGTAGGGTCCAAAAAATCCCAATATAGCTTTATATTCTCTAAAACCATCGCTACGTAAATA
>CACGMG010000023.1 GCA_902574045.1 uncultured Pelagibacteraceae bacterium | reverse complement strand
CAAATAAGTTTTAATTATTCAGGTTATATTGACATAAAAAATTTAGAAATTTTAAATTCAAAAAATTTTCACTTTAAAAACATATTTGAAGCAGATGAGATTAGTTTGAAAATTGACCCTAAATCACTTTTTTCTAATTTAATTGTAGTAGAAGATTTAGTCATAACAAACCCTAATTTTTTTTTATATATTAAATTAGTAAAGGAAAATAATAATGCTCAAGAAAAAAGTAAATATGATGATAACATCGGTTTAGCCAAAAAATTGAATGAAGATTTACCAGATAAAATTTGGCCTAAAAAAGATAGAGACATTAACTTTATTATCTTAAAATCTAAACTATTAAGACCCAAAACTAACATAAAAGTTTCAAATATTTCTAAACCTACAACTACACACCTATCTACTATGAATTTTAATAATTACGGTAACGAGAAAGACTATCGCCACTACAAAGATGTTTTAAAGTTTATACTTTTTGATCTGTACGCGAGCACAACTGATAAAAAGATTAAGAAAATTTTGAAAGAAATATATAGTTTTTGAAATGACAAATTATAAATGTTATAAAAAAATCTATGAAAAATTATTCTAAATATTTAAAAAAAAAAGGTAATGTAATTTTTTTGTTTCATGGAGTTATAGATAGAAATCCATTTAAAATTAGAAACTACACAAAAAAACATTTATTAAAAAAAGAATTTATAAAAGTATTAAATGATCTGAAAAAAAAAGGTAACTGTATGTCCTTAGATCAAGTTTATGATAATATTAAGAATAAAAAAAATTTTAAAGACTATTCTTATTCAATAACTTTTGATGATGGTTTTTACAATAATTACAAGATTGCTGCCCCAATTTTAAAAAAAAAAAAATTACATGCCACTTTCTATGTAACAACTTCATTTATTCAAAAAAATGAAACGTCCTGGATTGATAAAGTAGAACATATGATTGAAAAAGTAAAAACAAAAAAAATTATAAATATCTTTAATCAAAAATTTGTAATTAATAATAATAAAAACAAAATAAGTTTTTTAAACTCTATTCGTTATTTAGCAAAAAAAGATAAAACAGACTTTAACAAATTAGTTTCAAATATAAAAAAACAACTAGGGTTTAATTATAAATTAAATGATTTAAATAATATTTTAGATAAAAAGATGAACTGGAATCAAGTTAGAAAGTTAAATCAATGTAAGTATCTTACTATCGGTGGACATACGGTAAATCATTCCATATTATCTTTTTTAAATGATAGGGACGCAAAAAAAGAAATTTATAACTCAATAAAGGCTATTAAAAAAAATGCAAAAATTAAAATTAAACATTACAGTTATCCAGAAGGTTTAAAACATACTTTTGGTAAAAGAGAAATTAAGCTATTAAAAAATAAAGGTATTATGATGTGTCCATCAGCAGAATTTGGATTTAATAATAAAAACTCCAACCTTTTCAATTTAAAAAGGATTTTTGTTAACTCATAACACAAATCTTAATTTTTTAATCAAAAAATTATCTTTAGTTGAAAATATGTTATTTAAATATTCGAACTTTAACAATTAAATATGATAGCGATATTAACAACAAAAACAACACATCATACTTTTTTTGAGAATCAAATATTTAAAAAATACAAGAATATAATAAATATTTGCGAAACAACTTATATAAAGCCTAAATTTCAAATTGATACTATATTTGAAAAAAAAAGGGAAATTTATGAAAAAAAGATTTGTTTTCAAAATAAAAGATTTAATTTCAAAGGAAAAAGTTATGCTATCAAAAATATAAACGACAATATTATTTTTAAAATATTAAAAAAACATAAGATTAAATATTTAATTGTTTTTGGAACAAGAAAAATTAGAAAAGAAATTATAAAAAAATTTAAAAATAAAATTTTTAATTTGCACGGTGGAAACCCACAAGAATTCAGAGGATTAGATAGCCATTATTGGTCAATATATCATAATAATTTTAATCTATATTCTTGCTTACATAAACTTAGTTATAAACTTGATGATGGAGATATTATTTTTTTAAAAAAAATTAAATTACAAAAGAACATGAAAATTCATCAATTAAGATTAAAAAATACACTTTATTGTGTTCAGATGGTTTTAAGACTAATTTATTTAATAAAAAATAATAAAAGAATTCCATCTTTTAAACAAAAAAATCAAAGTCGTTACTATTCATTTATGCCTAAAGTAATTAAGGATATAGTTGAAAAAAAATTTAAAAAACTAAAACTTTAATGAAAATTCTGCCCCAACTCCGCCAAAACTTATGCTAGTATCATGGAACGCAAAAAAATTTTTAAAATATAAATAAGGAGGTTAACATGGGAATATTAGTCAAAGGTGAAATTACAATTACTAAAGGATTTAAAACCTGGAAAGAGATGGTTTATGCTGAGGACGAAAAATTAAAAGAACATGGAATAAAGTTTATTTTTGCAGGCACACAAAAAGACGATCCATCAAAACTACATACAGTAATGCAATTTCCAAACATGGAAGCACTCCAAGCTTTTAGGGATGATAAGCAACTTACTGAGAAAAGAAGGGAAGCTGGAGCTGTTATAGAAACTGCTGTAATGACCCCGATTTCGGATGAGCATCTTACTAACTATCCAGATGCATATATTAAAAATTAAGTGAAAAAACTTTTAGCGATCGTGGTTCTGGGTTTGTTGTGGAGCGGGGTTGTTAATGCAGAAAAATATGAAGGTAAAAATCTCAAAGAGGAAAAGGAATTATCCTGCAAATATAATCCAAAGTGTAAAAATTTTCCCAAAGTAAAAAAAATTGATGGCATCAAGTATCCTCTTACAATGGTTCAAAAACAAAGAGGTGAGAAACCATCTGGAGATAACTACTATATATTTCATTTCAAACCAAAAACTAAAAAACCTGCCCCTTATGTCGTAATAATTCCTACCAGCGGAGGAATGACTCAAGCAGCAGCTGTGACATTTCAAAGATATGCAAATAAATTAGTCGAAAAAGGATTTGGAGTTGTTATCTTAGATATATTTTATAATACGGGCATAGATAGAGGAACTATTTCAAGAGGACCAGCTGCAAGTATGGGCGCATTAAGTATTGTTGAGTTTATAAAAAATAAATATCCTAAATTGACAAACAATAAATTTGGAATAGTTGGAGGTAGCAGAGGAGGTATGACTGTTTTATCTTTAGCGGGTGAGTTAATTAGAGAAAACTATCTATATAAAAATGTTAATCAGTGGTTTGATGCTGGAGTTGCCTTCTATCCATCGTGTGGCAAACAAAAATTATTGATGCCAGTAATAGTTTTTATTGGAGAGTTAGATGAGTGGGTTTCTTCAGTAAATTGTAAAATGTGGAAACAAAGAGATCCTGAACAAATAGCATCAGGTATTTTACAGATATTTATTTACAAAAATGCACATCATGGTTTTAATAGAGAAATGATAAAAAATTTATCTAGAGCCTCAGAAAAAGATCATGATTTTGCTGGAAGAGTAAGTCAGTATAATGAAGAAGCAGATAAAGACTCAGAGATTAAAATGATAGAATTCTTTGAAAAAAAACTAAAACTTCAGTGAAAACTCCGCCCCAGCTCCGCGAGTAAAAGGGGCGTTCTGTTGCCCGGCAATAGATTAGAAATTAGCATATTTGCTCACTTATTAAAACTACTTCGTTGTAAACTTCGTTGTCAAAATGACTTGTTTTCCTTCTGGTTGATTTTTTGATCTAACACTTCGTTGTAAAATTGATTAAACTTAGTTTATGAAAAGATTATCTCTATACGTTTTTTTAGTTTTGATGTTTTCTCTTTTTACTTCGCATTCGTTTGCAGTATCTTTTGAAAAAAATTGTAAGGTTCCCAAAGGTTCAATAAAAATAATAAAGATTGATGGAGAAAAATATAATCAATTTACTTTGAAAGATAAGGACAAAGGAGGTTGTTCTTCAGATAAAAAGTCAAGACATGGCTCTCCTTATTGGGAAAGGGCGGAGTATGCACAAGTAAATACATTATCTAAAAAAAAAAATCATGAGATAAATTTTAAGGTTAAAATTTTAAAGGGATTTTTAGGTCAAAGAGAAACTTTTTTTCAAATTCATAATTACAACGAAAATTTTATGTCAGTTTATCCCTCATTAATGTTTAAATTCCATCCCAAAAAAACCAATGAATGTACTGGGTGTAGTAACTATTCTACTAGAACTATAAATTGTTTTGATAAAGATGGTCAGCCAAAAAAACAATGCTGGATAGAGGGTAGGGGAACTGAAGAGGGTAAATGGATAGAAGGAGAAAGTTATTCTAAATCACTCTCATTCTTTCAAATAGATTATTTAAGAGATTTTAAATGTTTAAAAAAAAAAGGGAAGTATTGCGCAAAATCAAAAGGTGGTCATGAAGAGAAAAAATTCCAAACAATTACTATAAATGATTTTTTAAAAAAATGGATAAATTTTAAAATTGTAATTCCAAAAATAATAAATGAGAAGGGTTTAGTTACAATATTTATTAATGACAAAATAGTTTTTGATAAAGTTGTACATTTTCCAAAAAGGGGAACGCCAAGAATTAAATATGGTATTTACAGACCTGGGAATTTACAAGGAAACACAACATCTCAAATACTTTATTCAAAAATTAATGTTAATTCTAAAAAATAAGGGGCGTTCTGTTGCCAGGTGCCCCAAACCCCGTAACTTAATTAACTAAGTTAATTAAGCAGCAAGTGCGTAACTTTCGTTAGCATTTGTAAATTGGCCCGTTACGTCGGAACCATCTCGTACGAAAGAAAAACCTTTAGACATCCGTCGATCCTAATTCACCCCCATAAGTTGTAAATGGTGGAGGTGGTGGGTACTGCCCCCACGTCCGTAATGTTTATTACGAGATTCGTTTATCGTCATAGTTGGAAAACCAACTATATTAATATAAAACTCTTTTAAATAGATTCAATAAATTTATTCAAAATGAAACTTACAAAAGAACAAAAGCGAGAAATTGCAGACCAACAGTCTCAAAAAAACCAAACAAAAAGAGTTACTTCTCCCGAATTAGAGAAAATTTTATACGAAGCTCTGCCTGTTTTAGACCATGGATTTGTTAGAGTAGTGGATTATATGGGTGATGACACGTCTATAGTTCAATCAGCTAGAGTTTCTTATGGAAAAGGAACGAAGAAAGTTTCAACAGATGAAGGTCTTATAAAATATTTAATGAGACACTGGCATTCAACTCCTTTTGAAATGTGTGAAATTAAATATCATGTAAAACTTCCAATCTTTATTGCTCGACAATGGATAAGACATAGAACAGCTAATGTTAATGAATATTCAGCGAGGTATTCTATATTAGATAAAGAATTTTATATTCCATCTAAGGATCAATTATCGGCTCAGTCAACTTCTAATCGTCAAGGTAGAGGAGATTTAATAACAGGTTCACAAGCCGATGAAGTTTTACAAATTTTAAAAGATGATGCTACAAGAACTTACGACAATTATGAAAAAATGCTTAACGAAAAATTTGATGGCACAACTATAGACGAAAACAAAGCTGGTCTCGCAAGAGAACTAGCTAGAATGAATTTAACATTAAATTCTTATACTCAATGGTACTGGAAAACAGATTTACTAAATCTATTAAATTTTTTATTTTTACGCGCCGATAGTCACGCTCAATATGAAATAAGAGTGTATGCTGAAACAATGTTAGATACGGTTAAAAAATGGGTGCCAATAACTCATGCTGCATTTTTAGATTATAGAGTTGGCGCAGTTCATGTTTCAGCTAAAGGTAAAAAAGTTATTCGACAGATGACAAAAGGTGAGAAAGTAAGCTATGAAAACTCGGGTCTCTCAAAAAGAGAATGGAATGAGTTAATGACCTCTTTTGATTTTACTGAAAAGATTGTTTAATTTTTTCTGCTATACTCTTAAACAATTTAGATACTTCATGATCTGGGTCTGAATGTGTTAAAGGATCACCATTATCAGCCGAACTTCTTAAATCTTGATGAATTGGCAAATGACCTAAAAATTCTTTATTAAATTCTTTAGCTGTTTTTTCCACACCACTTTCACCAAAAATTTTATATTCTTTACCATCATCACCTTTGAAATAGCTCATATTATCTATTAAACCTAAGATTTTGACACCAGTCTTATCAAACATTTGAATACCTCTTTTCACGTCTAGCAAAGCCAAATCTTGCGGCGTTGAAACAATTATTGCTCCATCAACTTTTACTTCCTGAGCAAATGTTAACTGTGTATCACCAGTTCCAGGAGGCATGTCAATTATAATTACATCTCTATCTTTCCATAAAACTTTTTGTGTCATTGTTTTGATTGCACTTATAACCATTGGTCCACGCCAAATCATTGGTGTTTTTTCATCAACTAAAAAACCCATAGACATGCATTGAGCGTTATATCTTTCTACCGGTATCATTGCTTTACCATCTTCACTTTTTGGTTTTTCATTTAAATTAATTAATTTTGGCAATGATGGACCGTAGACATCAGCATCTAATATTCCAATTTTTAACCCAAGATTTTGTAGGGCAAAAGCAAGGTTGACAGCAATTGTTGATTTACCTACTCCCCCTTTAGCGCTAGAAACAAGTAACGTAAACTTAGTTCCATTAATTGGTGTTTTAACAAATTGCTTTGGAGGTGGTTTTTGGCTCATTGTTTTAGTTTCTTTTAGTCATATATAGTCAATTTAGCGCTCCTTCTTAACTTGTTTTTAGGTTAAAAGTCACTATATAAAGTGTCATGAGTTTTAAAGACAAAATCTTTGCTAATCAATCACCTTGGGGTTCAAATCCAGGCGGAAGCTCAAATGGAAATGGATCTGGAACAAGAAAAGAACCACCTAATTTAGACGATGTAATAAAAAATTTTCAAAAAACGATCAACAAATTCTCGGGCGGAAAATCTGGAGGATCAAGACCTATAATCTTAGGGCTTTTAATAGTCCTTGTGCTTTATATAGCCAGTGGATTGTATAGAGTATTACCTGATGAACAAGGAGTAGTTCTTCGTTTTGGTAAATTTATAAATACAACTCAACCAGGATTACATTATCATTTTCCAATGCCTTTTGAGAGAGTTCTTACTCCAAAAGTTACAAAAGTAAATAGAGTAGACGTTGGATTTAGGCCCGCAAGTGACAGTGGAAGATCATCTGGGGTCGGCAACGTTCCAGAAGAAAGTCTAATGTTAACTGGAGATGAAAATATAGTTGATATAAATTATTCTGTTTTTTGGGTTATTAAAGATGCAGGTAAATTTTTATTTAATATTCAAAGTCCGATAGAGACAGTAAAAGCTACTTCAGAAACGGCAATGAGAGAAGTTATAGCAAAAAATGAAATACAAACAATTTTGACAGAAGGTAGATCAAATATAGAAATTGAAGTACAAGAGATTACTCAAAAAATTTTAGATGAATACAATTCAGGTATTCAAATAACACAAGTTCAAACTCAACAAGCCGATCCACCAGCGCAAGTTATTGATGCTTTTCGAGATGTCCAAGCAGCAAGAGCTGATAGGGAGAGATCAAAAAATGAGGCAGAAGCTTATGCAAACGATGTTATACCAAGAGCTCGAGGTGAAGCTGAACAAGTTTTACAACAAGCAGAAGCATATAAAAAAGAAGTAGTTGCCAAAGCAGAAGGTGAAGCCAGCAGATTTTTAGCAATTTATGGTGAATATAAAAACGCTAAACAAGTTACTCAGGAAAGAATGTATTTAGAAACAATGGAAAAAGTTTTAGCAGACATTGATAAAGTTATAATTGATAAAGAGTCTGGATCTGGAGTTGTACCATATTTACCTCTACCGGAACTTCGAAAATCAGGAGGAACAAACTAATGAGGTTAGGTAAGTTTTTAATTCCAGCTATAATAATTATTGGAGTCACTTTATTTCAATCTTTATTTATTGTGCAAGAAATTAGCCAGGCGATAGTTCTACAATTTGGTGATCCTAAAAAGATTGTTACTAAAGCTGGATTAAATTTTAAACTTCCTTTCATACAAAATGTAGTTTTTTTAGATAGAAGAATTTTAAATTTGGATAACGCCCCAGAAGAAGTTATAGCTGCAGATCAAAAAAGATTGATTGTTGATGCTATAGCAAGATTTAAGATTGTTGATCCATTGAAATTTTATATTTCAGTTGGAAATGAAAGAGTAGCAAGATCAAGACTGTCTACAATTATAAATTCAAGAATAAGAGGTGTATTAGGAACGCAAGAATTAGCAACCCTACTATCTACTGATAGAACTAAACAAATGTCCATTATTCAAAATGATGTAAACACAGAGGCTAAAAATTTTGGTATAGAAATTGTTGATGTAAGAATAAAAAGAGCTGATCTTCCTCAAGCAAACAGTGAGGCGATTTATAAAAGAATGCAAACTGAAAGAGAGAGAGAAGCAAAAGAATTCAGAGCCCAGGGAGCAGAGATTGCACAAAAAATAAGATCAACAGCAGATAAAGATGTTACAGTTTTATTAGCTGAAGCAAATAAGAAATCTGAAATTATGAAAGGTGAAGGTGACGGTCAAAGAAATAAAATTTTTGCTGAAGCTTTTGGGAAAGATCCTCAATTTTTTGCATTTTACAGAGCAATGCAGGCTTATGAAACAGCTCTGATTGGAGGGGAAACTTCACTAGTTTTATCACCTGACAGCGAATTTTTTAAATTTTTTGGAAAATCTATCTCGCCAGCTCTGAAAAAGAGATAATTAAGCTCTATCATGAGCGAAATATTTACAGCAATTGGTTTAATCTTCTTTTTAGAGGGTTTGTTACTTGCCATTTTCCCGTCAAGAATCAAAAGTATGCTTGAAATAATCAAGAATACCTCTGAAAAAACTTTAAGAACTTTCGGCGCTACATTCTTGATCGTAGGTTTTTTGATAATTTGGTATAT
>CACGMG010000022.1 GCA_902574045.1 uncultured Pelagibacteraceae bacterium | reverse complement strand
TTTTAGTTTTTGTTAAAACCTCAGCTTCAGGAATATTTGGTGTTATTAAATAAGCCTTTTTAATCAACTTTTTTTTTAAAGTGTTTACAGCTGATAAGTTTATTAGTGGAGCACCACCTTTAGCAACCATTACAGGATCTAAAACAATTTTAGAAACTTTAATTTTTTTTAAAGCTTTTTCCACAGAGTTAATGACTTGAGAAGAGTGCAACATCCCAATCTTAATTGCATGTGGCTTTATATCATCGCAAGTAAATAAAATTTGTTTTTCTATATCTTTAGGCTTGATAGGAACAACAGCGCTTACGCCACTAGTGTTTTGGGCTGTCACGGCAGTAATTGCTGTCATAGCATAACCTCCAAGTGCAGTAACTGTTTTAATATCAGCTTGAATTCCTGCTCCACCTGAAGAGTCGGATCCAGCTATTATCAATATTTTAGATTTAATTTTCAATTTTTCATTGATCGTTTAATTATCTTTATACATTTAAAGATTAATTTTCTATCATTGGACTCAGCCATAATTCTAATTTTAGGTTCTGTTCCAGATTTTCTAACTAAAACTCTTCCTTTGTTTCCCATTAATTTATTGGCTTTTTTAATACTAATTTTAGTCTTAATTTTATTTATTATATTCTTATCTTTAACGTCGATATTTTCCAAAGTTTGAGGCAAAGGTTTAAAGACATTGAGTAGTTTACTCGCTTTTTTCCTTTTTCTCAAAGAAAATAAAACCTCGAGGGCAACAAGTAATCCATCACCAGTAGTGGCAAATTTTCCTAAAATTATATGACCAGACTGTTCACCTCCTAAATTAAAATTTAATTTTCTCATCTTTTCTTTTACATATCTATCTCCTACCTTGGATCTATAAAATTTAATTTTTTCATCTTTTAAAAAATTTTCTAAACCATAATTAGACATTAAAGTTCCGACTACTCCTCCTTTTAAAATTTTTTTTGTTTTCCATCTACGGGCAAGCATGGCAATAATTTGATCTCCGTCAATTATCTTACCATTTTCATCACACATGATAATTCTATCAGCATCTCCATCAAATGATATTCCAATATGTGCTTTAAATTTTTTTACTGCTGATCTGATTTTAGATGGATACATAGAACCGCACATCTTATTAATATTTAAACCATTAGGCTTTACGCCTATAGATATGACTTTTGCTCCAAGCTGTTTTAGTAATTTAGGTGCAGCTTTATATCCAGCACCATTAGCACAATCTAAAACTATTTTTGTTCCTTTCAAATTGAAGTTTTTAGGGAAATTTTTTTTTAAAATTTCTATATATTTATCATTTCCGTCTTCTAGTCTTTTTACTCGACCTAGTAATTTTGCATTTGTTAGCTGTTTTATTATTTTTGCATCTATCAGATTTTCAATCTTTTTTTCAATTTTATCTGAAAGCTTCATGCCATCAGGTCCAAATAATTTAAGGCCATTATCGTGATAAGGATTGTGAGATGCAGTTATCATGATTCCCATGTTAGCTTTCATAGATTTAGTTAACATCGCAAGGCCATTGGTTGGTAAAGGTCCTAATGTAAAAACATGCATACCGCCTGATACTAAACCTGAAACTAATGCAGGTTCTAAAGTGTATCCAGATAATCTTGTATCTTTAGCTATAATGGCAACTTGTTTTGATTTTTTTTGATTCTTAAAATATGTACCTGAGGCTAAGCCGAATTTAAAAAATTTTTCACCAGTAATATTGCCTTTGTTAACAGTCCCTCGAATTCCATCAGTTCCAAAATATTTATTTTTCATTAATTTTAAAAGTTAGATAAAATTTTTTTAAATACTAAAATACCTTGTTTAACCTCGTTAACATTGTGTACTCTAAAAATTTGAACTCCTTGAGACAGTAAAAACAAAATAGAGGCTAATGTGCCACCTATCCTTTCTTTACTATCATTAGTTCCGGATATTTGGCTGATAAATCTTTTTCTAGAAGTTCCAACCAATATAGGAAACCCAAGGCTATGAAACAAAGATATCTTAGAAATTAAAGTCAAATTATGTTTCAAATTTTTACCAAAACCGATACCTGGATCCACAATTATTTTTTTGTTATGAATGTTTTTTATATTTTCTTCAAAGAAATCGTAAATATCAAGCAAAACATTTTTGTATTTTGGACTTTTTTGCATTGTATTTGGAGTGCCTTGCATATGATGAAGAACCTTTGCAATGTTATATCTTTTTAATTTTGATAAAGACTGACTTTCAAAGTTAAAACCCGACACGTCATTTATTAAATCTGCTCCCAATTCTATTGATTTAATCATCACTTCTGATTTCCTTGTATCTATAGACAAAGCCACATTATTAAATGTTTTTTTAAAATTTTTAACTACATCTTTAATTCTTTTCCACTCATTATTAGTTAAAACTGTTTTTGAACCAGGTCTAGTAGACTCTCCCCCCACATCAATAATATTTGCTCCAGAATTTACCATATTTAAAATATGGATTTTTGCTTTTTTTTGACTATTAAATTTACCTCCATCTGAAAAACTGTCTGGAGTTAAATTTAGTACCCCCATAATTGATGTCTCTAAAAAATTAACGTTTTTTAAAAAATTTTTTCTTTTTTGAACTATATTTTTTAAATCTTGACTAACTTTTTTTTTAGAAGGAGCACTTAATTTGCTAATCTTGTTAAAGTGAATAGTTTTTGATGAAACTTTGTTTTTATCTCTTGTAATAACCTCTAATCTATCAAAAGCGATATTTTTATTACCACATAAAGGTAATGCTAATTTTTTTTTAATTAATTGTTTAGCATTTGTTCCATAATAAAAATTACACGCTCTTGTGTAATATTTTTTCATGGTTGTCTTAAATCGCTGGTTTTGGCTTTAAACCTAAAGAGCCCAGAGCAGAGGAAGTTTTTCCACTATCCTCATCTTCATCTTTAAAAGACCTTGTGGGCTTAATATCTTTTAAAATTAGATCTCTAATTTCATCACCTGATAAAGTTTCGTAAATTAACAGGGCTTTTGCAAGTTTATGAAGGTCATCAATTTTTTCAGTTAATACTTGTCTGGCTCTTTCATAACCTTTATCAACAATTTTTTTTACCTCTAAATCAACTTTTTTTGCTGTCTCCTCTGACATATTTTGTTGCTTGGTAACTGATCTACCCAAAAATACTTCTTCCTCATTCTCTCCATAAGCTATAGTCCCTAGCTCTTTACTCATTCCATATTTTGTGACCATATTTTTTGCCATTTTTGTTACCATGTCAATATCAGATGAAGCGCCAGAAGTAACTTTGTCATGACCAAAAATAATTTCCTCAGCAATTCTTCCTCCCATTGCAACAGCAATATCGGAGTGCATTTTTTCTCTTGAAACGGAAAGTTGATCCCTTTCCGGTAATCTCATTACCATTCCTAGTGCTCTTCCTCTTGGAATTATAGTAGCTTTATGTATTGGATCAGAAGCTTTTTCATTTAAAGCAACAATAGCATGTCCTCCTTCATGATAAGCAGTTAATTTTTTCTCATCTTCGGACATTACCATAGATCGTCTTTCTGCTCCCATCATTACTTTATCTTTAGCTTCCTCTACATCAGACATCGTCACTACTCTTTTATTTTTTCTTGCTGCTAATAGAGCAGACTCATTGATAAGGTTAGCTAAATCTGCTCCTGAAAATCCTGGAGTTCCTCTAGCTATTGTTCTTAATTTAACATCCGGGCCTGTGTTAATTTTTTTAACATGAACTTTTAAAATTGCCTCTCTACCGATAATATCTGGGTTAGCAACAACAACTTGTCTGTCAAATCTACCAGGTCTTAATAAAGCTGGATCCAGTACATCTGGTCTATTAGTAGCTGCTATCAATATAATACCTTCATTGGTATCAAATCCATCCATCTCTACTAACAACTGATTAAGAGTTTGTTCTCTTTCATCGTTACCACCTCCAAGGCCCGCTCCTCGGCTTCTACCTACTGCATCAATTTCATCTATAAAAATTATGCAAGGAGAGTGTTTTTTACCTTGCTCAAACATATCTCTGACTCGAGAAGCTCCTACTCCGACAAACATTTCTACGAAGTCAGAACCTGAAATGGAAAAAAATGGAACATTCGCTTCCCCTGCTATAGCTTTAGCCAATAAAGTTTTACCAGTTCCTGGAGGGCCAATTAACAAAGCTCCTTTTGGAATTTTGCCACCTAGTCTACTAAATTTCTTAGGATCTTTTAAAAATTCAACTATTTCTTCCACTTCTTCTTTAGCTTCTTCTACACCCGCCACATCATTAAATGTAACTTTACCTTGGGCTTCGTTAAGTAATTTAGCTTTTGATCTTCCAAAACCCATAGCACCACCTTTTCCCCCTTGCATTTGTCGCATAAAGAAAATCCAAACTCCAATAAGTAGCAGCATGGGAAACCATGATAGCAATATACCTAATAGAGAAGGCATTTTATCTTCAGTAGGAGTTGCAATAATACTTATATCCTTGGAAGAAAGTTTTTCAACTAACCCAGGATAATTTGGAGAATATGTGTTA
Organism: uncultured Pelagibacteraceae bacterium; assembly: GCA_902574045.1. Lineage (GTDB taxonomy): Bacteria > Pseudomonadota > Alphaproteobacteria > Pelagibacterales > Pelagibacteraceae > Pelagilacustribacter. The sequence goes on along the minus strand of CACGMG010000022.1, from coordinate 5,922 downwards.
AAAGTTTTTCCATCTGCTAAGACACCTGAAATATTGTTTCCTTGAATTTGAACTTCCACAACCCTTCCCTGCTCTACTTCATTTAGAAAATTTGAAAAAGGCAAGTTATTTCTTTCAGAATTAATTTTGTTTGGATCTTGAAACATATTGAATAGTCCTACCGACAGTAAAACTATGATGACCCACATCGCTAAATTTTTTAAATTCATATTGTTTAGATAATCATTATATATGATTTAACAAGTATATTTAGTGATAAATAAGTTATAAATAAGTCAAATTGTAACAACTTTTTAAAAAACCTCTACTTTTTCGGCTCTTTCTCTAAAATTATGTGGTTTTGATCTCTTGATATTAAGCATCCTCCCAAGGTGAGTCTTGCATTTTTTTTCATAAATATTTGCTCAATCAGACTGACAACTTTTTTAGAACGAGGAGCGTAATAAGAATTGGTATAATCTTTAATTGATTTTTTGAATACTCTCATTTTCATCTCAGAATTTAAACTTTTTAAATGTTTATAATTCATAAAAACCTTGTTTTTCTTTTTATTTACAGCATCTTTATAAATTTTATTAAAATAGATATCTAATGTATCCCTACTAGAAGCTAAGTTTTTAATTGATTTTGAAATTTGATCGTATTTGATCCCACTTTTTTCAAGACTCATTCTTAGTTTTCTTATTCTTATTCTTAAATATTTATCATCATTATTTGAGGGGTCTAAGTAATATCTGCCAAAGACTTTTTTTGATAATTGCATCAACTTATTCTTTTTTAAATCTAGTAATGGTCTTACTACTTTAACATTATCATTTAAATCAGTTACTTGTTTCATAGAAGATAGGCCGTCTAAACCACTTCCTCTCGATAGTCTTATGAAAAATGTTTCAACTTGATCGTTTAAATGATGTGCGGTTAGAATATAATTAATTTTATTCTTTTTACAAAAAGATGCTAGTAAATGATATCTTGCATTTCTTGCTTCGTTTTGAATATTTTTTGTAATTTTTTTCTTATTCTCAATAATGTTTAGTTTGATTTTATGCTTTTTAAGTAATTTCTTTACTGATAACGCTTCAATCGAAGATTTTTTTCTAATTTTGTGATCTATTAAAACGTAATAAATTTTACAATTGTTGTTGTATTCATAAGCTTTTGAAAGCGCAGTTAAGGCTAAGCTATCTGGACCGCCTGATACCGCGATCAAAAAATTTTTTTTTCTAAAAGAGTCTAATTTTTTTTGGAAATTTTGATAAATTTCAGAAAACTCAATGTTGTTCTTAAAGCAATCTTTAAGAATTGCATTTAAATCTTTTTTGCTCATATTGAGCTTTTTGTAACACAGACTTCTTCGCTTTTGGATATTCTTTTTTAACACCCAGTATCATTTTACATCCTTGATCCTTTTCCCCTAGTTGAACCATTGTGATGCCTAATTTTAAAAGATTGTCTGGTGCTTTTTTACTTTTAGGATAATTTTGATATCCATCTAAATAAGCTGTAGCTGCATCAGAATATAATTGTCTTATTCTGAAAGTTTCTCCGTACCAATATTGAGCACTCCCAGCTAAATCGTTATCTTTATTTTTTTCTATAAATTCTTTAAGCGCAAATTCGGCTGTTTCATAATCACCAATCTTCATAAAACTTACTGCAAATTGGTACTGTTCTGCCGGAGCCTTGTCAGGAAGAAGTGACTCTTTCTTTTCGGGTTGTTCAAGGATAACTGTTTGAGCGCTTTCAATAGAATTGGTCGCTTGTTTTTCAGGCAAATTTGAAACAGAGTATCCCGGATTAGCTCCAAAGTCAGCGGGTTTACTAGATCCGGGTAAATTTTTTTTAACTTTCTTTTTTTTGACTTCAACATTAGAATTTTCTAAATCAGTTAATCTTAATTGATTGTCAGATTGTATTTTACTCACCCTTGTAGAAAGTTTATCCAATTTAAAATTTACTTCTTCAAATTTATTAGTAAGTTCTCTAAATTGATCTTCAATTTCATTCAATTTTAAAAGATGTTTTGTAAGTATATCTTCATTTAAGCCACTACTATCATTTGATAGCGACTCTGAAGAGGCAATATCAGATTTTTGATAAACTGCTTTTTCAAGTGTTTTTAAATCTTTAATTAATATTTGTAATTGGTCTGAAACTGCTTGAATTAAAACTTCTTCTTCCTCTGCTTTTAAAATAGAGTGGGATGAGAGTATGGTTAATGTAAAAAAAATTATAAAAAATTTTTTAAATAAGCTCATTACGAATATTTAAATATATAAAATGGCAAAAAAAAGACCCTTTAATATTAGACTTATTAAAGGGTCTTAAATTTGTTTAGAATTAGTTAACTTTAACTGTTACTGATCTTCTATTTTGAGACCAGGCTAAAGGACTTGATGCTGGGTTTACAGGTTTTTCTTTTCCATAACTAATAGTAGAAATCCTTTTACCTGAAATTCCGTAAGTCATTAAATAATCTTTAGCTGCGTTTGCTCTTCGTTCACCTAAAGCTAAGTTGTATTCTCTAGTTCCTCTTTCGTCGGCATGACCTTCTATAGTCACATTAAGTTTTTTATTTTTTCTTAAATATGTTGCCTGTTTTCTAAGAGTCGCTCTAGACGCAGTTGTTAAAGAAGATTTATTTGTAGCAAAAAATACTCTGTCTGGAACACCAGAGGCTAAATATTTTACTGTTTCTTTTCCAGTATATACATCGCCATCCATGTCTCCTGATTTTTTAGCTGTTGAACAAGCACTTAATATTAAGGTTGTAAAAACTACTAAAAATATGTTTTTTAAATTCTTGTTAAATATCATGTTTTCCCCTGGGTTTATTTGTTGAAATATTTCAAATTATTTAAGATTATTCAAGCTTTAATTACATAAAAAACACCCTCACTTTGATAATAATGAAGACCAAGATGGGTCTGAAGCATCTGTTTTGGTAGTAAGTTTTCTTTCATTATACCCTGTAATATCTATTGACCATAACGTGGCTGAAAAACCCTCGCCTTTTGAGCCGGCTTTGGTCTCTCTATAAAAAACTAAAACTCTTCCATTTGGAGACCAAGAAGGTGCTTCCTGATAATAGTTTTCGGTCAACAGTCTCTCTCCTGATCCATCAGTTCTCATAACACCAATATAAAATCTTCCTTTTCGTACTTTTGTGAAAGCAATTAAATCTCCTCTGGGCGACCATACAGGAGTACCATAAATTCCTTTTCCAAAAGTGATCCTCTTTACATCACTTCCATCACTTCTCATCACATAAATTTGCTGAAGTCCACTTCTATCAGAATTAAAAGCAATATATTTTCCGTCTGGAGAAAAAGATGGTGAAGTATCAATAGAAGAGTGATTTGTAATTCTTTCCACTACTCTTTTTTCGAGATCCATTGTGTAGATATCAGAATTACCATCCTCAGCAAAACTCATTATTATTTTTTTTCCATCAGGAGAAAATCTAGGTGCGAAAGTCATTCCAGGAAAATTTCCCACTACTTCTTGAGTTCCCGTTTCAATGTCGAGTAAATAAACTCTTGGCATATTTCTAAAATAAGAAAGATAGGAAACCATTTGATTAGTAGGATTAAATCTAGGTGTAAGAACTAACTCATTTCCTAATGTTAAATATTTTGTATTAGATCCATCTTGGTCCATTATAGCCAATTTCTTAATTCTTTGATCTTTAGGACCACTTTCTGCTACATAGATAATTCTTGTATCAAAGTATCCTTCTTCCCCGGTAAGACGTTCGTAAATTTTATCAGATATTATATGAGCAACTCTTCTCCAATTTGAGGGTGTTGTAGTAAATGCTAAAGCAGTCATTTCTTTAGCAGCTGTCAAATCCCATAGTCTAAATTCAACTTTTAACTTTTCGTCTTTAATCAATATTTTTCCTGTCACTAAAGCTTGTGCTTTTATTAATCTCCAATCTTCAAATCTAGGTTTAAGATGTGCAATATCTGGTTTCTGAACAAATGCCTCCTTTTTCAATGGATTAAATAAACCAGTTCCTTTAAAGTTTTTTTCAATTATTGAAGAAATATTTATACCTAGTTCATCAATTTTGAGATTTTGATATTTTTCTGACTTAATGTCTACATGTAAAGGAGAAACAGCGATAGGTAAAGGATCGAGGTTTCCTCTAGTAATATCAACTTCTATTAAAGCTTTTAAAGAATTTAACGATAAAAAATATATTACTAAAATAAAAAATATTCTTTTCATATTACCCTTTTAACATTTCTGCTGGGTTAAAATTTAATTGAATATCTTTCCATTTTTCATAGCCAGTAGGTGGAACTTTAAGAGGTTGACATAATCTAACAGCCCTTAGAGCGCTTTCAGCCAAAACTTTATAAAATTTTTGACCAGGCTTATTCATTCTTTGATGGTCTAAAATTTCAGATTTCATGATTGTCCCGTCTTTCTTTAATTGAAGTTTTATTCTAACTAATAAATCTTTATCATAGGGTAAACCAAGTGGTACGCTCCAACAACCAAAAATCTGAGCTCTTAAAGCATCTTCTTCGGACAAGGTTAGACCGGTCGCAAAGGAATTCTTCACGTTACTTTGAGTAAATTTTTTAGTTTTTTCTTTTTTAACTGCTTCTTCCTCTTTTGCTTTATCAATTAAAGCTGCAATTTGATTTGTGTCTATTATTTCTTTTTTTTCGAACTCAGACGATTGTCTAATTTCAGGTTCTATTTCTTCGGGATTTTGTTTTTTTTTAACAATTTGTTTACTCTCTTTTTTTTCGTCTGGCAAAGGAATTCTATCGGGTTTTTCTTTAGCTTTTGCCGCGGGAGGAGCTTGTTCTGAAACTACTCTATCTTCTTTTTTTTTTGTTTCTTCAATAATTTTTCTGGCTTTCGGAGCAAATGGAATATTTGTTTTATCCGAAATTTGAATAAGTTCTACTGAAACTATGGGTGGCAAATCAATTGGTTCTCTTAGCATAAATGGTAAGCTTAAAGCCGTTAGCACTATCATTAAAGAGTGAAAGATTATGGAGTATATTAAACTTTTTGTCATTTTTCATTTAATTTTTGTATGGCTCAGATATTAATGCAACTTTTGAAAAACCTGCGCCTGATAAAGTGCCCATAACTTCCAAAACTCTTCCATAGTTAATAGTTTTGTCACCTCTAACATATATTCTCGTATCTGTTCTGTTTTTTGCAATTGCTAAAAGTTTAGGAACAATTTTTTGATAATTTACTTTATGCTCCTGTATAAAAATTTCACCTTTTGAGTTAATACTTATTGTTAATGGTTCTTGATCGTCAGGCAAAGAGTCTGCTGATGACTCTGGTAGATCAACTTGTACACCTACTGTTAATAGTGGAGCAGTTACCATAAAAATAATAAGCAAAACTAACATTACGTCAACAAACGGAGTAACATTGATTTCACTCATTGGTTCGTTTCTTGAGCGATTAAATTTAAAAGCCATGTTTTATATTATTGATAAGAATCTTTTTGAAAAATTATCTATTTTTGAAATATACCTTTTTGAGTCACTACTAAATTTATTATATGCTACGACTGCTGGAATTGCTGCCAATAAGCCTAATGCAGTTGCAAACAAAGCTTCGGCTATACCTGGGGCTACTATGGCTAAACTAGTATTCCGTGAAATTGCAATTGATTGGAAAGAATTCATTATTCCCCATACTGTTCCGAATAATCCTATAAACGGAGCAGTTGAGCCTATCGTAGCTAGGAAAGTGAAATTTTTTTCAATCTTTTTAATTTCAATGTCAGTTGCAATTTCTAATATTCTCTCAACTCTTGCGGCCTGTACTGCTGATGATTGTCTTTTGGTTTTCATTACTTCGTTCATTGCTGTTTTAAAAATAATAGTTGCGGGATCTTTTGTATTTGCTGGAAGATTATTGTTGAAATTTTCAGCA
>CACGMG010000021.1 GCA_902574045.1 uncultured Pelagibacteraceae bacterium | reverse complement strand
CCCCGAACCTGGAGGAAAACAGTTTGTCAAAATTGGAGATAAAATTAAAAAAGGCCAAACAGTAATGATAGTGGAAGCAATGAAAACAATGAACCATGTCCCTTCAACAAGTGATGGAGAAGTAAAAAAAATTCTTGTAAACGATGGTCAGCCTGTTGAATTTGGTCAACCATTAATTGTTCTAAGTTGAAATAATGTTTAAAAAAGTTTTGATAGCTAACAGAGGTGAAATCGCTGTTAGAATAATTAGAGCATGTAAAGAATGGGGTATTCAAACTGTTGCTGTTCACTCAGATGTTGATTCTGAGGCTATGCATGTGAGATTAGCTGATGAGAGTGTTTGTATTGGTTCTCATCAACCTCAAAATAGTTATCTTAACATTTCTTCTATAATGTCAGCTGTTGACTTAACTGGCGCAGAAGCAATTCACCCAGGATATGGATTTTTGTCGGAAAATGCTAAATTTGCAGAAATAGTAAATAAACATGGAATTAAATTTGTTGGACCTAGTGCCAATATAATTTCTAAAATGGGAGATAAAATAGAAGCAAAGAAAATAGCAAAAAAATATGGGTTACCAATAATCGAGGGCTCTGAGGATGGAGTAAAAAATTTTTCTGAAGCAAAGTCTATTAGTAATAAAATTGGTTATCCTGTTTTAATAAAAGCAGCTGGTGGTGGTGGTGGTAAAGGAATGAAAATAGTAGAAAAAGAAGATCAATTAGAAAATTTATATTTAATGGCAAAAAATGAAGCAAAAAAATATTTTGGTAATGATGCTTTATATATTGAAAAGTACTTTAAAAATCCAAGACACATTGAAGTTCAAATAATGTCAGGAAAAAATAAAACAATACATTTAGGAGAAAGAGATTGCTCTGTGCAAAGACGACATCAAAAACTTATTGAAGAAACCCCAAGCCCAGTTTTAACTGATGAACAAAGAAAAGATTTGTTGGATAAAACGGTGAAGATGGTGGAACAAATAGGCTATGAAGGTGCAGGTACTGTTGAGTTTATCTATGAGAATGGAAAATTTTATTTTCTTGAAATGAACACTAGAGTTCAAGTTGAACACCCAGTTACTGAAGTTCAAACTGGAATTGACATCGTTAAAGAGCAATTATGGATAGCTTTTACAGGTGAAACAGCTCTCAAACAAAGTGACATAGATCCTAGAGGTCATTCGATTGAGTGTAGAATTAACGCTGAAAACCCAGCCTTAGATTTCCAGCCAAGTCCTGGAACTATTAGTGTATGTCATCAACCTTCTGGCTTTAGAACCAGAGTAGATGGATCAATTTTTCAAGGGTGCAAAATAACCCCTTATTATGACAGCTTAATAGCAAAAGTGATTTGCAAAGGCAGAAATAGAACTGAAGCCATTCAAAGAACTTTAAGATCATTAGATGAATTTGTTTTAGAAGGAATAACAACTACTATAGATCTTCATAAAAAAATTTTAAACCATAAAAAATTTATCTCTTCAAATTTTGATACAAATTGGTTAAGCAAAGAAAAATTTTATTAACTATTACTGCAGTTTACTAATTGAAGATCATAAATTGCATGATCAAATGGTGTGATTGATGGGTCTGAAGAAAATGTCCATCCATTAAAAATAAATACTTTTTCGTCTTGGTTTTTCGATAGATCTTTAACTTGTAAATAGGCAACTTTATCGTTTAAACTTTTAGAATTTGCTTTTCCACATTTTAATACTTTTATTTCCAGGGGTCCAAATTTTGTTGTTTCACCTAAATTGACAATTATTTCAGATGTTTTAGCTGTGATCTTATCAAGTCCTATAAATTTTGCAGATGATATGCTGTTATTTTGTGAAGATCTTTTTTTATTTTGAATAATATTACTTTCAGAAATATTATTATCAATATTATCAATTTCTTCAAAACTTGGTTTAATTTGTTCAAGATTAATTAATGGTGAGGATATGATTTTATCCTCAGCTAATAAAAATATACTATTAAAAGAAAAAAAACTTATTATTAAAATAAATATTCTATTTCCAAGTTTCATATTTTTTAATATTTTCGTTTTTTTTTATTTTAATTGGTTTATAAGCACCTTTAGAACCAGTTTGATTCTCTTGATGTTTTTTTTGCCAATTATATTTTTTTTCATTCTTATCTGGAATTTTGTCTATAGTATGATGCATCCACAAATACCAATCTGAGGTGATTTTGCTCGCATCAATTTGATTCGAGTAAATTACCCATCTTTCGTCATTTTTATTTTTATAGTATTTGTTTCCAAGATCATCTTGGCCAACAAATTTTCCAAAAAATAAAGTTTTTAGAAAAGTTCCAAAAGTTTGTTTATTCCACCAAGTAAAAAATATTTTCAATTCTAATCCTTAAATTTATAAATCCACACAATCAATAAGTGTATAATTATTTATATCAGAGACGTTCTTAATTTGCTATAAGACATTACTAAAAGAGATTCCATAAATAAAAATGAAAAAATTTATAGTAGAGACTTATTATACTTGTACTTTTAAAACCGTTCATAGTCTAGATAGCCTAAATGATCAGGAATTATCTAAAATTGACGCTAGAACCGACGGTCAAGTTGAGGTTATAGACGTAAAATTGAACAATCGAAAAACTAAGAAAGTAGGAGATAAAAATGAATCAATGGGTAAAAATGATAAGATTGAAAACAGTTTACCTAATACGATTAAAAAAGAAATTAAGTCAAAAAGTCAAAAAAATTTAAATGATAATCAAGTTTTGAAAGTCAAAAATAATGCAAGATTTAAAATGCCTGATAGAAGAAAAGGCTATATTCAAAAAGCTCAAATAGGAGATCATAAAGTTTACTTACATACAGGTGAGTATGATGATGGGAAAATTGGAGAAATTTTTATAGATACGAATAAGGAGGGTGAATTGGTTAAAGCTATGATGAATAATTTTGCAATAGCAATTTCATTAGGCCTACAATATGGAGTTCCACTTGATGAATACGTTGATGCATTCTTAGACACAAAGTTTGAACCGTCAGGCAACGTAATCGGCAATGACAGAATTTTGAGCGCTTCTTCTATTCTAGATTATGTTTTTAGAGAACTTGCTATATCTTATTTGGGAAAAGAAGATTTAGCTCATACTCCTTCTATAGCTAGTACAAAGGAAATTGCTGATCATACAACAGATGACAAATTTTTGAAAATTGTAAAAAATATTACATCAAAGGGCTTTGTAAGAAGTAACTATGAGGAAAAACTCGTAGATCTTTCAGATGTAAGGATAAACTTAAAATCAAAAAACTAATTTTTTCTTTTTAAATCTGTCTTAATGCCTATTTCTTTTAATTGTTCTTCAGTCACTTTAGAAGGGGCATTCATCATTAAGTCTTGAGCATTTTGGTTCATGGGGAAAAGAGTCACCTCTCTAATGTTTTTTTCACCCGCTAAAAGCATAACTATTCTATCAATACCTGGGGCTATCCCCCCGTGTGGTGGAGCTCCATAATTTAAGGCATTTAACATTCCACTAAATTTTTCTTCAACTTTTTTTTTGTCATATCCTGCTATAGAAAATAATTTATACATTAAATTTGGTAAGTGATTTCTTATTGCACCAGAAGATAATTCTACTCCATTGCATACGATATCATATTGATATGCTTTAATACTTAAAGGATCTTTAAAATCTAATTTATCTAAATCACCTTGTGGCATGGAAAAAGGATTGTGGCTAAAAATTATTTTTTTTGATTTATTGTCTATTTCGTACATTGGGTAATCAACTATCCAGCAAAATGCAAATTGGTTTTCATCAATTAAATTTAATTCTTTACCAATTTTATCTCTTGAAATAGATAATATATTTTCAATATCTTCATTTTTACCACATGCCAAGAAAATGCTATCACCTATTTCTGCTCCAGTAATTTTCATAATTTCATTTAAAGATTCTTCGCTAAAAAATTTTCCAACAGGCCCCTTAGCTGAAATATTTTCTTTTTTTTCAATTGTAAAATAAGCTAAGCCAGATGCTCCTTGTTCCTTAGCCCATTTGTCAATATTGTCAAAAAAACTTCTTGGTTTTTCTTTAGTGTTCTTTGTAATTATACATCGCACTTTAGATCCAGATTTAACTAATTTTTTAAATATATCAAATTTGACATCGTCTCTCTCAAAGATATTAGTTATATCGCTTATTAAAAGTGGGTTTCTTAAGTCAGGTTTATCTGTACCATATTTCAACATTGCCTCCTCGTAAGGAATCTTTGGAAATTTGGAATGCACTATTTTCTTTGAAGAAAAATTCTTAAATAAATTTACCATTAAATTTTCAATAACTTCAAACACATCTTCTTGATCAACAAATGACATTTCAATATCAAGCTGATAAAATTCTCCAGGACTTCGATCAGATCTTGCATCCTCATCTCTAAAACAAGGTGCTATCTGAAAATATCTGTCAAAACCAGATACCATTATTAACTGCTTGAATTGTTGTGGTGCTTGAGGCAAAGCATAAAATTTTCCAGGATTTAATCTGCTGGGAACTAAGAAATCTCTAGCTCCTTCTGGGCTAGAAGATGTTAAAATTGGAGTTTGATATTCAAGAAATCCCAATTTTAGCATTTCTTGTCTAATAAAAGAAATTACCTTAGATCTAAGGATTATATTTTTGTGCATTTGCTCTCTTCTTAAATCTAAAAATCTATATTTTAATCGTATATCTTCTGGATAATCTTGTTCACCGAATACAGGCATTGGAAGATCATTAGACTCAGATAAAATTTTGACAGACAGTATGTTCACTTCGATTTTACCAGTTGACAATTCTGTATTTTCAGTTCCTTTGTCTCTCTTGGTAACTTTACCCTCTATAGTAATTACCGATTCTGGTCTTAGTTTTTCTAATTTACTAAAAAATTTGTTATCATTTTCTATTACACATTGCGTAAGTCCAAAATGATCTCTTAAATCAATAAATAATAGATTCCCGTGATCCCTTTTTCTATGAAGCCAGCCTGATAAAGTGACTTTTTCTCCAGCATCTTTTTCAGACAGCTCAAAACAGTTATGGGTTCTATATTTATTCATTGATTAATACTTTTTTTATTAAATTAATATTTATTGATTTGCCAGAAGATAAAGATAAATCATCAATTTTTTTGATAAATTTAAATGCTTTTTCATAAGAACGCTCAATATTTTTAATAATATACTCTGATATTTTAGGTGTTATTTTTATTTGTTTATCAGAAAAGTATTTTGTAATAATCACTCTCAGTAAATCATCTGTTGGTAATTCTATCCCTAAATCAACAAAACTATTAGCTCGAGATTTCAAATCTTGCAATTTATATTTGATATCCTTTATTGGGGATTTTGAGTTAATAACTATATAATTATCTAGTTGCTTAGATTCATTAATTATAGAATACAATAATCTTTCTTTTATATTTTCATTATAATTATCAATAATAACGCATTCAAATTTTTTTAATTTTAATAAACTTTCATCATTGACATTTTTTGCCTCTATAATTTCTGCAGTAGACATCTTTTTTTTTAATATATTTGATAAATGAGTTTTACCACATCCTGTGGGCCCAAAAATATTTACACATTTATCAGGCCAATTAGGCCAACTTTCTATAAGTCTGTATGCTGAAAAATTATTACTTGATACGTAATAATCTTGCTCATAATATTTTGTTTTAAATGGAAACTTAAATACTAATTGACTCATTAGATTATATTAAGTTGCCATTGACCTTTTATCATTTTTAGATCTATGTCTTGTTTTTTTAGTTTTTTAATAATTTTATTTATTTTACCAAGATATTTAATCTTAATTAATACATAATCTTTATTTAATTGTTGAACATAATAATTATCTATAAGATTAATTTTTTTAATTCTATTGTCGAATTCTGCCAAATTACTTTTTTTATTATCTAACTTAACCGCGACGTTTAAAAAAGATGGGGTTTTGACATCAATTAAATTTCGAGATTTAATAAGATCTGCTATCATGGAGCCTACTTCATTAATGATTTGATTATTAAAACTTTCCTCATTTACATTTTTTTTATTTTTAATGACTAAATTTTTATTAATTTTCTTTCCCTCTATTCGTGTATTAATTAAAACTTTAGCAATATTTTTATTAATATCTATGTTTAAAAAAACAATATTTTCTAATTCGTACTCCTTAAAAAAATTAGAAATATCAAGTTCAAAAATATTATCTTTATAATTATTTATAACTTGAATGTTCTCTATATTCTCAGCAGGTAAAGTATATTTTATTAGATCGTCAAAATTGCCTTTACTCCAATTATCGTAAAAATAATTTTTTGTATAAATGAAGTATTTTCCATTTTTTTTTAATAGCGGGAATAATATCACATCTGTATTTACAATATCTGAGTAAAGAACATTCCTAATATAGAAAAAATTATGCATTTTTTCTTTGTCAAAGAACACATTTATTTTTGTTAGATTAGTTTCATCTTTTCCTTCAGGATTTATAATTTGATAATAGAGAATTAAATCTTTTACATTGTTTAAACTAGTATTTGAAAATTTTTTGTAGTCGTCTTTTAATAAAACCCTATTTAAAAGTTGATCGAAGGCTTTTAAAAAAGCTCGATTGACTAATTTATCTTTATTTTCATAAATTTCGTTGCTTATCTCAACATTATTAACATTAAAAATGTTAATATTTGATAAAACATTTCCAGTTTTAAATAAAATAATTAAAATACAAAATAAAAATTTAAAATTTTTCATAATTAGTTAACTACCATTTTTATAAATGAAAAAAATACAAAATAGTTACAAAAAAAGTGGCGTTAATATTTCGGTTGCAAACAAATTGGTCAATCACATAGCGAAAATATCAAAAAAGAATGTCAAAAAAACGGACAAATCTATAAGCTTGGAAAATATAGGCGCATTTGGATCATTATTTGATATTAGTAAAATTAAAATTAAAGATCCTGTAATTGTTTCATGCACCGATGGGGTGGGAACAAAGATTGATTTAGCTAATAAATTTAAAAAATTTGACACCATTGGAATTGATTTGGTTGCTATGTGTGTAAATGATTTAATAGTACAAGGAGCTAAACCACTTTTTTTTTTGGATTACATTGCAGTTGGGAAACTTAATTTAAATAAAACAAAAAAGATTCTAAAAGGTATTTTAAAAGGATGTAAAATTGCAAATTGTAAATTAATAGGTGGAGAAACCGCTGAAATGCCGGGGGTTTATTCAAAAGATAAATTTGACTTAGCCGGATTCAGTGTTGGTTTAGTCTCTAAAAAAAAAATTTTAAATAAAAAAAAAGTAAAAAAAGATAATTTAATTTTAGCTATTCCATCAAGTGGAATTCATTCAAATGGGTATTCATTAGTCAGATCTCTAATATATAAAACAAAATTAACAAATCAAATGAAAACAGAATTATTGAAACCCACTAAAATTTATACTAAAGAAATTTTACAATTAGCAAGTAAAAAATTAATCAATGCTGCGGCTCATATTACCGGAGGTGGTTTAGTTGAAAATATAATTAGATCAGTGCCTGATAATCTTTCCGTAAATATAGATTTGTCAAAAATAAAACCACAACAAATATTTAAATGGTTAAAGTCAAAAAAAATTAATGATATTGAAATGCTCAAAACATTTAATTGTGGAGTTGGTTTTTGTATCATAGTAGATAGAAAAAACTTGAATAAGATTAAGGGATATTTTAAAAAAGACTTTGTGCCATATGAAATTGGTTATATTTCTGAAAATAAAAAAAAATTGAATTTGTTTAACTCAATCAAATGGTAAAAAAGAATGCTTGCATCTTTATTTCAGGATTTGGTTCAAATCTTAAATCTTTGATACGTAGTTCGAGAGATCCAGTCTTTCCTATAAAGATCAATTTAGTTATAACGAATAATCCAAATGCTCAAGGAATTTTACATGCAAAAAAATATTCTATTCCTTTTTTAATAATTAATACTAGAAGAAGAGATTATGAAAATATTATTCTTAGAGAGATTAACAAAAATAAAATATCAATTATTTGTTTAGCTGGGTATATGAAAATAATTTCAAAAAGATTCATCTTTAATGCGAAAAAAAAAATTTTGAACATTCACCCCTCTTTACTTCCTAAATATAAAGGCCTAAATACATTTGAAAAAGTTGTAAAAAATAAAGAAAAAAAAACTGGTTGTACAGTTCACTATGTTAATGAAAAACTAGACGGAGGAAAAATAATCAATCAGAAAAGTTTTTATATTAATAAAGAAGATAATATTAATGTTATAAAAGAAAAGACACAAAAATTGGAGTATAAAGCTTTTCCTGAAGCAATAGTAAAAATTTTTAGATATATTTAATTTAAAAAGAAAAATTTTATCTCTTTTTTTGCATTTTCTATTGAGTCTGATCCATGAACAGAGTTTTTATCAATCGATATTCCGTAAAGCTTTCTAATAGTATTTTCGTCTGCATTTTTCGGGTCTGTCGCTCCCATAAGTTTTCTATTTTTTAATACTGCATCTTTTCCCTCTAAAATCATAACAACTATTGGACCAGATGATAAATATGCGCATAGTTGATCGTAAAAGGGCTTGGATTGATGAACTTTGTAAAACTCAGCAGCTTCCTCTTTTGTAATATGTATTTTTTTATTCTCTTTAATGACTAAATTATTTTTAGTAAAAATTGATTTAATATCTTCAATTAAATTTCTTTCAACTGCATCTGGTTTAATTATTGAAAGAGTTTGTTCTAAATCATTCATAGTATTCTTCGATTAAATGATTTAGTAATCTCACACCAAATCCAGTAGCTCCTCCTGAGTTCAAAGCACCTCCATATTTTGAGAATGCCATACCAGCTATATCTAAATGGGCCCAAGGAGTTTTATTTAACAAGAATCTTTGTAGAAATTGAGCAGCTGTAGTTGATCCTGCTCCACCAACATAATTTATATTTTGCATGTCCGCGTTTTTAGAATTCATAAGTTTATCATAATTTTTATGTAAAGGCATTCTCCACACCTTTTCTTCAACTTTTTCGCCAGCGTTAAAAATTTGTTTAGACAACTTATCATCATTTGAGAAAAGACCGGCATATTCAGATCCCAAACAAACAATGATAGCACCAGTTAAAGTCGCCAAATCTACTATGAATTTTGGTTTAAATTTTTTTTCTGTAAAAGTTAATGCATCAGCTAAAACTAATCTACCCTCTGCATCTGTGTTTAAAACTTCAATAGTTTTTCCGCTATAAGATTTAACAATATCTCCAGGTCTTTGTGCAACTCCACTCACCATGTTTTCTACAAGTCCTACAACACCTACGGCGTTAACTTTTGCTTTTCTTAATGCCAAGCTTTTCATCAAACCAACTACAGCAGCTGATCCTGCCATATCATAGGTCATATCTTCCATGAACCTCGCAGGTTTTAATGAATATCCACCAGTATCAAATGTAACTCCCTTTCCGACAAATGCTAATGGTCTAGAATTATTTTTTACTCCATTCCATTCCATTGTGACAAGATAAGATCCTCTAATACTTCCCATTCCAACACCAAGTAAAGCATTCATGCCAAGTTTTTTTAATTTTTTTTGATCGTATATATTTATCTTTAAACCATCTTTCCTAAGAGTGCTTAATCTTTTAGCATATTCATCTGGGTGTAAAATATTTCCTGGCTCAGAGACTAAATCCCTTGCATAGAAAGTTCCTTCTTCCAGAGCTTTAAATTTTAATTGATTTTGAGCTGTAGGTTTATTTTTACTTCCGAATATATTTATAGAAATATTTCTTGACTCCTTTTTTGTTTTATACTTTTTAAATTCGTAAGACTTTAATTTAACCCCATGAAGAAAATGGCCTATAAAATTTTCTTGTTTACCAATTACACTATCTGAATTTATAAAATACTCGCTATTTTTTCCATAATTGATACGTCCATAAAATTCTGCACCTAAATTTTCTATATCAGAATTTTTTGAGTTACTCTTAATTGAAATTAAAACTATTTTTTTTTTTGAACTTAATTCAAATACAAATAAATTTTTTTTTAAATCACTAGTTTTTAGTAAATCGTTTATATAATCTATCTCTGAATTTGAAAGATGCTTTTTTAGACTGTTAGTGTTAAATTTTTCATCGCAAAACAAGACAAGATTGATTAGAGACTGTATATTTGATTTTTTTAAATAATTAATTTTAATTGGCATAAATTTTTAAATAATCTTTAGTAGATTGAATGGTATATAAGTGTAAATATATCATATTTCAATGGAAAATTGGTCATAGTTAAACCTTAGATTGAAATTTAATAAATGATGCTTTATTTATATAGATTAAATTGCAATGCTACAAAACAAAATTTATCAGAATTTTATAAAAGAAATTTTAAAGACTTTTTTCATTATATTATTTGGCTTATCGATTGTAGCCTGGACAGTCAGGGCTGTTAATTTTTTGGACCTTATTGTAGAAAATGGCTACTCAATTACCACTTATTTTCAATATTCTTTTTTAAACTTGCTGGGAATAATTACTAAATTAATCCCACTTTCTTTTTTAATTTCACTTGTAATCTTTATAGTTAAGCAATTACGGGAAAATGAGTTTATTATTCTATGGACCTCTGGAGAAAAAAAAGCAAAACTTGTTAATCTTTTTTTTATTATTTCAATTTTTATTTTTCTTTTTTACTTATTATTTTCCACCATTATTTCACCCTACGCATTAAATAAATCGAGATACTTGCTTAGCAAAGAGGGGTTTAACTCGTTTTTACCAACTATTCGTATTCAAGGGTTCAATGACTCATTTAGAGGTTTTACTTTTTTTGTAGATAAGAAAGTTGATAATGAAATTAAAAATGTATTTATATACGACGCCTCTAATACTTTAAAAAATTTAAAAACAAATAGATCTGATGCTAGTTCAACAACTATTGTAGCAAAAGAGGGTTTAGTTCAAGAAAAAGAAATGATTTTATTTAATGGTCAAATTATTTCGGAAAATAAAGATAATTTAAAAAATAATATAGTAAAATTTGAACAATTGAATATAGATTTAAATAATTTGAAGTCAGGAACTATAAAACAGCCAAAGTTACAAGAAACTAGCACCCTAATTCTGTTAAAATGTGTTTTTAATATTGGAATAAATAAGCTCACTAATTGCGAGGACACCAAGCAGGAGATTATTACTGTATTGAATAGAAGAGTAGTACTACCCTTCTATATACCTATTATTTCTCTAGTTTGTTCCTTTTTGTTGATAAAAGTAAAAACTAAAAATAATTATTTTTTAAATAAATATTCAATATTTTTTTTAAGCTTTGTAATTTTGCTTTATGCTGAATTAATAATTCGATACACAGGAATCTCAAAATTTATTGGTGCTCTTTTTATAATTTCTCCAATGATTTTGATGCCAATTATATATTTTGTTTTGATCTTAAACTTGAGAAGAGAAAGTATTGCTAAATGAATAAAGTTTTATTTAAATATCTTTTATCAGGTTATTTTAAGACTATTTTTAAAGTAATACTGATTACTTATTGTTTTGGGGTAATATTTAATTTATTTGAAGAAATAGAATTTTTCAAAAATTTAGATGTAACAATTCTTAAACCTTTAGTTTTTACCTCTTTGTTTATACCTAGCATGATCATAAAACTTATGCCTTTTATAATTTTTATCTCAGGTATGTGGTATCTTCTTCATTTGCGAAATAGCACTGATCTTTTAACTTTAAAAGTTTATGGATACTCAAATTTTAAAGTTTTTTTTATACTAGCATTTTCATCATTTATTTTTGGGTGGATTATCTTATTTGCGTTAAATCCAATTACTTCTTCTATGATGAAAATTTACGAGCAGAACAAGGCTCAGTATGCGCGAGATATAGATCATTTAGTGTCAATGAATAAAAACGGGCTTTGGATTAAAGAAAATTTAAACGAGGGTTACAGAATAATTACTTCAGACGAAAGCACAGATAAAACCCTAAAAAATTTAATAATCTTTAATTTTAGTTCTGATGGTGAGCTAACAAAGAAAATATATTCTGAGTCAGCAGATATATCTGAAAACGAATGGATTTTAAGTGAAGTAACAATTCATAGTATCGACAATGGGCTGGTTACAGATGAAAAAAAAAAGAATTTAAAGATATTTTCTACATATGATCATAAAAAAATTAACAGTTTATTTAAAAACTTTGACACCATGTCTTTTCTAGATTTAGCTCTAAACTATAATAATTTACAAAAAAAAGGTTATAATAAAGCCTATT
>CACGMG010000020.1 GCA_902574045.1 uncultured Pelagibacteraceae bacterium | reverse complement strand
CTTGTTAGAGAGAGCTATAGATTTATTAACAAATCATGGCATAGAAGAAATAGCTATTAATGTTCATCATCTACCAAATCAAATTAAAGATTTTATTTATAAAAAAGAATATAAAGTAAAAATTATAGTATCTGACGAACAAGATATGTTACTTGATACTGGAGGTGGAATACTGCATGCAACTAGATTTTTTAACAAACCTTTTGTAGTAGTTAATCCCGACACTTTATGGAATGATGCTTACAGTAAAGAATTAAAGGATTTAGAAGATCTTTATTTTAAAAAGAAAAAATCTTGTTTATTATTAGTTAATAAAAATTTGAGTTTTGACAGTTCTTTTAAGGGAGATTTTAATCTCCAAAATGGAGTTGTCAGTAGAGACAATAATAATGAATTCATTTTTACTGGCCTTCAAATATTGGATCAAAGTGTTTTTAGCTCCATAAAAGATAAAGTATTTTCTATGAATAAGGTTTGGGACTATTTAATTAAGAACAATTCTTTAATAGGAAATGAAAGTAATCAAAAATTTTATCACTTAAATACGAAAGAAATGTACGATAAAATATTTAATTTAGAAATTACTGATTAAAGATAATAGTTTTAGCTCTAGATTCGTCCAAATAATAATATTTTTGAATTTTAAGATTGTTATCAAATTGAATTATTAAAGGATTCCCTGTTGGAATTTCTAGCTCATTTATTTTTTGATCAGAAATTTTAAATAAATATTTGCATAGTGTTCTTAGAGAGTTTCCATGAGCTGATATTAAGATGTTTTTATTTTTCTTAATATGTTTTTGAATTTCTTTTTCATAATAAGGGATGACCCGATTATAAGTATCTTTTAAAGACTCCGTAAAAGGTATCATGCCCACCGGTATACTTGCGTTTAAAGGACTAAATAAAGCAAGATTTTTATCATTCTCAGACATTGGTGGTGGGAGTATATCCCAAGATCTTCTATATTTTTTAAACTGCTCCTCACCAATCTTATTTTTGGTTTCCTCTTTATTTAAACCCGTTAAAGAGCCATAATGTCTCTCATTCAGTTCCCAAGAAGTATTAAATTTTAGCTCTAAGTCGTTTTCTTGAAGTATAGTAGTAAGTGTTTTGATGGCTCTTTTTAAAAAGGATGTATAGGAAATATCTATCGTAATATTTTGATTTTTAATCAATTGACCAGATTTTTTAGCTTCTAAAATTCCTTTTTCAGATAAATCAATATCTACCCAACCAGTAAATCTATTTTCCGCGTTCCATATGCTTTGGCCATGTCTAGTAAGGATTAATTTGCTCATAATAGATAAATATCAGATATTATGTAATATTAAACTTATAATGAAAAATAATGTCTTAAAGATGATTAAGTATCTTTACTATTTCTCACTAATAGCATTGTTCATTATATATTTATTTCCGGGCAGTCTAATCGGATATCTATTTTTTAAAGATTTTGGAGCACAACCAGATCTTATACCAAATCCTATCGGAACATCCATTAACCATACGTTAGCTTTTCTCTACTTATCAATACTTGGTTTAATTAGCCACATAAAAGATAAAAGTTTTTATAAAATAATTTTCTTTCTTATATCCTTATCAATAATTTTAGAATTATCTCATTATCTAATACCAAATAGATCTTTTCAATTTTTAGATCTTTTTGGAAATTTAATTGGAACTGTATTAGCAATATTTATAATAGTGTCTTATAAAAAATATAAAAAGATTTTATGAAAAAATTAAATTTATTTTTACTAAGTTTGGTATTTATTCTATCTATTAGTAAATTGTTTGCGGAAGAAAATTATACTTTAGGAAAAGCAAGAGTTATAGACGGAGATACAATCGTTATTAAAAAAGAAAAAATCCGTTTTGGTGGAATAAATTCTCCAGAGAGAAAAGAAACTGGATATCAGTTAGCAAAAGATAAACTGTTAAAAAAAATATCTAATCAATCTATCACTTGCATTAAAGAAAAAAATAAAGATAAATATCAAAGAACAGTTGCTGAATGTTTTATTAACGGAGAAAGCCTATCTTCTTTTATGGTAAAAAATGGATATGCTTGTGATTTTATCTTCTACTCAAAAGGTAAATATGCAGATGAACAAAAATATGCTAAAAAGAAAAAATTAGGTATTTGGAAAATGAAATATGATATTTCGTGGGAAAAAAAATGTGGATAGTGATTAAAAAAAAATGTGTACTGTTAAGTATAATTTTTTTGACATCGTGTTCGTCAATTCCAAAAAATACTCAAAATAGTTGTGCAATCTTTGAAGAAAGATATCTTTGGTACAAACACACTAAAGCCTCATATGAGAAATGGGGAGCGCCTATACATTTACAGCTCGCATTTGTAAAAAAAGAGAGTGATTTTAATTGGTTAGCCAAGCCTCCAAGGAAAAAATTATTTAAAGTTATTCCTTTTAAAAGACCATCTAGTTCTTTTGGCTATTCTCAGGCTGTAAAAGGTACTTGGGAACAATTTAAGAGAGAAACTGACAATCCATTAGCTACACGAGCTCGTTTTAAAGACTCAGTTGATTTTATAGGTTGGTATATTCATAAAACTTCTAAGATATTAAAAATATCTAAGAAAGATACTTATAGACAGTATCTAGCTTATTATAAAGGTTGGGGAGATTATAAAAATTATTCAAAAGATAAAAAAGCTATTATTTATGCGAAATCAGTAAAAGACACGGCAAGTAAATACAGAAAACAACTTAAGCTTTGTAAAAAGAACCTAGATAAAAATAAATATATTATTTTTTAAGCTGTTTATTTAATTCTATTTCTACAGCGTCAATTCTTTTAGTATTTTTTCCTAAAATTGTATAAATCGTTGGTATTACATACAAAGTGAAGAAAGTAGAAAAAATCATTCCTCCAAATATAGTTATTCCCACAGTTAATCTACTTGCTGCTCCTGGGCCTGTTCCAATTATTAGAGGCAAGACCCCAAAAATGGTTGAAAGACTAGTCATAAGTATTGGTCTTAATCTTATTGTAGCAGCTTCAACAACAGATGACTCGATATTTTTTCCTTCCTTTCTTATTTGATTAGCAAATTCTACAATTAAAATTCCATTTTTTGCAGATAAGCCTATAAGAATAATCAATGCTATTTGGCTGTAAATATTTAATGAAGATCCAACAACTAATATACCTAATAGACCCCCTAAAATTGCCATTGGAACTGTTAACATTATTGTTAATGGATGTTTCCAACTTTCAAATTGTGCACACATAGCTAAATATGCAGTTATCAAAGCTAAAGCAAAAATAATATAAAGTTCATTATTTGTTTTTTTGTACTCTTCACTTTCACCTTTATATGCAACCTTAGCTTCTGGAGTATTATCTTCGACTACTTGGACCAGAAATTTTAGCGCCTCATCTAAAGAATAGTCACCTACTAGTCTTGCGGAAATAGTTACTGCTTTTTGTCTATTATATCTAGCTAAGAATGCTGATTTTCCTTCTTCGCTGTACTCAACAAGATTGGATATAGATACTAATTTTCCATTATTTTTTGATCTTACGAAAACTTTGCTAATACTGTCTGGTTCTTGTCTATCTTTAATATCTCCTTGAAGTATAATGGAGTATTCTTTTCCATCTTGTGTGAAATTAGTAACAGTTTTTGACCCAAATATAGTTTCTATTGTTCTGCCAATATCTGATGTAGATACCCCAAGATCTGCAGCTTTTTTTTGATTAATTTGAACATTTAATTGAGGTTTATTTAAATCAAAGTCATCTTGTATTGATGTTAAACCAGGATTTTTTCTAGCTTCTTTTTTAATAATTTCTTTCCATTTAATTAATTGATCATAAGTATTGCCTAATAAAACAAACTGAACAGGACTTTCTACTCCACCAGTTCTAATACCTTGAGGCATTATAGGGAATGCTAATACTCCTGGCACTTTACCAATTTTCCCAAAAGACTCTCTCATAATTTTTACTCCATGACGATCTCTTTTTGCCCAAGGTTCTAGAAGTACAATAATGAAACCACTATTAACCTGTTTTGCAGATTTACCAAAACCTGGCACTCTCATTATTAATTTACGATATTCACCTTTTCCAACTTCAGGAAGTAAGAGTTTTTCTATATCCTCAGCTTTGTTTTTTGTGAAATTAAATCCAGAACCTTGCGGTGCTTTAACTATAACAAAAAACGCTCCTCGATCCTCAGGTGCAATTAACTGTTTTGGAGCAAAAACAAATAGAAAAAGTGTAAGAACTAGAGTTACAACTAAGAATAAAATTACTATTTTCTTTTTTACAATCCATTTTTGAAGGGAGGCTTTGTAAACAAGTGATATATTTTTTAGAAAAATTTCAAATTTAATTACAATCTTTGATTTATTCATATTTTTTTTTAAAAATTTACTTCCAAGCATTGGACTTAAAGAGAGAGCTACAAAACTAGATATTATCACTGCAGAAGCAAGAGTAACTGCTGTTTGAGTAAACAAAACACCAGTAATACCTTTTATAAAAATTAAAGGCACAAAAACTGCCACAAGTACAATTGTAGTCGCTATGATAGCGAAAGATACTTGCTTAGCACCCTTATAGGCAGCTACTAGCGGGCTATCACCTAACTCTATTCTTCTAACTATATTTTCAAGCATTACAATCGCATCATCCACGACTATTCCAATGGCGAGAACTAAAGCCATTAGAGTAAAAAGATTTATTGTGAAATCAAAAATGTATATAGATAAAAAAGTTGAAATTAAAGAAACTGGTAAAGCGATTAAGGGGACAATCAGTGCTCTTATATTACCTAAAAATAAATAAATTATGATTGTTACTAATATTAGAGCAATGATCAAAGTTTTGTAAACTTCTGAGATAGCAGCTTTAATATAATTACTTCTATCAAAAGAAACTTCTAAAGTTGTGCCAGGTGGTAATGAAGGTTTTATCTCATTAATCTTCTTTTTAACACCTTTAGCAACTGCAATAGTATTAGCGTCAGATTGCTGATAGATACCAATCCCAACTACTTGTTTTCCATTTCCTTTAAATAAAGTCCTAGTAGACTCAGCTCCTAACTCAACTCTAGCAACATCATCTAGAGTGATTATTGAACCATCCTTAGCTCTCTTAAGAGGTAATTTTTTATAATTTTCTAAATTTTTGTAAGCTTTATCTAATTTTATTGTAAGATCGATATCTTTAGATTCAATTCTCCCAGCTGGAAATTCAATATTTTCTTTATTTAAAACTTCCTCCACCTCTTGTGTAGTCAAATCTCTTGCAGCTAGTGCAATTGGATCAAGCCAAACTCTTAGAGACAACTCTCTCTCACCACCCAACCTAACTCTACCAACTCCTTTTACCGTAGAGAAGACATCTGTTAAGTACCTATCTGCATAGTCTGTTAACTCTAAATCAGTCATTGTCTCAGAATTAAAAGACAACCACATAGTGGTTCTCATTCCCGCACTTTGCTTAAATATTTCAGGTTGATTTGCTCCTTCAGGTAAATTATCTACAACTCTTGAAACAGAACTTCTCACATCATTGGTAACATCATCAAGATCCAGACCGTTTTCAAAAGTTAAAGTAATTCTCGAACTCTCATCTTCGCTAAAAGAGTCAATCGTTTCTAATCCAGGAGTACCTCCTATAAAATCCTCAATCTTCTGAGTAATTTGTGTATCAACTATTTCAGCTGATGCTCCTCTATATTCCGTTTGCACTGTAACTATAGGTGGTTGAACGTCAGGTAATTCATCTGTAGGAATTTCTTGAAAAGTTACAAGTCCGAATATAACCAAAACTAAACTCATTACTGATGCAACTACAGGTCTTTTGATTGATAAGTCTGTTAAGAACATACTAATTTTATGGATTTATAATTTTAACTTTAGATTTATTTCTCACTTTAGACACTCCTTCACTAATTACCGAGTCTCCTTTAGACAACCCTGAAGTTACTGAAACTTTTCCAAAGTTTCTTTTTCCTATTTTAATGTTTCTTTTTTCAGCAATGTTGTTTTCAACAACATATACAAAGGCAGTATCTCCTTGAATGGTCACAGCGCTCTCAGGCACTCCAATTTGATTTATCTCATTGTAAATCACTTTAACTGTCATTAGCTGACCAGGTATAATTTTAAAATTTAAATTATCTACTATAATTCTTGCTAATATTGATCTCGTTGAGGGATCTATCCTTGAACTTATAGAATCGACTTTGCCCTTAAAGGTTTTACTGAATGCAGAGTTAGAAACTTCTGCCTTTAATCCAGGTTTTAAAATACCAACATAATTTTCTGGAACTTTTATATCTATCACAATTTTTTTAAGATCATCTAAAGTAATTATAAGGCTATTTGATCCCAGTACACCTTGTGCTATTTCTCTTTTCCCGAGTTTTCCCTCAAAATCAGCAACAATATTTTTTTCATCTTTTAATGCAATTATTATTTCGTCTTTTTTAACAAATCTATTTTCAATTTTTAAATTTCCAACTATTTCATCTTTTTTTACTCTGTATACTTTGGAATTTTGAGCAATAGCAGTTCCAAAAGTTTCCAAGCTTTTATAAAAAAGAGATTTTTCAACCTTAGTTATAATTACACCTGGAGCTGGTCTTACACTGAACTTTTTTTTAAAATGAAGTCCGATAAAATGTCGAGCTATAATAATTCCAAAAATTATTATTAGAAAAATTATTAATATAGATTTAAGTTTTGTTGATGTTTTCATTTTTATTTAAGCCCGTATTCTGACCACGAGCCGTCATAGATCAAAGGTTTTTTACCACTTATGATAGAATTAGCTAGACCTAAAACACACGCAGTAATGCCCGATCCACAGGTAAATGCAAGGTTTTTATTAATGTCAACTTTATGATTTACAAAAATATCAGTTAATTCATTTTTTTTCTTAAAAGTTTTATCTGATTTATTAATTAATTCTGTAAAAGGAAGGTTTTTTGACCCTTCAATGTTTCCACTTCTGAGTTCTTTTCTAAACTCAGGTTGCTTTCCCAAAAATCTTTCTCTACTTCTAGCATCTACTAACTCAAAAATTTTATCTTTAATGTTTGAGTCAATTTGACTTTTATTCAAAACTAGAGAAGAGTTTTCAGTAGCATTATATTTACTGTATTTGAAATTTTCAATTTTTTTATGAATTGATCTCTTTTCGTCTAGCCATTTTTTTAATCCTCCATCTAAAATAGAAATCAAGTTCGCATCATGTCCAAAATATAAAAAATTATACCAAATACGACATGAACTAATTACATCAGAATTATCATAAATAATTACGTGATCAGAATTGTTTATACCGAGTCTTGATAATATTTTTTCCCAATCTTCTTTTTCTGCAAGCATGTGGGGTAAAGATGAGTTTTGATTAGAATTTTTATCAATATCGAAAAATATAGAATTTTTTATATGAGCTTCTTCAAATTCCCTAAAAGCATCTCTGTTGGCCACAGGAAGATGCCAGCTTGCATCAAATATTCTCACATTATCTAAATTTTCATTTAACCATTCAGTTGATACTAAAGATCTCATATACTTTTTTTTTCAATGTATCTTTGATGATATTCTTCAGCTTTACAATAATTTTTAATTTTTGAAATATTTGTTTTAATTTTATTGTCAAATATAGGGTTTCTCTCAATTATTGCTGCCTGAGCTTCTTTTTTTTGTTCTTCAGTCTCGTAAAAAATTTCGCTTCTATACTGAGTACCAACGTCTGGATATTGCATATCTTTTTGTGTTGGATCATGCATCTTAAAAAATAAATCCAATATTTTATTAAATGAAATAATTTTTTCATCAAAAGACAGCCTTACTACCTCTGCATGTCCTGTGCGCCCAGTACATACCTCCTCATAATTTACTTTAGATTTTTGCCCTCCAGCGTAACCAACTTCAGTCTTTATAATACCTGGTTTATTCTTAAAGTTTTCCTCAGGTTTCCAAAAACATCCTAGAGCTAGTGTACATTTCTGCATAAGTTATTTAATATATTTTAGACTGGAGAATAATAAATTGTTAACTCAAAATCAAATAGGCGTATTGTACATGGTGGGAAGTGTTATTTGCTTCTCTATCATGGATATTTGCGTCAAGTGGTTAAACTACTATCCAATTGGACAAGTACTTTTTTTAAGATTTTTTATTGGGTTTATTCCAATTTTTTTTATTATACCAAAAGATAAATTATTTTCTTTCTACAAAACTTCGCGTCCTGGCCTACACGCCTTTAGAGCAATATGCGGTGCTTTAGCTATAATTGCATTATTTTTTGGTTTAAGAGAATTGCCTTTGGCCGATGTAGTATCTCTAACTTTTGGAGGACCAATATTCGTCACAATAGCATCTATTATTTTTTTGTCTGAAAAGGTAGGAATTAAAAGATGGTCAGCAGTATTTCTAGGATTTTTGGGTATGCTTTTAATTGTACAGCCTGCTTTCATAGATCTCAATTATTATTACATTACTCCAATTGTTTTTTGTATATTTTTTGCATGTGTAGCTATAAGTGTTAGATCTCTTTCCAAAACTGAAGCTAATTACACAATCGCATTTTATTTCACACTTCTTTGTGCTTTACTGGGCTTAAGTACAATACTATTTAGTGATTGGATAATGCCAACACTTTTAGATTTTTTATTATTTTGTGTGCTTGGACTGTGCGGAAGTGTAGCTAATTTATTATTAACTCAAAGCTATAGATTAGCCGAGGCGTCACTTGTAACTCCAATTAAATATTTAAGCTTAGTATTTGCAATTGTTTTTGGCTTCTTTATCTGGAGTGAAGTTCCAAAAATCTTAACTTTATTAGGAGCAGCATTAGTCATAACTAGTTCTTTAATTATTTTCATGAGAGAGAACAAATTAAAAAAACACATAGTTACCCCAAGGACATGAGCAAACCCCCAAAATACTGGACCAAGGCAAAAAAAATTTTATCAAAAAAAGATAAAGTTATGAAAAAACTAATTTTAAATTATAAAGATGGAAATCTTAAAACACGTAATGATGTTTTTTTTTCTCTTTGTAAAAGTATAATAGGGCAACAAATAAGTGTAGCTGCTGCAAATTCAGTTTTTTTGAGATTCAAAAAAAAATGTAATAATAAAATCAATGCTAAGACTGTAAATAAACTCTCGTTTATCAGCTTGAAAAGTTGTGGTCTCAGCAGACAAAAAGTTAAAGGGATTAAAGATTTAGCTAAAAGAATTCTAGATAAAACTTTTAAGCCAAGTTTGATAAAAAAAATGACTGATGAAGAGGCTATTGAATATTTGTCTGATTTAAAACAAATTGGAAGATGGTCTGCCGAGATGATATTGCTTTTCACTTATAATCGCTCAAATATTTGGCCTCTTCAAGATATAGGTTTACTCAGAGCCATTTCAAATAATTATAATAAGAAATACTTTCCACCAAAAAAATTTCTAGATAAGCTTTATAAAAATTTCACACCTTATTGTTCTGTAGCAACCTGGTATTTATGGAGATCTATTGATAACGAACCTATACAGTACTAGGAACCCTCTACTATTTGGTGTTGCCTAACAGCATATCCTTTTAAAATTGAATGTGCATCTTGATATTCTTTAGAGTTATAAAATTGATTAGCTCCATCAAAAGATGGAAATTCTATAACCACAGTTCTTGGAGAACTATTACCTTCATTAATTTTAGCTTTGCCCCCTCTAATAAGAAATTTACCTTCATATTTTTCAACCGCTATTCTAGCTTTGATAGCATATTCTTTAAGCTTTCCTTCATTACTAATGCTTTTATAAACACAGACTACATAACCTTTCATTTACAACTCCTTTAAAATAATTTAGTTTTTTCTATGGCTGAGAAACTTATCATAGATTGGAAACAATATAATCTAATTACAGAAAAATTAGCAATTCAAATTCATCAAAGTGGATTCAAACCTGATATGTTAATTGGAATTATGAGAGGTGGTGCGCCTATCATAGATGTTCTCAGTAGGATTTTTAAATTAAAATGTGCTTACCTAGCTGTAGAGTCATATTCTGGAAAAGGAATAGAAGACCAACAAGGGGAATTAGTATTTTCCCGAGAAATGAGCTCAACAGTTCAAGATATGAAAGGTAATATTCTTTTATGTGATGACTTGTCTGACACTGGTGTAACGTTAAACAAAAGTATTCATTGGCTAAAAAAATATCCTCCATTAAAAGGGAATATTAAAGAAATAAAGACAGCAGTTCTTTGGAAAAAGAAAGACTCAACTTTTGAACCAGATTTCTGTGCTCAAAAATTAAATGGCAACCCCTGGATTGTTCAACCTTTTGAGCGATACGAAGAAGTAAGAGTGGAAGATTTAATTAAAAAACATAGTAGTTAAGGGCCAGCCTTGACCGGCCCTTTAAATTTTAAGCTACGTAAAAACTTATTACACTTAATATTGCAATAACCCAAATAGCTGGGGAAGTTTTTGAAAATTTTCCCGATAAGATTTTAATTAAAGCATACGAGATAAATGCTAAAGCGATACCATTGCTTATGCTATAAGTAAGGGGCATTGTAATCATTGCTACAACTGCTGGACCTGACTCAGCTATATCATCCCACTCTATATTTGTTATATTTCTTACAAATAAAATAGCAACATACAAAAGTGCTGCTCCATCTATTTCTTTTGGCAAGCTAGTTGCTAATGGAGAAAAGAATAAACAGGCTAAAAATAATACTCCAATTACTAATGAAGTCATGCCCGTTCTACCGCCAGCTTTTACACCTGCTCCAGACTCTACATAACTTGTGACAGTTGTAGTACCCATTAAAGCACCTGCAACAGTTCCAACACTATCAGACAGCATAGCTTTATTAATATCTTTAACTTTACCTTGCTTATCAACCTTGCCTGCAACATTTGCAACAGAAGTTAAAGTTCCAGCAGTGTCAAAAAAATCTATAAATAATAAAGTAAAAATTACCGTCGACATTCCAGCAGTAAAAGCAGCGGTAAGATCAAATTCAAAAAGGTAAGTCATTGGAGGAATAGACCCTACAACTCCATTGAATTTTGCTAAACCTGTCGCCCAAGCAATAATACTAAAAACTAAAATACCGATAATAATATTGCCTTTAATTTTCATTTTTTCAAGAACGATCATCACCACAAATGCCAAACATCCTAGTAACACCAAAGGATTTTTTATGTCGCCTAATGTAACGAGAGTAACTGGATGATCTCCAACAACACCCATAATTTCAAGACCAATAATTGCTAAAAATAATCCGATCCCTGCTCCTATTCCAAGCTTTAGGCTTTTTGGAATTGAATTAATTAACCAAGCTCTTATTGGGGTTAAAGATATAATTAAAAATAGTACTCCAGCAACAAGGACAGCTCCAAGCGCTGCTTGGGGCGTGTAACCCATACCTGCTACTACTCCAAATGCAACAAACGCATTAATACCCATTCCAGGTGCTAAGCCTATAGGCCAAGTTTTTCCATAGAACGCCATAATAAAACAAGCTATTGCAGTTGCTAGAATTGTTGCAGTAAACACGGCTCCGAAATCAAAAAAACCTTTCTCCGGTCCAGCGAATTCACCAGAAAGAATGAAAGGATTCAAAAACATTATGTATGCCATTGTAAGAAAAGTGGTTACACCTGCAATTACCTCAGTTTTAAAATTAGTTTTGTGTTTTTTATACTCAAAATATTTTTCCATCATAGATAGACCTCCAGTTGACATTAAATACTCCAATTTAATGATAAAATCCTTTTAAAAATACACTCTATTAAGATTTTACAACCTGAAGGTAATATTTCTGTTTATAAGTTTAGAGAGTAGAGTAAGATTAATTTTTATGAGTAAAATAAAATTTATTTTTTTAATTTTATTAATCTTTTTTAGCATATCTGCATGTCAAACTGTTTCTGAAAAAATTGATAAAAAAACAACATTAGAACAAAAAGAATTAAGCAAGTGGTTAAATAAAAGTGAGTCTGAACTTAAAATTTTTTATGGACAACCAGATAAAGTTGAATTTTTAGATACAAGAAACAGAAACTATATTTACGTAAAAAAAAAGTTTAACATTAAGTGTGAAAGAAAATTTGAAATTAATCAAAAAAATAAAGTAGTAGGCTTTAGTAGTAAAAACTGTTTTTAAATTTAATTATTAATTTTTGCAGTTTTAAGAATAAAACTATACTCTTCAGAAAGTTCGTCTATAGCGTTATCCCGGCCACTCATTCCTCCGTGACCTGCAGCTTCCATTTTACATTTTAGCAATTGAGTATTACTATCAGTTTTAAAATCTCGAAGCTTTGCAATATATTTAACGGGTTCGGAGTAAAGAACACGATTATCAAATAAAGATGTAGTAATTAACATTGAAGGATATTCCTTTTTTTCCAGATTATTATAAGGAGCGTAAGAGAGAATATACTCAAAATAATCTTTACTTTTTATTGGGTTGCCCCACAGTTCCCATTCAGCAGGTGTTAGCGGTAATTTTTCATTAAGCATTGTGGTCATTGTATCTACAAACGGAACAAGCAATAACATCGAAAAAAATAATTCAGGAGCCATATTTGCTACTGCTCCACCAGTAAGGCCTCCTGCACTACCTCCATAAAAACAAATACCTCCTTTGTAAGTGTACCGTTGTTCAATCAAATGTTTGGCACAAGCGATGTAATCTAAAAAAGTATTTTTTTTTAATTTTTTTTTCCCCTCTTTGTGCCAATCATCTCCAAGATCTCCGCCACCTCTTACGTGTGCGATAGCAAAAATTATTCCTCTGTCGATTAAACAAAATCTTGAGGCACTAAATGAAGGTGAGATACTATGTTTATACGCTCCGTAAGCATAGAGTAAAATTTTAGATTTACTA
>CACGMG010000019.1 GCA_902574045.1 uncultured Pelagibacteraceae bacterium | reverse complement strand
TAATACATTGATTGAAGTTTTATGGACTTTAATACCTTGCTTAATTTTAATTGTAATGGCTGTTCCTTCTTTTAAAGTGTTATATTCCCAAGATACAATCCCAAAAGCTGATGTTACGATTAAAGCAATTGGTTATCAGTGGTATTGGGGATACGAATACCCTGATGAAAATATTATTTTTGACTCGTATATGGTCGATGACAAGGATCTAAAAGAAAACCAACCAAGATTACTTACTGTAGATAATGAAGTTTTTGTGCCGGTAAATAAAGTTGTTAAAGTAATGATTACTGCTAACGACGTTTTACATGCTTGGGCCCTGCCTTCTTTTGGAGTAAAAAGAGACGCTGTACCTGGAAGAATTAATGAAACATGGTTTAAAGCAGAGAGAACTGGGACCTTTTACGGACAATGTTCAGAGCTTTGTGGTATTAAGCACGCTTTTATGCCTATTACTGTAAATGTTGTGACAGAGGAAGAATATAAAGAATGGTTAGAAAAAGCTAAAATAGAATTTGCAAAAGAAGATTTACAAAATAATATTAAAATAGCAAAAACAATTAAAGAAATAGAATAATGTACGGACAAGCTACAACAGATGGACATCACGCTAACCCAACAGGTTGGAAGAGATGGGCATACTCCACTAATCATAAAGACATCGGAACAATGTATCTTATTTTTGCGATTATAGCTGGGATCATTGGTTCATTGTTTTCAGTTGTGATGAGAATGGAATTAATGCATCCAGGAGATGGAATTTTAGGGGGAGATTATCATTTATATAATGTTCTAGTGACTGGCCATGGTCTAATTATGATTTTTTTTATGGTTATGCCAGCCATGATCGGAGGGTTTGGTAATTGGTTTGTACCAATTATGATTGGTGCTCCAGATATGGCATTTCCTCGAATGAACAATATTTCTTTTTGGTTATTACCAGTTGCTTTTATTCTTTTATTATCCTCTATATTTGTAGATGGTCCTCCAGGTGCTCAAGGAGTGGGTGGCGGTTGGACAATCTATCCTCCATTATCATCAAAAACTGGACAACCAGGACCAGCTATGGATTTGGCAATTTTAAGTTTGCACATAGCGGGTGCCTCATCAATTTTAGGTGCGATAAACTTTATTACCACAATTTTGAATATGAGAACTCCAGGAATGACATTACATAAGATGCCATTATTCGCATGGTCAATTCTTGTTACAGCATTTTTACTTTTACTATCACTACCAGTTCTAGCAGGAGCAATTACAATGCTTTTAACTGATAGAAATTTTGGTACCGCATTTTTTGAGGCGCAGACGGGTGGAGATCCTGTTCTATTTCAACATTTATTTTGGTTTTTTGGTCATCCTGAGGTTTATATATTAATACTTCCTGGTTTTGGTATGATCAGTCATATAGTATCAACTTTTTCAAAGAAGCCTGTTTTTGGTTATCTAGGAATGGCATACGCAATGGTAGCAATAGGGGTTGTCGGATTTGTTGTATGGGCACACCACATGTACACTGTAGGATTAGACACAGATACCAAAGCTTATTTTTTAGCGGCAACAATGATTATAGCAGTTCCCACAGGTATAAAAATCTTTTCTTGGATTGCTACAATGTGGGGAGGTTCAATTAGTTTTAAAACACCAATGCTTTGGGCTATTGGCTTTATTTTTTTATTTACTTTAGGAGGAGTTACAGGTGTCGTATTAGCCAACGCAGGTGTGGATACTGCATTACATGACACTTACTATGTTGTAGCCCATTTTCACTATGTGCTATCTTTAGGAGCAGTATTTGCGATCTTTGCAGGATGGTACTATTGGTTTAGCAAAATGTCTGGCTATGAATACTCTGAGTTTTTAGGCAAACTTCACTTTTGGTTAACATTCATCGGTGTAAATTTAATTTTCTTTCCTCAACATTTTTTAGGTTTAGCTGGTATGCCAAGAAGGTATGCAGATTATCCAGATGCTTTTGCTGGATGGAACTACATTTCTTCAATAGGATCTTATATTTCACTTGTAGGACTTGTAGTATTTTTATTAAATCTTTTGTACTCTTTTTTGAAAAAAAGAAAAGCAGAGCAAAATCCATGGGGAGAAGGCGCTACGACTTTGGAATGGACAGTTACTTCGCCACCACCATTTCATACTTTTGAAGAGCTGCCTAAAGTAAAATAATTTGAGCCAAACATTAACAAAATCTAGAAATACTAAATTAGGATTCGTTTTTAATTTACAATCTTTTTTTAATTTAATGAAGCCAAGAGTAATGTCCTTAGTGCTATTTACTTGTATGGTTGGAATGATTGTTTCACTAACTTCCATTTCATTATCAAATTCTATAATTTCTTTATTTGCGGTCGCAATGGGATCTGGAGCAGCCGGAGCACTGAATATGTGGTACGAATCCGACCTAGATGCTTTAATGAGTAGAACTTGTCTAAGACCAATACCGACAGGAAAAGTAAAAAAAAAACAGGCGTTATATTTCGGTATAGTTTTATCTATTCTATCGACAACAATACTTTACTTTTCCTCTAATTTTTTATCATCAGCATTGTTAGTTTTTACTATAGGATTTTATTTTTTTGTTTACACAATTTGGTTAAAAAGAAGAACTCCACAAAATATAGTGATAGGAGGTGCAGCTGGAGCTTTACCTCCAGTTATAGGATGGACTATCGCTACAGGCCAAATTTCAATCGAACCAATTATATTATTTTTAATAATATTCTTTTGGACACCATCACATTTTTGGGCATTAAGTCTTTACAAAGCTGGTGATTATAAAAAAGCGAAAATCCCAATGCTCCCAGTTATTGTAGGCACACAAAGAACAAAACTAAATATATTTGTATATTCTTTATTAATGACCCCAGTTGTTATAGCGCCATATTTTTTTGATTTAGGAGGCACAATTTACTTAACTGTTTCTTTGGTTATGACAAGTTATTACGTATTATTATGCTATAATTTATTGAAGGAAAATAAATCAAAAGATGCCAATGTAATCGCTAGAAAAATATTTGTATATTCCATATTTTACTTGTTTGTAATTTTCTTTCTATTATTAATTGAGAGTTTGCTTAAATTAATCTGATGAATAAGAAGAAAAAAAACTTAATTACTGCTACAATTTTAATTTTGTTTATGGTTTTTTTATTTGTCCTTACATTTTATAATATTGGAATTTATAACAGGGAGATATAATGAATATAAATAAAAAAAAAATTACACCTCTAATATTATTATCTATCTTTTTTCTAATGTTAGGTTTATCTTTTGCAGCAGTTCCACTGTATGATTTATTTTGCCGAGTAACTGGTTTTGGTGGGACTACTCAAAATGCCTCGAATAAAGAAATTCCAAAAATTATAGTTAATCAAGACTATAAAATGAGATTTGACACAAATATCAACAACACTTTAGATTGGAAATTTACCCCTGAGATTAAGACTTTAAATTTAAAACCTGGTGAGGTCCATACTGTGAAATTTTACGTTGAAAATCCAAACAGTAAAATCTCATCAGGTTCTGCATCTTTTAATGTTTCACCAGCGCCTTTTGGAATTTATTTAAATAAGATTGGCTGCTTTTGTTTTGAAAAACAAACGCTTAAAGCTGGAGAAAAAAGAGAATTTAATTTGACATTTTTCTTGGATCCAAAAGTTGTAGATGATAATAAAACTAAAAATATTGCTGATGTAACATTATCTTTTACTTTTTTTTCATCAGATTATTACAAGAAAGATAAAGCTTAACTTATGTCATCAAAAGAAAAAAAACATGGATTTCATTTAGTAGACCCAAGCCCCTGGCCTATATACGTTTCATTTGCAACTTTAGTCTTAGCTTTTGGAGCAGTTTATTATTTTCATACTAAAGCTTTATGGTTACTCTTAGTTGGATTCGCTTTAGTAATTTATGGAGCATACATGTGGTGGAGAGATGTTATTAAAGAAGCTGAGTTTGAAGGCCACCATACTCCGATAGTTCAAATAGGTCATAGATATGGAATGACACTCTTTATTGCCTCTGAAGTGATGTTCTTTGTTGCATGGTTTTGGGCTTACTTCAATGCAAGCTTGTTTCCAACCGAGGCAGTTGGAACAACATGGCCTCCACCAGATATTGAAACTTTCGATCCTTGGGATATTCCTTTAATTAATACTTTAGTACTACTTTTATCGGGTACAACTGTTACTTGGGCACACCACGCAATGTTGGAGAATGATAGAAAATCACTAATCAACGGTTTGGTATTAACAGTATTTTTAGGATTTATTTTTTCCTGCTTCCAAGCCTATGAATACCATCATGCCACTTTTACAATCGATGGAAATATTTATGGCTCGACTTTTTATATGGCAACGGGTTTTCACGGTTTTCATGTTATTGTGGGAACTATTTTTTTAGCGGTTTGTTTATTTAGATCAATGAAAGGACATTCCAATTCAGAACACCATTTTGGTTTTGAAGCTGCGGCATGGTATTGGCATTTTGTAGATGTTGTATGGTTATTCTTGTTCGCAGCTATTTATATTTGGGGAAGTTAAGATATAGTTGAAACACTTATTTCTATTTAAGATATTCGTTTTTTTATTCATCTTGCTATTTTGTAGTTTGGGAACTTGGCAGCTATATCGATTACAATGGAAACAAGACTTGATTAGCCAAATTAACAGAGGTTTACAGTCTTCCCCTATTAACTACTATAAAAATATTAATAAAAATTACCAAAGAGTTCAATTAACAGGTAATTTCAATCCAAGCTTTCAAATATTTTTATATAGCTTAAATGAAAAGGGAAAACCAGGTTTTGACGTAATAACTCCTTTTGAAACTAATAATAAAGAAAACGTGCTAGTAAATAGAGGATGGATAGCAAAAAATTTGAAAAATAAAGTACCGTCAAATCTAACATCTAGTAGCATTACAGGTATGTTGAGATCAGCTAATAGAAAAAACTTATTTACTCCTGAGAATGATTTACAAGAGAATATTTGGTTTTATTTGAACTTAAAAGATGTTGAAAAATTTACTGGGAAGAAATTCAGTAAATATATTGTTTATTTAGAAGATAAAAATATTGACGTTCCAAAACCAAAGAAAATAACTATAGACATACCAAATAATCACCTTAAATATGCTATAACGTGGTATGCAATATCGATTTCGATAATATTTTACTATTTATATTTTAGAAAAAAAAAATGAATTACTTTAGCACTAGAGATAAAACTTTAAAATTTAGTTTTAAAGATATCTTCTTAAGAGGCCTCGCTCCTGGGGGAGGATTATTTTTGCCTAATGAAATTAAAAAATATAGTAAAGAAAACCTAAGAGAGTTAAGCCAATTAAATTATAAAGATTTAGCTACTGAAATTATTCATAATTTTTGTAAACAAGAATTAGACAAAAAAGAATTGAGCTCCCTCATAAATAAATCGTATAATGGTTTTTTAGAAAATGAAGTTGTTAAATTAAAAAAAATTGGAAATATCCATCTACTAGAACTCTATTATGGACCAACATTAGCTTTTAAGGATATAGCAATGCAATTAATTGGAAATATGTATGATTATTTGCAAATTGCAAAAGATAAGATTGTAAATATTGTTGTTGCAACTTCAGGGGATACCGGCTCAGCTGCTATAGCTTCGTTAAGTAACAGAAAAAATATTAATTTGTTTGTTTTACATCCCCACAATAAAATTTCGAAAGTTCAAAGAAAAATAATGACAACTATTGGGGGATCAAATATTTACAACATTGCTGTAGAGGGGTCATTTGACGACTGTCAAAAAATAGTAAAAGATTTATTTAACGATGAAAGTTTTAGATCAAAAATAAATATGTCAGGAGTAAATTCAATAAATTGGTCAAGAATAGTATG
Source organism: uncultured Pelagibacteraceae bacterium (assembly GCA_902574045.1). Lineage (GTDB taxonomy): Bacteria > Pseudomonadota > Alphaproteobacteria > Pelagibacterales > Pelagibacteraceae > Pelagilacustribacter. The sequence goes on along the minus strand of CACGMG010000019.1, from coordinate 7,768 downwards.
TCAAATTGTATATTATTTTTACTCATACTTTAAATTACAAAAAGATAATCTAAGTTTTTCAGTTCCCACAGGAAATTTTGGTGATATTTTTGCAGGCTATGTTGCAAAAAAGATGGGTTTGCCAATTGACAAATTGATAGTAGCAACAAATGAAAATGACATATTACAGAGGGTTATAAATTCCGGGGTATATAAACCTGACACAGTAAAAACCTCTATAACTCCTAGTATGGATATACAGGTAGCAAGTAACTTTGAACGATTGCTCTTTTATATACTAGACGAAAATGACCAAAAGGTAAGTAAGTTAATGAATGATTTATCTTTGAAAGGATCATTTAATTTAGACAAAGAAGTTGTTAAAAAAATAAAAAAAGATTTTGAAGCAGTAAGAATTAATGATGAAGACACTCAAAAAATTATTAAGAATATTGACGATAAGCATCAATTTATTCTTGATCCACATACCGCAACTGGTTTTGGTGCAGCTAATAAAGTCAAAGGTTTAAAAAATGTTGTTGTTTTAGGAACAGCTCATCCATACAAATTTAATGATACTATTGAAAAGGTAACCGGAAAAAGTTTAAAAGCTCCAAAACATCTTAAAATGTATATAGATAAAAAAGAAAAATTTGATATTATTGGAAATTCTAATTTAGAAGTTAAAAATTATATTTTAAGTAAGTTATTATGAAGCTAAAAGCAGGGGACAAATTACCTAATTCTGAATTATTTCATCTTGATCAAAACAATGAATTAAAAAAAGTCGATATTTTTGATCTTTGTAAAAATGATAAAGCTATTATATTAGGTATGCCTGGGGCTTTTACTAAAACTTGTTCTGCCCTTCATTTGCCAGGATATGTAAAAAATTACAATCTAGCTTTAAAAAAAGGAATTACAAAAATAATTTGTTTAGCAGTAAACGATCCTAATGTTATGAAAGCTTGGGGTGAAAATCAAAGTGTAGGGGAGAAAATTCTTATGATAGGAGACCCATTCCTCAAATTTACCAAAGCCATCGGAGCAGAGGTAGACAAAACCGCCAAAGGATTGGGAGCCAGATCAAATCGATATACAATGCTTGTAGAGAATGGTGAAGTTAAGAAAATAGAGGAAGAGAAAGAGACAGCTACATGTGAATTATCTGCTGCAGAAAATTTTTTAAATGCTATTTAGTTTCTTGCACAGCTAACTCGTCCGCTAAATTATTCATTTCATTTCCTGCGTGAGCTTTTACCCACCTCCAATTTACTTTGTGTTTTTGACAGAGACTATCTAATTTAGTCCAAAGGTCTTTATTTTTTACTGGTTTCTTATTCGAGCTTTTCCAATTATTTATTTTCCATTTTTTAATCCATTCTGTGATGCCATCCTTGACATATTTTGAGTCTGTATAAATTATAATGTCACTTTTCTGTTTAATCTTTTTTAATGCCATTATAGGCGCCGTTAACTCCATTCTATTGTTAGTGGTATTATTTTCACCACCTGAAATGCTATATTGCTTTTTTTTACCGTGCATCATAACTGCAGCCCATCCTCCTTTTCCGGGATTACCTGAACATGCACCGTCAGTATAAATCTCAATTTTCATTAAAAAAAATAGTCCTCAAAATTTTTAGAATTTTTGTGAAATTCTAATCTTTTTAAATATTCTACAGGATCTTTTGTCTTTACAATAGCTCCTTCAACTTTATTTAGGGCATCAAAGACTCGTGTCAGCAAAAATCTTAAAGCTGCTCCCTGGGATAATACTTTAATATTTTTCTTTTCCTGATCATTTAATTGCCGGATTGATGTGTATCCATCTATAAAACTTTTTGCTTTAGTTACATTAAAACTTAAATTATCTTTAGAACCATCAAAACATAAAGCATTGAAACAAATAGCTATTTCTAAAGCAAAAAAATCTTCGCAGGAAAAATAAAAGTCAATTATACCGCTGAACTGATCTTCAAGAAAAAAGATGTTATCATGAAATAGATCAGCATGTATAATTCCTTTCGGAAGATTATTTGGCCAATTTTTTTCAACATCGTGAAGATTTTCTTCAATAAGTTTTGGTAAATCTTTGTGAATATCTGAACATTTATCTTTAATAGCATTAAATAATCTTCTCCATGATTTTACAGAAAGATCATTTTTTCTTTTTAATTTAAAGTTTTTAGTTATATCGTGCAATTTGGCAGCCTCTGATCCTATAGATTTACAATTATTTGGAGATAAACTTTGCTTAGCTTTTCCTTCTAAAAAAGAGACAATCATTAATTTTTTACCCTGATAATCTGCGAGTGTATTATTCTCGCGATTTACTATAGGAACTGGACATTTGAAATTAGCTTTATTCAATGATGACATAAGTTCGGAAAAAAAAGGAAGATCCTCTGACTTTACTCTTTTTTCGTAGACTGTAAGAATAAATTTAGTTTTATTAACTGATAAAAAATAATTAGTATTTTCAATGCCTTCTTTTATACCCTCAAATGTGTCTAACTTTCCTAGATCATATTTAGATAAAATTTCCTCAATATTTTTTTGATGGTACTTAGTGTAGACAGCCATTAATTCAACTCTTTTGGTAATTTAAAAACTACTTTTTCCTCAGCTACTATCACCTCTTCTATGGAAACTTTTCGATCTTTTTTAATATGACTCAGTAATTTTTGTACTAAATTTTCAGGTGCAGAAGCACCTGAAGATATTCCTATAGTATTAGAATTTTCAATTTCATTGTAAGGAATCTCTTTCTCCGAGTGCATTAACTGAGAGTTATTACACCCTGCTTTTTTTGCTACTTCTACTAATCGCACAGAATTAGATGAGTTTCTACTTCCAATAATAAAAAATATATCACATTTTGATGCAATTTCTTTTACAGCCGTCTGTCTATTTGTTGTTGCATAACAAATATCTTCTTTTATAGGTCCTTTAATTTTTGGAAATTTTTTTTTTAGTGTACTAATTATTTCAGCAGTATCGTCAACAGATAAGGTAGTTTGAGTGATATAAGCAAGTGGTTTGTTAAAATCTTTGTTATTTAAATTTTCTGCGTCCTGTTTAGTTTCAACTAATTTAATCGAATTTTTAGGCAATTGACCCATTGTCCCAATCACTTCAGGATGATTTTTGTGACCAATAAGAAGTATTTCATATCCATTTTTATGTAGTTGTTCTGACTCTCTGTGCACTTTCGACACGAGAGGACAAGTTGCATCTACATAAGATAAATTTTTTAACTTAGCTTCTTTTGGAACTGATTTAGGAACGCCATGGGCAGAAAAAATTACGGGTCTAGTTCCATCTTTTACATCTGATAGCTCATCAACAAAAATTGCTCCTTTATGTTTTAATTCTTCTACAACTTGTTTGTTATGAACTATTTCATGCCTAACGTAAACTGGAGATCCATATTTATTAATAGATTTTTCTACTATCTCTATAGCCCTCTTAACTCCTGCACAAAATCCTCTTGGTGACGCTAAATAAATTTTAAGTTCTTTTTTCATTTTTTTCTAAAAGATATTCTAACAATATATGCGGAAAAGTAAGTGACGCCAAACCAATAAAAATTACCTTATAAATAGCCTCATCAAGCTTATAAAAATTGTTTAGAAAATATATAGCAATTAAAAATATTGCTCCTGTGATTAAAGTCAAGGGAATTGCTCTACTTATAAATTTTTTCAGTCCTGATTTAAAAGATTTATCTAATTCAAAAACTAATGAGATAGAGTGCCTTATTGAATGAAGAAAACAAAAATAAAGTGTGAAGGCTAAAATAGGTGTTAAGAAATAATTTAATATAATTAGTGATAAAAAATCCATAACCATAATTCCCTTTAGATTAATATTTTTTGTATTTGAAATATATAAAGATGACAAGAAACTTAAAGATAATAGTGCTATCAAAAATAGATCGTTGAAAATTGGAGAGTCAAAAACATTAAAATTTAAAATTCTAAATATTTCATTTGTTTCACTTCTTTGAAGTAATAAAGGAACCAAGATAACAGAAGACCCTTTTAAAAAAAATAAAAATTCAGATATCAAAAATTTTTTTCTATAAGTAAAAACTGTATCTTCTTTACCGAAATGAAAGGCTGCAACAATTAAAAAAATAAATAAAACGACATTAGGAAATATTAACCAACAGATAATTATTAAAAAAGAAATAAATATATAGGCAAGATAAAAGGACACAGTTGATTTATATCCAAATAACCTCAAAAGTTTTTTTCCTTTAATATTATCTAATGCCCCGTGCGAAATTCCTAAAATTAATATTAAGAACAAACAAAATATTATTGGTTCAAAATTTAGCATAATATAAAAGGGGCTTATCAAAATACAAAAATTGAAAAATATAAGCGAATGTTTGAAGTTTATGTTTTCCATTAATTAAATAAAGCCTTAATAAAAACTAATTTAGGCATTCTGCTTATAATATTTATATCTTCATAAACATTACTTTTGTTTGATAAAAATTTAATAATTGTATTCGAAGAAGTTTTAAACATATTAAAGAATATTTTTGGCATTTTTTCTGGATGTTTTTCCAAAACTCTTAAAAATACTTTATCTAGGAACTGGTATTTTTTTCCTAGATTAAATGTTTTTATTTTTTTAATTTTATTAATATTTTTCACAATATATTCGGTATGTTCTTGAATATTTAAAAAAGTATATCCTGTGCTTAACCTAGTCAATCCACCTGCAGATCCGATATTGATAGTTTTATCATCGTTTTTAAAAGATGGGTGAAACAGTGGTATAGCTCCTTTTTCTTTAAAATTTATTTCATAATTTTTTATACCTAAATTATTTTTTATATAATTTTCTAATTGCAAATCATAATCCATTAGACTTTGATCATTTAAGTTTGATAGCCAAGTTGTTTCAATTAAAGCTTTATTTTTACTAAAGGGGAGAGTGTAAAAAAAATGAACATTATTCCTTTGATCACATTTGAAATCCATTAGATTTAAAATTCCGTCATCGAATGTATCTTTTGGTATTTCAATTTCAATACCTTGAAAATGCTGCCATAACCTTGATTTGTCAAGTTCACCTTCAAAAACACTATTGAAGATTAATGAATTTTCTGAATTAATTTCACTTAAATTTTTGAAAAAATTGACATTCGGATTTTTAGAAAGTTTTAAATTAATTTTTTCATAAAATTTTCCACTATCAATGCTTTGGTATGGAAATTTTTTATTTATTAATTCGCGAGATCCCTCTGAAGTGTTAATTGTAAAATTATTCCAACTTTTAATTACACAATCTTCAAAGTTATGGTTAAAAACTTTCCAGAACGACCATGTTTTATCTCTTTTATATTGTTTACGTGGTTCAATTATAGCTAAAGTCTTATCCTTTAAATTATTACTAATCTCAAGTTTATATGCCAGAGATAATCCCGCGCAACCTCCACCAATTATTACATAATCAAAGTCGTTCATTTATATTCACTTCTTCTTTTAAAATATTATAGGTAGCATGATTATCGTAATTTAGTTCTTTAACAAACAATAACTTTATAAAGTCAAATAAAGATAAGACAGTTTGAGTTATTTTACCAAATACAGGAACATATATTTTTCCTGCTTTAATGTAATTATCAATATTTTTTTTCTTAAGAATATAATCTCCAATTTTTCTATAAACACGTCTTGCTACAATTACAGAAAACCTAGATCTCACTGGTATACTACTAATAGAGTTAAAAGATTTTTCGTAGAACGTTCTAGACTCATTGATTGTTTCCTTAATAGATAAAAAATCTGGTTTGATATATTGTCTCTTACGATCTTTATCCTCAAAAACATCTCTAGCAATATTAGTAAGTTGCATAGCGATACCCAGGTCTATTGCACCTTTTAAAGCTTCTTTATTTTTAACTTTTAATATTTTTGACATCATTAAACCAACTGTACCAGCAACTCTGTAAGAATAGACTAATAGATCTTTTTTTGAGTCAATTTGAACCTTTTCTTCTAAATCTGTCTCAACTCCATCAAATAAGTCAATTACAACTCTTCTAGAAATATTTTCACTATCAATTATTGACCACATTTCTCTTATAATTAAATTACTAAGATTTTTATTTATAAAATCCTTTTTAAAATCTATGAAATTTTTTTTTTTAATTTCTAGTGTGTCATTACTGTCTACAATATCATCTAAAGTTCTACAAAAATTATATAGAGAAGAACATTTATTAAAAGTTTTACTAGAAAGAAAAAAACTAGCCCAATAAAAAGACTTTGCGTGTTTTTTTAATAGATTGATATTCATTAAAATAATTTATCTAATACTTTGGCTGAAGAAAGGACACCAGGCATCCCTGCGCCTGGATGTGTTCCAGCGCCCACAAAATATAAATTTTTAAATACCTCGGATTGATTATGAAATCTAAAATATGCAGACTGTGTAAATTTAGGCTGTATTGAGAATCCAGAACCATGTAAGGTAGCCAAATCGTTTTCAAAATAATCAGGAGTTAAATAAAAATCACTTACTACATTTTCTTTAATACCTGGTAATACTGATTTGTCCATTTTATCCAAAATTAAATTTTTAAATTTATTTCCCTTTTCAGACCAATTAATATTGGACAAATTATTTGGCACAGGTACTAAAACATAAAATGCGTCTTGACCACTAGGAGCCATATTAGGATCTGTTGCAGATGGTCTATGTAAATAATAACTTATGTCTTCAGATAATATTTTTTTCTCAAAAATTTTATTTAAATGTTTTTCATAAGAATTTCCAAAATAAATAGTGTGGTGAGCTACATCTTTATATTGCTTTTTAGATCCAAAATAATAAACAAATAATCCCATTGAATAATCCATTCTTTTCATTTTTTGTTTAAACAAAAAGTTGTAATCATTTTTAGACTTAATCAAATTTTTGTATACATTTGGTGGATCAGAATTAGAAACAATATAGTTACAATTAATAATTTTTGAATTATTTATCTTAACTCCTTCGACTTTATTATCTTTTGAAATAATTTCTGTTACTTCGGCATTTTTAATAATCTTAATATTTTCTTCTTTCATTAACTGCTCTAATGCTTTAACCACACTACCTGTACCTCCCATTGCGTAGTGGATACCCCATTTTTTTTCTAAAAATAAGATTAAAGTGTAAATTGATGTTGTAGTAAAAGGGTTGCCGCCCACTAAAAGTGGATGCATACTAAAAACTCTTCTTAGTTTATCATTTGATATATAGTTTGAAACTAATTGATAAACTGATTTATAGCTTTTCAACTTCAATAAAGATGGCACCTGTTTAAGCATAAAGCTAAGATTATTGAATGGTTTGTCAGACAAATCGGTAAAACCTTTATTAAAAATTTTTTCTGTGAAGTTAACTAAATTATTATATCCGTTATAATCTTTAACTGAAAAATTTTTAATTTCTCTTTCCATTGATTTTTCATTCCCGGAGTAGTCAAAAGTTTGTCCATCATTAAATACAAAGCGGTACCATAGATCTAAAGGAACTATATCAACGTAATCTGAAATTTTTTTATTGAATAAACTAAATAATTCTTCAAAAAGATAAGGCGCAGTGATGACTGTGGGTCCTCCATCATAAATAAAGTCCCCCTTTTTAAAAACTCTGGCCCTGCCTCCTAAATCAGAATGCTTTTCAACTAACGTTACTTCATATCCTTTAGCCTTCAATCTTAATGATGCGGCTAAACCACCAAACCCAGAGCCTATTACTATTATTTTTTTTGCCATAT
>CACGMG010000018.1 GCA_902574045.1 uncultured Pelagibacteraceae bacterium | reverse complement strand
TTATCTCTCCACACTAAACACAAATTTAATAAATGAAATTAACAATAAAGAAGCAATTTTTTTCATCATATTAGACGGAATGATGAGTCTGGACAACGCTGAAAAACTAAACATTGTGAAAAATAAAAATGAAATACTAAAAATTTTAGAAAAAAATGATCTAAAATATAGAAAAAACTTTACTTCTAATTATGATGCTAGTTATTTAAGTATAGCAAGCTTGCTACAGGGTGCCTACCCAGTTCTTGAGACAAGTGAAAGGTATTATAATAGAGATAAATTTTTTCCAGTTTTTATTTTAGACCAAGGAAAAGACAACAGCTTTTTTCAAATCCTCAGAAAAACTAATAAAGATTTTAATTGGTTAGGAAATTCTTGGGCTTACTGTCAAGATAATCTTTATATTAAATGTGTTAATTCAAAAAAAACACTTAAGTTTTTTAATAAAGTTCAATTATTTTATTTTGATAGTATTTTTATTTATTTATTCAACTTTTATCCCATAGATAAAAAAAATTACGATACAATTGATATTATAAAAAATTTTGATGTAAAATTTGATAAAAATGATATTTTTTTAATTCATATTTTGAGTCCACATCCACCTTATGTATTCAATAAAAATTGTGATTTAAAAGATAATATTAAGTTTGAGAAAAATTTGGAGGTGGAATATTACAAATATGCTTATAACTGTTTAATTAAGATTATTATAAATTTTTCAAATAAGATAAATGATATTAATAAAAACAATATGATTTTTGTATTAGGAGATCATGGATGGTCTTTTAGTAAAAAAATAATGAATGATCACAAACTAGACCCAGAGGACAGTAGATTTAAAACTTTTTTTTCATATAAAATTCCAAATCGATGTAATAAATTAAATCCTCCCAACTCGATTGTAAACGCTATTAGATTTGCTTTTATATGCCAGGGAAATGATGAACTCAAATATATAGAGGACCTACAATTTAAAACATTTTATGAAAATGATAAAAATTACGGAAAAGTCTTTTTAAGAAAATAATTTTATTTTGAAAATTCGTAAATTTTCCTTTTACTTTTTGTTACCTCTGAGATTTTTTTTATTTTTGCAAAAGTTGATAATTTTTCTCTAAAGTTGCTTTCATTATATTCTGGAAATATGTCGCCTTTCAACTTTAACATTATTTTAATAGTTGGATCGTCTTTAGGAACAAATTCTATTAATCCTTTCGGCGCAAAGGTTGTTAACCAATTCAAAACCTGAGATAAAGGTATATTTTTTGCAATAACCAAATGGTGTATCAAAGCCAAAGCTATCACCCCATCAAACTTACTTCTCTCGACTAAACTTTTTCTTTCAAGTCCATTCCATCCTAAGTTATTACTCGGATTTGAAAAATCTGCATAAATTGGAAAAAAATTTTTATTTTCTTTTTTTGCTTTCAAGAAAGCTTTATCCAAAACATTAAGATCAAAATCTATTCCTATAACTTTGATGTTATTTACTTTTGATGCATATTCTGAAAATTTGCCTTCATTACAACCAAGGTCTGCAAGAAAATTTGGTTTATTCTCATCTACAAAATTTTTTATAATTTCTAATTTAATTTTCTCTTCGGTTTCATCGTAGGTATTTTTATCTGAATAACCATCCCAGTTAGTAATTCTTTTTTTATTTTTTAAATTTGTAATATAATTTTTAAGTTGGGTGAGTAGATTTAAATAGTTTTTTTTTGAAAGTGATTTTGCTTTCTTCAATTTCTCATCGGTTTTTTTGGGTTCCTTTTTAGATTTCTCATCTAATTTGTTTAAAAGATATACATGAAAGAAAACTGTAGGTGAAAAAAGATCTTTAAAATTAAGCAAGGGAGCCAAATCTCGTGTGTGGATTCCCTCTAAATTCCCTCTAAACCAATTATTAAAATCAATACCTTTTTTTGATGATAGTATAAGGGGATTTAAAAAGTTTTCACAAAACTGTTTATGAGCATACCAGTATTCTCCATCTTTATATTCACATAAAGATAGAACGTCGATAAAGATAGGTTTATTATTTTTAAATTGTATATTGAAAGCACTTGCATCGATTAACTTAATGCCTTTTTCAATGAGGTAAATTTGAAAGTCTAAATGGAAAATCGCTGCATCTTTTAACTGAGTGAAACTCCATTCGTAAGGGTAAGAAATAAAATCTATTTTTTCATGTTCTAAATAAATTTTTTTTTCATCGATCTTAAAATCTAATTTATCCTTTTCACACTCATTGGTATTAATTAAATACTCTTTATCAATTAGATCTTTAATTAAGTTTTTATTTTTTATAAATTGATATCTCTCTATCCCTGTTTCAGATAATTCTCTATACACTTTACCATTACTGTAAAAAACCTTACCTGCAGGATCTCTAAAAGAGCCAAATTCACTAATTAATTTATTCAATCTTTTTTTTTAATTTTAAAAATTCTATTTACAAAATTTTTAAATTTCCTCCAAAATAAAGTAATATATGCCCCTATTGCAGCAACTATTCCTAGAAGTGCTTGAAGCAAAATCCCGCCTGTACCTGGGTCAATGTAGGCATATGCATTATTGTTAACTAATACAAAATAGATAATTAAGAATATTTTTTCAAACTTCATAAAAAAATAAGAGTAATTTATTAAATTTTTATTTGCTCGAATTAACTTTTTACAAGAATTATCATTTAATGGCAAGACAACTTAAATTTTTTAGCCTTTAATAGTGGAATTCTGCCTTCGTCATTAAGATTGTTAAGTGCTGATAAGTTTAATGTGGAGCTCTAAATCTACTATGACAAGCTGTACAATTACTCCACATCAATTCTTTTTGTACTTTTCTTAAGTCTTCTGCAGTTTCAATTGCTTTAGCAAGTTTTATTATATCGTCCGATGCTTTTTGCATTAAAGCATTAAACTCATCTTTATTTTCCCAAATACTGGGAAGAGCTTCTGTTTTAAATCCTTCTTTTGAGTTTTCAGGAAAATAATCTAATAATTTTTTGTAATTATCTGAAATTTTTTTCAGTAAAGGTTTGGCCTCTTCAATTTTTTTAGATTTAAGTAAAATAGATATTTTTTTTGCATTTTGATAATTTTCACTAAACATTGCCTTTCTACCTTTAATAATTTCTTCTACAGATTGAGCATTGACAGAAAAAGGAAAGCTTAAGGAAAAAGCGATAATAAGAGTTTTTATTATTCTAATTCTTTGTGTCATAAAATTATATCGTCATAAATATTGAAGATTTCCCATCTTTAATTTGATAAATAACATAGGGTTCATCTTTATCACCTGGCATTCCTGGTGTGCCAATCGGCATTCCAGGCAAAGCTATTCCATCAATATCAGGTTGCTCTTTTAATAATTTATTTACCGCTTCAAAGGGAACATGGCCTTCTATAAAATAATTACCCATAATAGTAGTATGGCAAGACTGCATTTCTACTGGAATATTATATTTTTGTTTTATTGTATAAAGGCTTCTCATATCTGTTTGTTTTACTTTGAATTTTTCTTCCTCTAAAAATAAAACATATCCATAACAACATCCACATGAAGGTGTTTTAAAAACTTCGACAATTTGTTTGTTGTTAATATCTGCCATAGCATTTTTTTTATCTGTGACAAAATTAAAAGTATAAAAAATAGAGAAGACCAATAATATTGAGAATGTAAATTTTAATAAATTGCTTTTTAAATTCATGTGATAGTGTAGTTAATTATGAAAATTTTTAACAGCAAAAATGAATACGGACTATTGGCCAAATTGTTCCACTGGGTAACATTTATTCTTTTGATAGCACAAGTTCCTTTTGGATTTTATTTAGTAGGGCTTGAATTTTCCGATGAAAGAATTGAGCTTGAAAATATTCATATATTGGTGGGTATAACTGTTTTCTATTTAACTTTATTTAGACTTATCTGGAAATTTTTTAACCCAAGTCCATCTGAAACTAGAAGCTATTTTAAAGGGCAAGTCTTTATAGGAAAGGCCAACCATTTTTTACTTTATCTAAGTATTTTTACTATAACTATTTCTGGAATTCTTAAGAAACTTTATATGGGAGAAACACTTAATTTTATATTTTTTAAATACGGATTTAAAAAAGACAATTTTGTTTTAGCGGATGCATATTATGATGTTCATATTTATGCTAATTACTTGTTATTAGCTCTAGTAACTCTACACATTCTTGCGGTGATTGTTCATCATTTTGCTTTTAAGGATAAAATTCTAAGCAAAATTACTTAATGGCAAGCTTCGTTGAATTTTTTTAATCTCCAGTAATTATATGGCCAAGGTGTAACAAATCCCACGGCTAACATTATTGGAACAACCCACCAAGTTAAAATAGCTCCTCCTGTAAGAAAATAGTCAGTAGCATTCATCGCAATTTCCATGCTCACCATTGAAATTAAACTCATCCCAACAGCTGTTTTAAAAGCTAATTTTAGTGAAAAATTTTGTCTCAATAAAATAATCGTCTCTAAAATTATACTTGTAATAATCCCGTTGATGATCGCTAGAACCATAATTGCTAAAACAGGAAAAGGAATTTTAGTTAATTGAAAAAATAAAATGGTTCCAAAATCACCAATAGAACAACCTAGTAAACACCAAAATGTATTCTTTGCACTGATATTCCAAGTATTTTTACAAGACCAATTAAAATTTTCATTAATAGTTTTCATGATATTATTTTAGCATTATCATTATTTATTTTAAGCGTTTTATCTTTAAACACAGAAAATTCTGGGTCAAATAATTTTATAAGTGCAAAAGGATATGGCTTATCAATTAAAATCTTACCAATAACATTGTCATTATATTTTATTTCGTCACCGATTTTTACACTTTTTTCAGTTTTAATAGACATTAGTCGTTTTCTAATTTTATTTTTCAATTTCATCCTAGCTGTATTTTCTTGACCGACATAACAACCTTTTTTAAAGTCAATTGCATTCAATTTTTCAAAATTTATTTCAAGTCCAAATAGTTGATTTTGCAAACTCATTAAACCTTCTACTGGTATTCCCTTAAGAAAAGCTTTTTTAATATAAGAATTATTTTCTACTATTTTTAAATTAAGTTTCTTTATTGTTAAATAAAGTTTTTCAAGAGGAGATATTATCCTAGCTCCTAAATCACTATCTCTAGCATCGACAAAAATCGGACTTTCCCTAAAATGAAGAGTAAATGCTTGTTTGTTGAGCTCCTTTTGAATCATTTTGAAATTCTCATAATGGATTATTCCAACCACATAACTCGAAGATATGTCTTTTACTTCTATTTTTGATCTAATTTTATATTTAGACAAATTATCAATTAAACTTTTTACAGAATTTCCGTCACAATCTAATAAATATCCTCTATCATTTTTAATTACAAAAAAATCAAACAGATATTTACCTTGAGGATTTAATAGCGCTGAAAAAATTGAACTAGACCTGGATACTTTATTTATATCGTTAGTAATTATATTTTGAAGGAATTCTTTTGCGTCCTCTCCAGTAATAGATATTAATCCCCTATTTTCTAAAATAATAATCTGGTCTTTTTCCATATTAATAGAGTATATAGTATAATAATTTTTTAAAATATGTCTGATAATTTTAGTCTCATCATAAAAAATGGTTCTTGCTATATTAATGGAGATTTAGTCAAAACAGATCTAGGGTTATCTGGAAAGAAAATTAAGAAAATAGGCAAAATTGAATTAAATAGTTCTAAGGTTTTTGATGCTACGAATAGGATTATACTTCCTGGAATAATTGACACTCAAGTTCATTTTCGAGAACCAGGATCAACAGACGCAGAAGATTTAGAGAGTGGAAGTAGAGCTGCTGTTTTAGGAGGAGTTACTGCTTTATTCGAGATGCCAAATACAAATCCACCTACTTCTAATTTAGTAGAGTTTGAAAAAAAACTTCAATTAGCTAAAGACAGGATGCATAGTAACTATGCTTTTTATTTCGGAGCAACACCTGAAAATACAGAACAACTCTCTCAACTTAAAAACCTAAAAGGATGTTGTGGAATTAAGCTTTTCGCGGGGTCATCAACGGGAAATTTATTAGTTGATAAAGAAGAAGACATTGAAAAAGTAATTTCAAAAGCTGATAGAGTAGTTTCAATTCATTCAGAAGATGAGGAAATACTAAATTTAAGAAAAAAATTTATTAAAAAAGGGGACGTCCATTCACATCCTGAATGGAGAAATAGTGAGACAGCTATGTCTTCAACTCGAAGAGTCGTTAAAATTGCAGAACGATATAATAAGAAGATTCATGTATTACATGTGACGACCAAAGAAGAGGTAGATTTCTTAGCAATGCACAAAAAAAATGTAACCTTTGAAACTACACCTCAACATTTAACTCTTTATGCACCAGACTGCTATGAAAAACTAGGAACATATGCTCAAATGAACCCTCCTTTAAGAACAAAGGACCACTATGATAGATTATGGACTGCTATAAAAAATAACATTGTAGATGTTTTAGGCTCAGATCATGCGCCTCACACTAAAGAAAATAAACAAAAAGAATATCCTAATTCACCTTCAGGTATGCCAGGAGTGCAGACTATTTTTCCAGTAATGCTAGATCATGTTAACAATAACAAACTTTCTTTAGAGCAATTAATTAAATTAATGTGCGAAAATCCGTGTAGGATATTTGGAATTAAAGACAAGGGCTATATCAAAGAAAACTTTGATGCTGATTTGACCATAGTAGATATGAATAAAGAGCAAATTATAAAAGATGATATGATTGCAAGTAAGTGTGGATGGACTCCGTTTAACAATTATAGAGTAAAAGGGTTTCCTGTAGCAACTATAGTCAACGGTAGTATAGTAATGTCTGATGGAAAGATAGTTTCTAAGGCTCAAGGAAGGCCTTTAAGTTTTTAATATCTTATTTTCAATTAAATCAGATTTAATTTCATCTAAAATGGCAGGATCATCAATTGTTGCAGGCATTTTGTAAGGTTCATTATCCGCAATTTTTCTTACAGTGCCTCTCAATATTTTTCCAGATCTGGTTTTAGGTAATCTTTTAACTACAATCGCAATCTTGAAAGCAGCGACAGGACCAACTTTATTTCTAACCATTTTTATACATTCAGAGATTATTTCTTTTTTATCTTTTGTTACTCCGGCCTTTAAAGCAAGTAACCCAATTGGTAGTTGACCTTTTAATTTATCTGCAATGCCAAGAACAGCACACTCTGCAACATCTTTATGTTCTGCTAAAACTTCTTCAATGGCACCAGTAGAAAGTCTGTGCCCAGCAACATTAATTATGTCATCAGTTCTTGACATTATCCAAACATATCCATCTTCATCAATATGACCTGCATCGTAGGTTAAATAATAGCCAGGGTATGTTGACATATAATTTTCTTTATATCTTTTGTCGGCACCCCAAAGAGTTGGAAAAGTTCCGGGAGGTAGAGGAAGTTTTACAACTATATCTCCCATTTTACCTGGCCCAACTTCTTTACCCTCGGAATTTAATACTTTTAAATCATAACCTGGAACTGGTTTGAATGCAGAACCATATTTTACAGGAAAAGACTCTATACCAGTACAATCAGATGTTATCGCCCAACTCGTTTCAGTTTGCCACCAGTGATCTATAACTGGAGAACCCGAAAGTTTTTCAAACCATTTAATTGTATCAGGATCAGCTCTTTCACCAGCAAGAAAGAGTTTTTCAAATTTACTTAAGTCATATTTTTTGAAGAAATCACCATTAGGATCCTCTTTTTTGATTGCTCTAATGGCAGTAGGAGCGGTGAAAAGAGATTTAACTTTATGTTCTGAGATAACTCTCCAAAAAACCCCTGCATCAGGAGTGCCTACTGGTTTTCCCTCAAATAAAACAGTAGTACATCCATAAAACAAAGGTGCGTAAACAATATAAGAGTGACCCACAATCCAGCCAATATCACTAGCTGACCACCAAACGTCATCTTGATTAATGTTATAAATATTTTTCATTGTCCATTTTAAAGCAACTATATGGCCTCCGATGTCTCTTACTATTCCTTTCGGCAATCCTGTAGTACCTGAAGTGTAGAGTATGTAAGCATAATCATTAGCATTCATTTCTTCACATTCTGATGGTTTAACATCTTCATGAGCTTCATCCCAATCAATATCTATTTCAGAATTTAATTCTGCTTTATCTTTTTCTCTTTGAAAGATTATACATTTACTTGGTTTATGATTTGCAAGTTCGAGTGCTTTATTTACCAATGGTTTGTATAGAACCGTTCTACCAGGTTCGTATCCACAAGAAGCAGAGATAATTAATTTTGCTTTTGAGTCATCTATTCTACTTGCAAGCTCGTTAGCTGCAAAACCACCAAAGACAACAGAGTGAACTGCCCCAATCCTTCCGCAAGCTAACATCGCAATAACTGCCTCAGGAATCATTGGCATATAAATAATCACTCTATCGCCTTTATTAACTCCTTGTTTCTTTAAAGCTCCTGCAAATAAAGCTACTTTGTTTCTCAAATCTTTGTATGAAATTTTTTTTTGTACACCAGTGATTGGACTGTCGTAAATTATTGCTAATTTTTCTCCTCTTCCTTGATCAATATGATAATCTAAAGCATTGTAACACGTGTTAGTTACTCCATCCTCAAACCATTTATAAAAAGGAGGATTGCTAGAATTCAGAATCTTGGTTGGTTTTTTATACCAAAATATATCATCAGAAACTTTTTTCCAAAATTCCTCTTTGTTTTTTATAGAATTGTCGTAAATATCACTATATTTTTGATTCAAATCACCCTCTCCAAAAAGTTAAATTAATACGAGTATTCCATAAATATCCCCAAAAAAAAACAGAAAATCCAATAAAAACAAGGTTTTTTATCTAAAAAAACACTTCACTGTAACCTCAATATTTATTATGGTTCCCGCACGTTATTCGGTAGTAAGCAATAAGCTTATTTGTCCGAGTAGTTTATATATAAACTAAAGAAAACTAACTAACGAGGGAGGTTTTCATGAGAAAATTAAGTCTAATTGCATTAGCAGCTGTTGCCACTTTAGGTATAACTAGCTCAGCTAACGCAGCAACGCCTATGCTAGAGACAGGAGATTTCGTAGGAATATCTTTCTGGCTTGTGTCCATGGGTATGATTGCAACTACTGTATTCTTTTTCGCTGAAAGAGGAACTGTAGCAGCATCATGGAGAACATCAATTTCAGTAGCTGGATTAGTTACTGGTGTTGCGTTCATCCACTATATGTACATGAGAGAAGTTTGGGTGACTACGGGTGATACACCAACAGTATACAGATATATTGACTGGTTAATCACTGTGCCACTTCAAATGGTAGAATTCTATCTAATCTTGGCAGCAGTAAGAAAAGTGCCAAGCTCAATATTCTGGAAACTATTAATTGGTTCATTAGTAATGTTAATCGGTGGATACTTAGGAGAAGCTGGTTATATTCAACCATTTGTAGGTTTCGTAATCGGAATGGCTGGATGGATCTACATCTTGTTTGAAATATTCTCAGGTGAAGCTGGAACTATGGCGGCAAAAGCTGGTAACAAAGCTATGTCTACCGCTTTCAGTGCTATGAGAATAATCGTAACTATTGGTTGGGCTATATATCCTTTAGGATATGTATTCGGTTATCTAACTGGTGGTGTAGACGCAAATGCATTGAATATTATTTACAACTTAGCTGACTTTGTTAACAAGATCGCTTTCGGTCTAGTTATCTGGGCAGCAGCAATGCAGAACACAAGATTAGCATCTAGATAATAGATAATAATTAATAAAAAAAGGGCGAGTATGTTTTGCATACTTGCCCTTTTTCTTTATATACTTATATATATTGGTATGGCAAAAATCACTTACAAAGATCAACAAGGAAATTCTAAAACAATAGAAGTTGAAAATGGTCTTTCTGTCATGGAAGGAGCTATACAGAACGATATACCAGGGATAGATGCAGATTGTGGGGGCTCGATGGCTTGTGCTACTTGCCATGTTTATGTCGAAGAAAAATGGTTAGTTAAGCTACCTAAAGCGGAAGATGGAGAAGTTGATATGATCGATATGGCATTTGAACCAAAAAAAAATAGCAGACTTAGTTGTCAACTGATAGTCAGTGATGAGCTAGATGGACTTCAAGTTACAACACCGGAAAAACAATCTTAATGACTAAAAAAGATGTTATTATTATTGGAGCTGGTCCTGTAGGACTATTTGCAGTTCATCAATTAGGTATTAAGGGGCTTAATGCAGTTGTAATTGATAATTTAGATAAAGCAGGAGGACAATGTATAGAACTTTATCCGGACAAACCAATTTATGATATTCCAGGTATTCCCGAGTGTACTGGCGAAGAATTAACAAATAAATTACTAGAACAAATTAAACCTTTTAAAACTGAGTTTTTTTTAAACGAGAGAGTAGAGGAAGTTCAACAAAAAAGTGATAATTGGTTTGTAAAAACGAACAACAAGAATGAGTTTATCGCCCCTAATTTAATAATTGCTGGCGGGGTTGGTTCTTTTGAACCAAGAAAGCTAACATTAAAAGATACAGAAAAATTTGAGGGAAAATCCATATTTTACTCAGTAAAAAATAAAGATGAATTTAAAAATAAAAATATTTCGATATTTGGAGGAGGTGACTCAGCTTTAGATTGGGCTTTAGAACTTTCAAAGTTTTCAAAAATTAATTTAATTCATAGACGCGATGAATTTAGAGGTGCTCCTCATACTTTATCTGAAATTAAAAAATTGGAAAAAGATGGCAAGCTTACTATAAAAACTCCTTGTCAATTAGAGTCTGTTGAGGGAGATAAGAGTTTAAAATCAATAACTATAAAATTCGAAGATGGTAAAATCGAAAAGATCAATACTGATATAATACTAAGTTTTTTTGGACTTATTATGAAACTTGGTCCTATAGCAGAATGGGGGCTGAATATGAATAAAAAAAATATTAAAGTAAATTCTGAAAATTTTGAGACTAATAAAAAAGGAATTTTTGCTGTTGGTGATATTTGCACTTATCCAGGAAAATTAAAATTAATTCTATCAGGATTTCACGAAGTAGCTTTAGCGTCGGTTGAATGCTTTAAAAGAGCAAGACCAAATGAAAAATATAGATTTGAGTTTACAACCTCTTCAAAAACTATCCAAGATAGACTTGGAAAAAAATGATTGAGCTTTTAACAGCTGATACACCAAACGGTAAAAAAATATCGATTATGTTGGAAGAAATTAAGTTTGATTATAAAGTAACAAAAGTAAATTTATTTAAAGACGAACAGTTCAAACCAGAATTCAAAAAAATAAGTCCTTTTAAAAAAATACCTGTCATTATCGATCACGATGCTAATAAAACACTTTTTGAGTCAGGTGCAATTTTAATATATTTAGCGGAAAAGAGCGAAATGTTTTATGATAAAGACCAAAGATCGGAAATTAATCAATGGTTAATGGGACAAATGGCTTATGTTGGTCCAATGTTAGGTCAACATCATCAGTTTCACCATTACAATCCTGGTAAAAGTGAATTTGGTGAAAAAAGGTATTTCAAAATTGCCACTCAAATTTATAAAGATTTGGATGAGAGACTTGAAATTTCAAAATTTTTAGCTGGAAAAGATTTTACTATTGCTGACATTGCTACCTTTCCTTGGATAGCTAGACATGATTGGCATGATATTGGACTAAAAAAATTTAAAAATTTAACAAGATGGTATGAAGAAATTTCAAAAAGAAAAGCTGTTCAAAAAGGATACGATTTATTAAAAAAAGGTGACAGTGTTCCTAAACCTTAATCTTCAATAAAAATTTTTTCATTTCTTTCGTGTTTTTCTTGTGCTTCAATAGAAAGAGTTGCCACAGGCCTTGCCATTAATCTTTTCAAACCAATAGGCTCCCCAGTTTCTTCACAATAACCATAAGTATTATCTTTCAATCTTTGAAGCGCGGCATTTATTTTTGAAATAAGTTTTCTACTTCTATTTAATGCTTTCATTTCTACAGTCTTATCTGTGTAAGATGAAGCCTGGTCTACAATATCCGCTGACGAAACATTGTCGTCTGAAGAATTTAATAAATTACCTAGATTGTTTGCTTTAATTATATCTTTTTTCCAATTAATTAGTTCTTCTGTAAAAAATTTTTTGTGTTTTACACACATGTATTTCTCTTTTAAATTAGGAATGTATTTTTTTTTTGGTGTTTTTTTTTTAAGCATTTTTTGAATTTTGGGGAGTATATGTTCGAATTTAGTCGTGTCAATAGTCTATAAATTGTATTAATTTAGCAAAATGAGAGAAAAAAAAAATATATATAACGTTTTTCTAATATTTTTAATTCTCCAATTAGCTATTTGGACATTAGTCCCATCCTTTACTAATGTTAATTTACCTTTGGATACAATCGAAGCTTTAGCTTGGGGGAGCAATTTAGACTGGGGATTTAACAAACATCCACCTTTCAGCGCGTTTGCTGTAGAAGTGTTTTATCAAATCTTTGGAAATCAAGATTGGGCATATTATCTTTTAAGTCAACTTTTTGTATGTTTTGCTTTTATTGTTTTATGGAATTTTCAAAAAGATTTCTTTAAGGAAAAGATTTATGGTTTTCTTTCAATAATATTATTATGTGGAATTTATTTTTACAATTACACAACTCCAGAATTTAATGTTTATATTTCCCAATTACCTTTTTGGGCCTTAACAGTTTTATTTTGTTGGAAAGGAATTACAAAAAATAAAACTCAAGATTGGTTAATACTTGGTCTATTTGCAGGAATAGGGGTTTTGGCTCATTATCTATTCTTATATTTATTGACTGCATTAAGTATTTTTTTGATTTATCAAATTTAGGAATCAGAACTGTACTAAAATTTTTTTTCTTTAATTTTATAAAAGTTTTTTCAATTAAACTAATGTCATGTGTCCCTGGCACCCCTCTTGTTAAAAATAATGGGTGGACTTTTTTCGACATTTTTAATCTTTCAGCTCTAGTTTTATAAAAGTCATCTATGGAAAAAACACAAAGTTCTAACCCATATCTTAATTTCAGTATAAATTTTAATATTTTTGTTATTGTACTTTTTCCTGAACCTTGTCCGCCTGATAATCCTATTATTTTTATTTTGTTATCTTTTTTATATACTTCGTATATCCAGTTAGAGAGAGGTAAGTAAAATCTATTTAATTTACCTACCTTATCAATGATAGGTTTGCCTTTTGTCTCACTTCTTTTTAAAAATTTTAAATATTTTTTTTTTAGAATTAAATAATTAAAACTCTTCGTGTTCATCAATATTATTTTTTATCTAAAGGATGATTTTGACCATCATTGACAAGTACGTCATCAAATTTCTTGGAGTCAAAATTATCTATACATCCTATATTAAATCCAGTCATTGCAGGATTTATCCTGGGATTATGATGAGTATAAATACCACAAACTGAACAGAAATAGTGTTTTGCCACTTTTGAGTGAAATTGATAAATTGTTAGTTTATCTTCTCCTTTTACAATTTTAAAATCTTCATTTCTAACCATAGACATAATAGCCCCCTTTCTTTTGCAGATGGAACAATTACATCTAATAAATTTTTCTATGTTGTCAGATATATTTATTTCAGCTTCGATCTCACCACAATGACACTTTAATTTTTGCATTTTAACCTTTTCTATTATTAGGAGCTTCTATTAGACTATCTTTAATTATCTCTATCCACAATCTT
>CACGMG010000017.1 GCA_902574045.1 uncultured Pelagibacteraceae bacterium | reverse complement strand
ATCTTCAATTTTGTTTTTAAACTTTATATCTAAATCTTTTTTAAAAGATTTTAATTTTTTTTCTAATTCCTTCGTATTTTTAATCTCCAGTAATTTACATCTTAGATAATTCTCAAATGACTCCACAATTTTCTCTTCACTACTTTTAAGATCCAAAGAATTTATTCTTTCATGATAATATTTATTTAAATTATTTTTCACCCCCTTAAACTGATCAGAACCTAATTTTTCGTATCTAATCTTCTCAGCTATTTCGTATAATTTTTTTGAAATATTTCCTTCAGGTTCATAGGTTTTCAAAATATTATTATCGCTAAATCTAAGTTTTAAAGACTCGGAGTCCGCTATAGCTCTTATTTGTTCATAATTGATTTTATTATTAATCTGTTCAATTTCAGGTAATTTAACGGATATTTTTTCTGATTTTGTATTTTTATTGCCAAAAGAAACTTCCACGTCATCTAAATTAGATAAAGATTTAACAGTAGAACCAATAGCTGTCTTAAAGTTTTCTAATATTTCTGTTTTTTTTTCCACTTTACTATAAAGTGACGTTTATTGAAGACTCTGGTAAATCTTCACCAAAACATCTTTGATAATATTCAGATATAATTTTTTTTTCTAAATCGTCACACTTATTTAAAAAAGTTACCCTAAATCCATAACCTTTATCTTTGAAAATAGATGTATTTTCTGCCCAATGCATCACAGTTCTTGGACTCATTACAGTAGAGATGTCTCCATTAACAAAACCTTTTCGTGTAAGATCAGCTACTTTTATCATGTTAGATAATATTTCTTTACCTTCTTTGTTATTAAAATTTTTGTTCTTAGCTAATATAATTTCTAACTCTTTCTCAAAAGGCAAATAATTTAATGTAGAAACTATATTCCATCTATCCATTTGACCTTGATTTATTTGTTGAGTCCCATGATACAAACCAGATGTATCTCCTAAACCTACAGTATTAGTTGTTGCAAAAATTCTAAAAAAATCATGCTGTTCTAAAACTTTATTTTTGTCCAGTAAAGTGAAGTTTCCATCACTTTCTAAAACTCTTTGAATAACAAACATTACATCAGGTCTTCCAGCATCATATTCATCAAAAACAAGTGCTACTGGATTTTGAATTGACCAAGGCAAAATCCCTTCTTTAAATTCTGTTATTTGCTTATTGTCTTTTAAAACTATTGCATCTTTACCAATTAGATCTATTCGGCTCACATGACTGTCTAAGTTTACTCTTATACAGGGCCAGTTTAATCTCGCCGCAACTTGCTCTATATGAGTTGACTTTCCAGTCCCATGATAACCTTGAATGAGAACTCTTTTGTTAAATGAAAAACCGGCAAGTATGGCAAGAGTGGTATCTTTATCAAATTTATAGTCGGTATCAATTTTTGGAACATACTCGTTTTTTTTTGAGAAAGCGTTAATTTGCATTTCACTATCAAATCCAAAAGTTTGTTTGACTGATATTTTGATATCAGGTTTTGTTAAAAATTTTTCTGTACTCATTTTTTTCCTAAAGTTTTTTTTAATTGACTATAAGCTAAAGTAATTTTTTTTAATTTATCCTCAAATTTTTTGTTACCATGGTTTTTATCAGGATGATATTTTTTGACAAGGTTTTTAAACTTTGTTTGAATTTCTTCCCATTTTGCTGCTTCATTTAGCTCCATAACCTCTAATGCATCTCTATCAGTCTGAGAAATTTTTGTTTTTTTAAACTCTTTAAAATTTGAACTTTTAAATATATTAAGTTTATCATCTAAGGCATTGTTCCACAAAATATTAAAAAAATTATCTGAGGAACCAAAATTTTTGGTAGATTTATGCCAAGTCAAATCAGATTTGATAAAAAATTCTATTTCTTGATTATTCATGTTTTCAAAATAATTCCAATTTTTATTAAATAATTTTATATGCTTTAAACAGAGTAATCTAAATTTCTTACTATTGTCTCGCTCAACAGGAGCTTTATAGGAACCTATTTCATTACAACTTTCCCAGTCACAGATTGTTTTCATATTAGTTTTATTTCTATATAGTAAATTTATTAAAATGGAAAATTATTTAAAATACATTGAAAAAAAATTGTGTCAAAAAATCAAATTTGAGAGCCTTGAAATAATAGATAATTCAGCAAAACATAAAGGCCATAAATTTTTTTCTGAAAATAAATATCACCTACATTTAAAGATTAAATCTTTATATCTTAAGTCAATTTCTCTTTTGAAAGCTCAAAAGTTAATTATGAATATTTTAAAAGATGACTTAAAAGATAAAATACATGCACTTGAAATTAGTATTGATTAAAATATTTAATTTTTGATTTTAATTCACTTAATGAAATTTTGTATTTATTAGGTATTGTTGTTTTTCCAATTTTTTTGAGTAAAACAAAATTTATTTTACTATCATTATTTTTTTTATCATTTTTTAAGAAAGGCAATAAACTATTTATTTCACTAATTTTTTTATATTTATTAAACGTGTAATTTAATTCGTTAGATTTATAAATTTCTTTTACATTTTCCAAAGTTTTTTTTGAACAAACTTTTTTAATTATTGATAGCTTGATAGCCAATATCATTCCAGCAAGAACTGCCTCACCATGTGTTATCTTTGTTGAGTAATTATTTTTAACTTCAATTGCATGAGCAAAAGTATGGCCAAAATTCAAAATCATTCTTAAATTTTTCTCGTTTACATCTTTATTCACAAAAAATAATTTAATTAGACAGCTTTTCTTTATCGCGTAAATCAATTTTTTTGAGTTTTGATTAAAAATTTCTTCGCTATTATTTTTTAACCAAATAAAAAATTTTTTATCTTTTATTAGAGCATGTTTTAAGATCTCTGCAAAACCACAAACCATTTCTTTTTTTTTTAAACTTTTTAAAAATGATGTATCTGATATGACTAACTTAGGTTGAGAAAATGACCCAATTAAATTTTTTCCATACAATGAATTGACACCAGTTTTACCCCCAACAGATGCATCGACTTGAGCGAGTAACGTTGTAGGAATGCTTATAAAATTAATACCTCTTTTATAAATACTCGTTATAAAACCTGTTAAATCTCCAATAATTCCTCCACCTACGCCTATAACTAGATCTGATCTATTTAAATTTTTTGATAATAGTTTATCCAAAAAAAAGTTAACTGATTTTAATGACTTTGATTTTTCACTGGGCACAAAATTTAAAGTAGTTACTTCATAATTTTTTAAACTGTTTGATATAGTTTTTTTGTATTTAAACGGCAATCTTTTATCAAAGATTAGAGCAATTTTTTTTGTATTAGGACATATTGATTTTATTTTTTTAGGCAACACACTTAAAATATTTGCCCCAATTAAAATTGAATAACTTGTTTTTTTACTATTAAATTTAATTTCTTGAGTTTTCATATAAACTAAGTATTTTTAGAATAATTTCATTAATATTCATAGAGTCGCATTTAATTCTATAATTTGATTGATTATAGAATTTCTTTCTCTCTAAGTAAATTTTATTAATAATCTCTGATAAATTTCCTTGATATAGTAGTGGTCTTTTTTTTGAATTTTCTAATCTTTTAGACAAAGATTTTAAATTTAAATCTAACCAAAAACTAACGGCAGATACTTCTACCTCTTTTCTAATATATTTATTCATAAAAGCTCCACCGCCTAAAGCAACAACCTTATTAATTTTTTTTAGCTCTTGAAGTGCAATTTTTTTTTCAATTTTTCTAAAATAATCCTCTCCCTTAAGATCAAAAATTTCTTTAATTGATTTTTTCTCACTTTTTTCAATGACTTTATCTATATCAATAAACTTTGCTTTTAGCTTTATAGCTAGCTTTTTTCCTATGGTAGATTTTCCAACTCCCATCATGCCAGTTAATACTAGGTTTTTTTTCAATAATTTTACCAATTTTAAATTTGATTTATCACAAATATGTCTTATTTTTTCAGTTTAAATACTTTTTTAAACTATGCAACTTAAATACAACCGAAATCAAAATATTGGAAGTTCAATATTTAAAATCTTACTTAAAATTGTTTTGATTTTAATACTTTTAATCGTAGCTATTTTTTTGATAGAAAAAATTAACTTCCCAAGTCCTAAACAAAATTACAAAATTGATATTACTGATGAAATCAAAAAACTTAAATAAATTAATTATCTTATTAATTTTTTTAGTTTTATCTCTGCCTCTCAAAAGCGAGGAGCAAATTGACATTTGGAATAAATCAAAAAAAACGGACCAACAAAATATTATCCAGAATAAAATAAACTTAGACGAAATAAAGAAATCAAATACTTTAAATACTGTTACGATAAATAATGATATTGAAATTGAAAGTAATCTTAACAATCTGACAGATAATTCAAATATTTTTGGGATTTATGAACCAGCTCAAAATAATTTTGATCTAAATATGTGGTCTCAAACCGAGGCTGAAAAAGTAAGGTCAAGTTTTAAAAGAATAAATAAAATTAAACTCTCAGATACGGCAACCCAACTATTTGAAAATACTATTTTGTCTATTGCTCATCCACCACAAGGAATGGATGATAAAGAATTTATTAATTTGAAAATTAACTGGCTCATAGAAAATAAAAAAATTGAACTTATTGAAAAGTTTTTAAAACAAAACAGTACCTTTCCAGAAAAAAAAAAAATGATACAATATTTGGTCGATAGCAACATAGCCAATGCAGATATCAAATCAGGTTGTGAAAAAATTTCTTTTTTAGATAAAAGCATTAAAGACTCTTATTTAGAAAAATTCAAAATTTATTGCTTGGTATTCAATAAAAAAAACAATGAAGCACAACTTCAACTTGATATCTTAAGAGAAGAAAACCAATCTGACAAATTTTTTGATGATAAAATTGATTTTCTTCTTGGAGTAACGAGTAAAACATCGAAAAAAATTAATGAAAAAAATTTATTAAACTTTTATTTGTCAAGTGTCACCATAAAAGATTTTAAATTTGAGCCTAAAAAAACTACGAAAAATATAATTTGGGAATATTTAAATTCAGCTAATTTAATAGTTTTAGAAGATTTTAAGGATAAAGAGAAAATTAAAGATTTAGAAGCAGCTGCTAATCTAAATCAATTTGATAAATTAAAAATTTTTGATATCTACTCAAAAATTAATTTTGATTTAAACACATTAATTAGAGCAGAGGATATTTATCAAACACTTGAAAGCGTTGACTCTAGAGCTTTAATTTATCAAAAATATTTACTTTCTGATAATGAGGAAAATAAAATTAAATTACTATTTTTGTTAAAAGACTTATTCAAAAAAGACGATTTATCAAACATTTTTACAAGCTATTTAAGTGATAAATTAAAAGAAATTAATTTAGACGACATTGATGAATCATATAAGGAAGTTGTTAAAAAAAATATAATTAGTAAAGAAGAGATAAAAAAAGGTAAAATTAAATTTGATGATAAAGTATTACACCAATCAAGATTAATTAAATACTTTAATAATGAAATTGATGAAAAGAAAGCACAAAAAGATTTCTTTAAAATATATAAAAAGATAAAAAAAAATAGAAAATATTTTTTTTCTGCAAAAGATCTAGCTTTAGTTGAGTCTTTAGCTAAAGATGGTTTTGAAATTCCAAAGGATTTAAATTACTTAGAAATTTCCAAGCAATATAGTGTTCCCTCAAATTTGCTAAGATTAGGAAAAACTAATGAGTCCGCTTTTTTAACCCTGAAACTAGTTGAGATAATAGGTGAGGATGAAGCTTATAATCTAGACCCAGAGACAATTTATTTTATAACTCACCTTTTAAATCAGAATAATTTGAAAACAATAAGAAATCAAATTCTTATTTCAGCACTACCACAAAGAAGTTAATTACAATATATATTACAATATGAAAAGAAAAATTCTTATTGAGCCTGATCCAATTTTAAGGAAAAAATGTGAGCCTATTGAAAAGGTGAATGATGATATTAGAAATCTGATGAAAGATATGCTTCAGACAATGTATGACGCTCCGGGAATAGGTTTGGCTGCGGTTCAAATAGGAGTTTTAAAGAGACTAGTAGTAATAGATATTTCCAAAGAAGAAAAAAAGAGAGATCCGTTGTTTCTAATCAACCCAGAGATACTTAGTAAATCAGAAAATACTTCAGTTTATGAAGAAGGCTGTTTGTCATTACCTGGACAATTTGCGGAAATAGAGAGACCTGCTAAGTGTCTTTTAAAATACGTTGATTTAAATGGAAAAGAAAAAAAATTAAAAGCTGATGGACTTTTATCAACTTGCATTCAACATGAGGTAGATCATTTAAACGGTATTTTATTTATCGATTATTTATCAAAACTTAAAAAAGATATGATAATAAAAAAACTTGTTAAACATAAAAAAGAGATAGAGAGAGTGGTAGTTTGAATCAATGCCACTAAAGATAATTTTTATGGGAACACCCGAATTTGCTGTTCCCATATTAAAATCACTTAAAGAGTCCAAACATGAAATAGTCTGTGTTTATACTCAGCCACCAAAGAAAAAAGCAAGAGGTCAAAAAATAATTTCTTCCCCTGTGCATCAGTATGCTGAAAAATTAAAAATATCTATCAGATATCCAACAAATTTAAACGAAGATAAAGAATACAATTTTATAAAAAAAATTAAACCTGATCTTGTAATAGTTGTAGCATACGGACAAATTATACCAAAAAAATTTTTAGATTTACCTAAAATATTTTTTTTAAATATACACGCCTCTATTTTACCAAAATGGAGAGGAGCTGCTCCAATCCAAAGAGCAATAATGAATTTGGATAAAGAGACTGGAATTTCGATTATGAAAATAGTTCCAAAATTGGACTCTGGACCAGTTATGATGAAGTCAAAAATAGATATTTCTAAAGATGTTAATTATGAAGAATTAAGCAAAAAACTCTCAACACTAGGAGCGAAACTAATTTTAGACTCTTTGAATTTGATTGAAAAAAATAAAGCTAATTTTGTTGCTCAGAATGAAAGCGAGGCAACTTATGCGAAAAAAATAAAAAAAAATGAGTCTAAAATCAATTGGAGCCATTCAGCAAAAAATGTTATTGCTAAGATAAATGCTCTTCATCCTAATCCTGGGTCTTGGTTAGATTATAATGGATCAAGAATAAAAATAATCAAAGCTATTGAGATTAAAAAAAAAGGAGAACCAGGTAAAATTTTAGATAAAAATTTCACCATAGCATGTTCAGAAGAAGCTATTCAAATTTTAGAACTTCAAAAAGAAGGTAAAAAGCATATGAAAGCTGCAGAATATTTAAAAGGCAACGATTTAGAGGTTGGTTTTAAAATTCTTTAAAATGAAAAACTATCTATTAAAGATTGAGTATGATGGTACAAAATATGTGGGTTGGCAATTTCAAAAAAATGGAAAATCAATTCAAGATGCTATCGAAATAGCATTACACAGAATGTTTAAATTTAAAATAAGAGTTATAGGAGCGGGAAGAACAGACAAAGGTGTTCACGCTAATGGACAACATGCAAATTTTAAAATTGATAAAAACATAGACAATAAAAAAAAATTTATAAATTCAATTAACTTTTTTTTAAAAGAAAATTTAATATCAGTTTTAGATATAAAAAAAAAAGATTTGAATTTTAATGCAAGATTTAACGCCAAAGAGAGAATCTATGAGTATAAAATAATTAATAGAGAAGGCGCTTTGTCTCTTGGAAAAAATCAAGCTTGGCATATAAAGAAAAGGCTAGATTTAAATCTTTTAAAACAAGGTGCTAAAGCTTTAGAGGGTGAGCATGATTTTTCTACTTTTAGAGCAGCTTCGTGTTCCGCGAAATCTCCAATTAAAAAGATGAATTCTATTAAAATTAAAAAGCAAGGAGAGTTAATATTAATTACATTTAAATCAAAATCATTTTTACAGAATCAAGTAAGATCGATAGTCGGTTGTCTTGAATATTTATCTAGTAAAAAATGGACTTTAAAATATTTTAAAAAAGTCCTTAATTCAAAAAAAAGATCAAAATGTGCTCCTCCAGCTCCTGCTTGCGGATTGTATCTTAAAGATATCAAGTATTAAATCTAAAAAAGATCTTTTACTCCATATTTTTGCAATGAATTTAATGAAATAAAAAACAATGAAAAAAAATTTTTTAAAAAACTTAATTTGTTATAATCTTTGTTTATTTTCCATATCCAATAAAAGTTCCTGAAAATATTACTTTGAAGCGAATTTTTTCTTAATCTATATTTAGTCAAAAAATCTTTTAAACAATAAGCATTATAATTTTTTAAAATTTTACACTTAAAAAAATAATCCTCACATATTTTTGTATCTGTAAATTCAACTCCCTTTATAATTTTACGTTTTATTATCATTGAACTTGTGCAAATAGCGGTATTATGAATAAATCTATTAAAATTAAATTTTCTAGGTGTTACTATTTTTTTAGATTTACTTCCAAATATTTCATAATTTGTGTAAGTAAATGAATAATTATTTTTTTTCATAAATTTCATTTGAGTCTTTAACTTGTTTTTTTTCCATATGTCATCAGAATCTAAGAAAGCTAAATAGGGTGACTTTGATTTTTTTATAGCGTAATTTCTACAATATCCTGCCCCAAAATTTTTTTTTAACCAGTAAATTTTAAATTTTTTATTTTTTGAATATTTCTTTAAAATATTAACTGTTTTCTTATCTGAGCAATCATCAACTATAATTAAATTCCAATTAGAATAAGTTTGATTAATCACACTTTTTATAGTTTCCTTGATGTAATCTGCGCTGTTAAAATTTGGTAAAATTATATCTATCTTCGTTTTTTTATTCTCCATCTAGAACCCTCTCTTACTATATATCCAACACAATTTTTCGATCTACATTTACAGGGAAAATCTTTATAATATTCATCAAAACCAAATCCATAATCATAAGTTAATTCTTCTCCTTTTTTAATATTTTTAATTGCATAAACCCAAACTTTCAAACCAGTTCCAGAGACTTCGCAATTAGGATCGCATGAATGATTTATTAATCTAGCTGTATTATATTTAAAATCTCCATCTAGATCATATATTTTATTTATATTAAAAAGATATATAGCTTTATCATTATCAAATTTTGGATTTAGCTCGACTTGTTTTTTAGTAATAAGTCTTCCTTTATATTCAATAATTTTTGTTCGATCTTTAATATTTTGCCTAGCATACAATCCTTTGTTGTCTATATTCGATTTTTTAATTTTGTATAATTTCACTTAAAATACTCAATTAAGATATTTTTATAAATGTCTGTAAGTTTTTTAAGGTCAGATATAGAGACACATTCATCAACTTTATGCATTGTTTTATTTACAAGACCAAACTCAAGGCAAGGCGAAATTTTTCTAATAAACCTGGCATCTGAAGTACCTCCTGTAGTTGAAAACTTAGGATTAACTTTAGTAATTTTTTTGATTATTTTTTTTGCTAAATAAATTGTCTTATTTGGTTTTGTCAAAAATGAGTCTCCATTAGCTAGATACTCTATTTTGAATTTACAATTATTTTTTTTGCATAAATTTTTTATTATAGAACTAATACTCTTCTTTAAAGATTTTGCGGTGTGAAAATCATTATATCTAATATTGAATTGAGCTTTTGCCTTAGCTGGAATTACGTTATGAGCTTTGTTATCTACGTAAATACCCGTAAACTCCAAATTTGAAGGTTGAAAATTTTTATTACCTTTATCTAATTTTTTATCTTTTAATTTTTTGCAAATACTAACTAGAGTGTTTATAGGGTTATTTAAAAGCTGAGGATAGGCAACATGACCTTGTACTCCAGATATCTCAATTTTACCTGTAAGGCTGCCTCGTCTACCTATTTTTATCATTTCACCAAGTTTATTTGGATTTGTTGGCTCTCCAACAATACAAAAATTAATTTTCTCTCCTTTTTTTTTCAAGTACTCTACAACCTTTTTTGTACCATTTATGGCATAACCCTCTTCATCGCCTGTTATTAAAAAGCTTATAGAACCGTTAAATTTAGGTTTGTTTTTTAAAAACTTATTCACTGCAGAGACAAAGCAAGCGATAGAACTTTTCATGTCATTTGCTCCTCTGCCAATTAAATGTTTTTTTTTAACAGCAGGCTTAAAAGGATTAACAGTCCAGTCGTTCATGTTTCCTGGTGGCACTACATCTGTATGTCCTGCATAACAGAGATTTGGTTGTTTTGTTCCTAACCTTGCATATAAGTTTCTTATAGGTTTACTTTTCTTGTCCCTAAATTCTAAAGTTTTGCATCTAAATCCTAAAGACTTAAGCTTTTTACTTAAAAAATTTATTGCTCCAGCATCTTTTGGAGTAATACTTGGAAAACTAATAAGTTCTTTAGCTAATTTTAATTCATCTATATTGGGCATTAATCTCTCAATAAATCATTAATTGATGTTTTGCTTCTAGTCTTTTCATCAACTTTTTTAACAATTACAGCGCAATATAAAGATGGACCATCAGGATTTTTTTTGTTTGGCATGGAACCAGGAACAACAACTGAGTAAGCTGGAACTTTTCCAAATGTAACTTCACCTGTTCCTCTATCAACTATTTTTGTGGATGCACCAATATAAACACCCATTGAAATCACAGCACCTTCTTCAACTAAAACACCTTCTGCAATCTCTGATCGAGCACCTATGAAACAATTATCTTCAATAATAACTGGTCCAGCCTGCAAGGGTTCAAGAACTCCACCAATACCTGCCCCTCCGGAAACATGACAATTTTTTCCAACTTGTGCACACGAACCAACAGAAGCCCAAGTATCAATCATTGTCCCTTCATCTACATATGCACCAAGGTTCACAAAACAAGGCATTAAAACAACTCCTTTAGCTATGAAAGATCCTTTTCTTACAACACCATTTGGAACATGTCTGTAACCAGCTTTTTTCCAATCTTCCTCATTCCATAAAACAGATTTTCCTTGAACTTTATCATACCAAGTTGTGTAAGGACCTTTTGACATCTGCATTTTATTAACTCTAAAACTCAACAGAATTGCTTTTTTCACCCACTGATTTACCAACCATTTTCCGTTTTTTTTCTCAGCCACTCTAATGTTGCCTTTGTCAGTAAGCTCAATCGTTTCATTAATTGCATCTAAGATTTTTTTGTCAGAATTCTCAGAAACATCTTTTTTATTATCAAAAGCGCTGTTAATAATTACTTCTAATTCATTTGGTTTCATTTATCTCCTTTAAAAAATTAGCGAGTTTATCAGTTTTATAACAAATAAATTCAGAATCTGAAAATTTTGCTGCCCAAGGTTCTTTATTTTTAATCCAAACTGTTTTCATACCCATTTCAAAAGCTGGTTTTAAATTTCTTGCTATATCTTCAAAGAATATACAATATTGTGGCTCAATTTTGTAACTTTCTACTAATTTTACGTATGGTTCTTTCGAAGGCTTAGGTATGAATTCAGAGTCTCTTATATCAAATATTCCATCAAAAAGCTTATCTATACCAATTCTTTTAGTCACGTTTTCTGCATGAGCTCTTGAACCATTGGTAAATATAATCTTTTTTCCATTTAGTTTTTTTATTTCATCCTCTAAAACTTTATCTTTATCTAAAAACTCTAGATCTACATCATGAACAAACTCAAGAAATTCATCTGCATCAATCTTGTGATTTTTAATCATGCCGTTTAATGTTGTATTATACTCTTGAAAATAATTTTTTTGTATTTCTCTAGCTTCTAAAGTATCAATCTTAAGTTTTTCAGAAATAAATTTTGTCATTTTTTTATCCACTTGATCAAAAACTTTAGTCGCACCATCATATAAAGTATTATCTAAATCAAACAACCAATATTTAATATTTTTTAGATCGTTCATTTTCTTATTAATGTTCCTGAACCAGTATCAGAAAATATTTCGTGAAGAACTGAATGAGGCTTTCTTCCGTCTAGAATTACCACACCTCTTACTCCATTTTCGACTGCATCAACACAATTTTCTATTTTTGGAATCATTCCTCCTTCAACTATTTTCCACTTAATCAAATTTTCAATGTCAAAAGGTTTAATTTCTGAAATAAGATTCTTTTTATCATCATAAACACCCTCTACATTAGTCATTAATATAAGTCTTCTAGATCTAAGTTTTTTAGCTATCGCGCTCGCGGCTGTATCACCATTGATATTAAAAGTTTGATTATTTTTCCCCAAGCCTAACGGAGCAATAATTGGGATTTTATTTTTGCTTAGTGTCTCCTCAATTGAATTAATGTTAATTTTTTTTGGAATTCCTACAAAGCCTAACTCTTCTCTCTCAGGTTCAACTTCAATTATATTGCTGTTTTTTGTGTGAAACGAAACTGCATCTGAACCTAATTTTTTAAGAGAGTTCACTATATCGTGATTAAAATCTATTAACACTTCTTCAACAGTATCTATTATATCTTTAGAGGTTACTCTTAGTCCGTTAATAAATTTTGAACTAATATTTTTTTTTTCTAATTCTCTCTTAATTCTTGGACCACCCCCGTGCACAACAATTATAGATATACCAAGTTTATTTAGAACATATATGTCTGAAATAAAATTATTGAATACATTTCTATCTATAAGAACATTTCCACCGTATTTAATAACAATTATCTCTTTTTCATATTTTGAAACATATTTTTGAACAATATTAATATCAGGAGCTTTTTCCGGCCAAAATTTTTTTATCTCTTCTAAAGAAATTCCTTTCGACATCTAATTTGTTTTAACTTTAGTCTGTTTCATTATTACCCATTGTTGAGCAATAGTTAGAATATTGTTTATCGTCCAGTAAACCACAAGTCCTGAAGGGAAAGAGGCTAAAATGATTGTTAAAAAAAGTGGAAAAAATGCAAAAATCTTCGCTTGTATTGGATCTGCAGGAGCGGGATTTAATTTTTGCTGAACCCACATTGAGGCTCCCATTAAGATTGGCCAAATTCCAATTATTAAAAAACTTGGGGGATCCCAGGGAATTAAACCAAACAAATTAAATATAGACGTAGGATCTTTATCAGATAGATCTTTTATCCAGCCAAAAAAAGGCTGATGTCTCATTTCTAAAGATATAAATAACATTTTATAAATCGCAAAAAAGAAAGGTATTTGAATAAGAATTGGCAAACATCCTGATGCGGGGTTAATTTTTTCTTTTCTATAAAGAGCCATCATTTCTTGTTGAAGCTTAACCTTATCTTCTTTGTGTAATTCTTTTAATCTTGTCATTTCTGGCTGCACTGCTTTCATTTTTGCCATTGATCTAAAGGAGTAATTAGCAAGAGGGAAGAATATTAATCTTATTGCAATAGTAATAATAACAATTGCTACACCGAAATTTCCTGAATATTTAAATAAATAATCAATTACAAAAAAAAGAGGTTTGGTGAAAAAATAAAACCATCCCCAATCAATTACTAAGTCAAACTTATTTATATTTTCTTTAGCAGCATACGAATCTATTGTTTCTACTTCTTTAGCCGCAACAAACAGTTTTACGTTATTTGAACTACTTGAAGCTGGACTAACTGTAGTCGGACTATTTAATATATAATTAGCTTTAAAAGAATCTTTATATAAAAAAGTAGATTTAAAATTCTTTCCTTTTGGGGGAACTAAAGCCATTACCCAAAATTTATCTGTAATACCTAGCCAACCTTCATCAGCTTCTCTAACTATTTTTTTTTCTTCTATATCGTCATAATCGTCTTCTTTTAATTCCTCATCAAAAACTCCTATAAACCCTTCATGAGAAATATAAAAATTTTGTATATCGTCTGGTATTTTATTCCTAGTCAATTGTGCATAAGGATAGAGATCGATTGGTTTATTCGAATTATTTTGAACTTGCTGGGTAATATTAAAAAGAAATTTATTATCTAATTCAATTTTTTTTTTAAATATTATTCCATTTCCGTTATTCCACTCTAAAATAACTGGTTGATTTTCAGATAAAGTATTATTTCCAACTACATTCCAAATAGATTCTTTAGTGGGTACTTTTATTTTATTATTAATGCTTGTCCAACCAGTTTCGGCATAAAATCCATCTTTTGTCTCAGCTGGATTTAAAAACTCTATATTTTTTTGATTTTCTAAATTTTGTTTATGATTTTTAAAAGAAATATCATCTATCAGACCTCCTTTTAAAGAAAGAGATCCAATTATATTATTATTTTCAATTTTTATTCTTTTACTTTTTTGCAAAGACTCTTCCCTAGAGATTATTTCAACTTTTAGAGGAGCATCTATATTAGGAGTAATATTATTCAAATTTTTTATAACTTCTTGATTTTGTGAAGAACTTTTATTTGTTTGTTTTGGCGTTTCAAAAAAAGCTGCCCAGAAAAGTAAAACGGACATTGATAGAGCTATTGCAACAAAAACATTTTTATTGTCCATTTTTAATTTCCTTTTTATCCTCTAATTTCCAATCAGTCTTATGTAAATTTTCTACAATTATCTCTATTTTATTTTTTTTAGAAGAACTGTTTGGCAAAGGTACAAAATCTATTCCATGGTCACCGCCTAGTTTTTTAAATGGGTGGCACTTCAAAATTCTCTTAATGCCAAGATCAAATCCTCTTACCAAACCATGTTTTTGCAGAGCTTCTATAAAATACTCGGAACAAGTTGGAAGAAATCTACATCTAGTTCCTAGTAATGGAGAAATTAAAAATTGATAGATTTTAATTATGAAGATAATAGTTTTTGTCATATCATTTTTTAATTCTGCTAAAACTTTTCTCCATTAATGGCAAAAGCACATCTTGTTTTTGAGCAAAAGCATTAGACTTACCAAAAACTATATAAGTATAATCTCTATCAATTGCACCTCTTTTTTTTATTATTTTTCCTACTATAGCTTTTAATTTTCTTCTAATTCTGTTTCTTTTAACGGCGTTACCAATTTTTTTTTTCATCACAAAACTTATAAGTAAATTTGATTTATTTTTAGGCTTATAAAAATTTTTTGCTGCGAATAATGAAAAGTACTCACTATGAACTTTTTTTTGTTTGAGTGCTTTTTTAAATTGGTCGCTTTTTTTTAAACTTTCAAGCTTAACCATCAAATTGATTACGTTGATATTGTTTTTCGACCCTTAGCTCTTCTTCTAGCAATTAATTGCCTCCCACTTTTGGAAGCCATTCTTGCCCTAAAACCGTGTCTTCTTTTTCTAACTAAATTACTTGGTTGATAAGTTCTTTTCATAAATATTTAAAGGTATATATTTTAATTGTTGTCTATTGTACAGGTAAAATATGAGTAAAAGATTAAAACTATTTTTAGGAATTTCTTACATTATCATCTTAATTCTTTTCCTATTATTGGTCTTTTCATATGTCGAAGTAACAAGATTGAATGATTTTTTATATTACAAAGAACTACAAAGAGATCTAGAGAATATCGTTAGTGTAAATTTTTACTTAAATCTATTAATATTTTTTTTTTTCAGTTTGATATGGGTATCTCTTCTCGGATTTGGTTCACCT
>CACGMG010000016.1 GCA_902574045.1 uncultured Pelagibacteraceae bacterium | reverse complement strand
GAAAATTCAAGAAGGATCAACTAAAACAGATCTCAGATGAATTAAGAGATGAATTGATAGATGTAGTTTCCGAAACCGGAGGACACCTAGGTGCTGGTTTGGGTGTTGTGGAATTGACAGTAGCCTTACATTATGTTTTTGAAACGCCTAAAGATAAATTAGTTTGGGATGTAAGTCATCAAACATATCCTCATAAAATTATTACTGGAAGAAAAGATAGAATTAAAACTCTCAGAAAAGGAGGAGGTTTATCAGGATTTACAAAAAGATCTGAAAGTGAGTATGATCCTTTTGGTGCAGCCCACAGCTCAACATCTATTTCATCAACTCTTGGTATGGCCGTGGCCAAAAAACTATCAAATAATAATAATAACGTTGTTGCAGTTATAGGCGATGGAGCTATGAGCGCAGGGATGGCATATGAAGCAATGAATAATGCTGGGGCGTTAAAGTCTAAACTCATCGTAGTTTTAAATGATAATGATATGTCTATAGCAAAACCTGTAGGCGCTATGAGTAAGTATCTAGCAAAACTTTTATCAGGTAAATTATATTTTAGTCTAAGAGAAACAGTTAAAATGGTTATTTCTGCTTTTTCAAAAAGATTTAGTCAAAAAGCTGGTAAGGCCGAAGATCTACTAAGAGGGATAGTTACTGGTGGAACTTTATTTAGTGAATTAGGTTTTTATTATATTGGTCCTGTAGATGGACATGATGTTGATAATTTAGTGCAAATATTTGAAAATGTTAAGAATTCAAATCATGACGGTCCAATATTAATTCATATTAGAACTCAAAAAGGAAAAGGATATAAACCAGCTGAAGAGTCAGGAGATAAATACCACGGTGTTTCTAAATTTAATGTAGCTACTGGGGAGCAAAAAAAATCTAAATCAAACGCCCCTTCTTATACGAAAGTTTTTGCTGAAACATTAATTAAGCACGCTGAACAAGATACAAAAATCATTGGAATTACCGGAGCAATGCCTTCAGGAACGGGCTTAAATTTATTCGAAAAAAAATTTCCTGACCGAACTTTTGATGTTGGTATAGCTGAACAGCATGCGGTAACTTTTGCGGCTGGTCTTGCAACTGAAGGGTACAAACCTTACGCTGCGATCTACTCTACTTTTCTTCAAAGGGCATACGATCAAGTTGTCCATGATGTCGCAATTCAGTCGCTACCTGTAAGATTTGCGATTGATAGAGCAGGTCTTGTTGGAGCTGATGGACCAACACATGCTGGCTCATTTGATATTACTTACTTATCCACTTTACCTAATTTTGTCGTTATGGCCGCGAGCGATGAGTCAGAATTGGTAAAAATGATTAATACTTCAGTTCATATAAATGACAGACCTTCAGCATTTAGATACCCTCGAGGTAATGGAATAGGAGTTGAGATGCCTTCGATTAATGAACTTTTAGAAATTGGAAAAGGCAGAGTCATCAAAGAAGGAAAAAAAATAGCAATTCTAAATTTTGGAACAAGATTAGAAGAGTGCAAGAAAGCTTCAGAGATACTATTTAAAAAAGGTATAGAGATAACAATTATTGATGCAAGATTTGCTAAACCCCTAGATGAAAAATTAATCATGGAAGTAGCAAATAATCATGAGGTTTTAATTTCAATTGAAGAAGGTTCAATCGGTGGATTTGGGTCTCATGTTATGCAATTTTTATCTGACAGAGGAGTATTTGATAGAGGATTAAAATTTAGATCTATGATTTTACCAGATTTATTTATTGACCAAGATACTCCAGAAAAAATGTATGAAAAAGCAGGCCTAGACAGTTTATCAATTGCAAATAAAATTGAAGAAACTTTAAAGTCAAATATTATTTTAGCTAAGAACAAAAATAAAATATCTAATTAACCACACTGTGCTCGGTGCATTAAAAGATGATCTAGAAGAACACAGCTTATCATTGCTTCACCAATAGGTACTGCCCTAATTCCTACACAAGGATCATGTCTTCCTTTAACAGATATTTTAGTATTTTTACCTTTTTTATCTATAGTTTCTCGATTAGTTAAAATTGAAGAAGTGGGTTTAACCGCAAAAGATGCAACGATATTTTGACCGGAAGAAATTCCACCTAAAATTCCTCCCGCATGATTAGTTTTAAATTTAATTTTGCCAGCACTTTTTCTTATTTCATCAGAATTTTCCTCGCCACTTAAAAAAGCTGCATTCATTCCTGATCCAATATTTACTCCTTTCACTGCGTTTATACTCATAAGAGCAGCAGCGATATCGGTATCTAATTTTGAGTAAATAGGTGCACCCAAACCAATTGGAATTCCAGATGCTCTTAGTTCAATAACTGCCCCACAAGATGAACCAGCTTTTCTAACAGCTAAAAGATATTTTTCCCACAACTTTACAGATTTTTTATCTGGACAGAAAAAAGGATTTTTTCTTATTTCAGAATTTTTCCAATTTTGTTTATCACAAGACATTAGGCCTAATTGAGTTACCGCTCCAATTATATTAAATTTTATACCTATAATTTTTTTTAAAACTATTTTTGCAACAGCTCCTGCTGCTACTCTACAAGCAGTTTCTCTTGCCGATTGTCTTCCACCTCCTCTAAAATCTCTAATTCCATATTTTTTAAAATAGGTAAAATCTGCATGTCCAGGTCTAAATTTATTTTTAATAGACTCATAATCCCTAGACTTTTTATCCTCATTGTAAATTATTATTGAAATGGGAGTGCCTGTTGTTTTTCCTTCAAATACTCCAGATAAAATACTAACCTTATCTGATTCTTTTCTTTGAGTAGTAAACTTAGACTGTCCCGGTTTCCTCCTATCCATGTCCTTCTGAATATCCTTTTCAGAAATAGCTATATTTGGGGGACAACCATCAATTACACAGCCAATAGCAGGACCATGTGACTCTCCCCATGTGGTAAATCTAAATATTTTTCCAAAAGTATTAAAAGACATAGTTATTTAATGTATAAATTATTTTAAAGAATATATGAATCAAAAAAATGGCAAAAATTCACTTGGTATAGATATCTGCTTTGAGGAGCAAGATAATCCTATTGAATTGTTCAAAAAATGGTTTTCTGAGGCAGAAAAAAATGAAATTAACGATCCAAATGCTGTTGCAGTAGCAACTTCGGATAACAATAATCAACCCAATGTGAGAATGGTTTTGTTAAAAGGCTTGAGTGATAAAGGATTCGTATTTTTTACAAATTTTAATAGTAAAAAAGGCAGTGAACTAAAAACTATTCAAAAGGCTTCGATGTGCTTTCATTGGAAAAGCTTAAGAAGACAGGTTAGAGTTTTAGGAAAAGTTGAAGAAGTTAGCTCAAAAGAAGCCGATGATTATTACAATTCAAGACCTTATAAAAATAAAATTAGTGCGTGGGCATCATCACAATCCCAAGTATTAGAAAAAAGAGAAATTTTTTTAGAAAAAATAAAAGAATTTGAAAAAAAATTTCCTAACCAAAACAAAGTACCAAGACCACCTCATTGGTCTGGTTGGAGACTATTACCAAAAGAAATTGAGTTTTGGTTAGATGGCGAAGGAAGAATTCATGAAAGATTGAATTATAGAAAAAATAAAGATAAATGGATTAAAGAAATTCTTTATCCTTAAAATGATCTATTTAAACTAAATCCGGTTAGATTTTGAAGGATTTTTTTATCCTCGTTATCTGGAAATATACCTAATGAGTCATAGGACACATTCACAAAATATTCTGCTCTTTTTAAACTTGCATCTATTGCCTTGTATTTATTAATTAAAGCCAATGCTTCACTGAAATCGTCTTCATTTCTTTTTTCTTTTTCCATTATTTCAGTAAGAAAAGATCTCTCTTCATCGTTACCTTTTTGAAAAATAATTATTAAGGGAAGTGTTACCTTTCCTTCAAAAAAGTCTTTTCCAATTTCTTTACCAAAAAATTTATCTTTTCCATAATAATCTAGAGCATCGTCAGCTATTTGAAAAGCAAGACCTAGATTTTTACCATACGAATCTAATGCTTTTTTTTCTTTTGCATTACTACCAGATAGACAAGCTCCAGTTTTAGTCGCTGCCGAAAAAAGTGCAGCAGTTTTTAAATTTATAATATCAATATAAGTATCTTCTAAAAGATCGGCTTCCCCTTTGTGTTGAAGTTGCAATACTTCTCCTTGTGCAATTTTTGCCGATGTCGAAGAAAGTAATTTTAAAACCTCTAAATCTCCGTCATCAACCATTATTTCAAAACATCTGCTTAATAAATAATCTCCAACTAATATCGATGATTGATTTCCCCAGATTGAGTTTGTGGTTTTAACTCCTCTTCTCATTGAGCTTTCATCTATAACATCATCATGTAATAAAGTTGCAGCGTGTATGAGTTCAACGCACGCTGCTAAATTAATATCTCTTTCTCCTAACTGATATCCAGTTAATTTTGCTGATCCTAAAGTTAGTAAAGCTCTTAACCTTTTACCCCCAGACCTAAGATGATGATCACTCATTTTCTCAATTAAATTGACCTCACTTTTGAGCTTCAGTTCAATTAATCTCTCTACTTTTTCAAGTTTATTTCCTAACAAATTTTTAAGTTCCATGTAGGCTGAATTAGCAGATTTTTTAAGAGGTATTACTGATCCCATAGAACCTAATTATAATTGATTTTTATAATAATAAATTTTTTAATCTTACCCTGGTGACGCACCCATGATTCAACTAGAAGTAGCGTAATAAAACAATTAAAATTATAATATTAACTGTTATAAGATAATTAAAGTCATCATTAAATTATGTTTTCGTTCTTTAAAAAAAAAATTGTTATACCTCATGTTAGATTAACAGGTGTAATAGGTGCTGCAGGAAGATTTAAGCAAGGAATGGATCTTGCAGGCCAAAGAGGAATTTTAAAAAAAGCTTTTTCTATTAAGAAGATTAGTCATGTTGCTATCTCAATAAATTCACCTGGAGGATCGCCAGTACAATCCCACTTAATATACAGCTATATAAAACAATTAGCTAAAGAGAAAAAAGTAAAAGTTATAATTTTTGCTGAAGATGTTGCAGCCTCTGGTGGCTATTTAATATCATGTGCAGGAGATGAAATTTACGCAAATTCAAGCTCTATCATAGGATCGATCGGAGTTATTTCAGCATCTTTTGGTTTTAAAGATCTGATTAAAAAAATTGGAATAGAAAGAAGAGTTTATACAGCTGGAAAAAATAAAAGCACCTTAGATCCTTTTGTAGATGAAAAAGAAGAGGATGTAAAAAGATTAAAAAATATTCAACTGGAACTTCACTCTGATTTTATAAAAGTGGTTGAAAAAAGCAGAGGCTCAAAACTTAAAGAACCAGAAAAAAATAATATTTTTACTGGAGAATTTTGGACAGGTAGCGCTGCTTTAAAACTTGGGTTAGTGGATGGCATTGGCAACGCTGATCAAGTTTTAAAAGAAAAATTTGGCGACAAAGTAATAATTAAAAATATGGAAAAACCAAAAGGATTTATAGCAAGAAAACTATCTTCTTCTATTGAAAACCCCATCGATAGTTTAACAAGAAACTTGGAAGAAAAATCGATGTGGCAAAAATTTGGTTTGTAAATGCCAGCAAAAAAAAAAGAAAAAAAAAAATTAAATTCACTTTCCTTTCAAGATATTATTTTAAAACTAATGAATTTTTGGGATAAAAATGGTTGTGTTATTTTGCAGCCTTATGATTTAGAAGTAGGAGCAGGAACTTTTCATCCAGCTACTACTTTAAGATCACTAGGACCTAAACCGTGGAAAGCAGCTTACGTTCAACCATCTAGAAGACCGACTGACGGAAGATATGGTGAAAATCCAAATCGGTTACAACATTATTACCAGTTTCAAGTAATAATAAAACCTTCTCCAAAAAATATAAAACAAACTTATTTAAAAAGTTTAGCTACTATAGGTATTGATGTAAAAAATCACGACATACGATTTGTGGAAGATGATTGGGAGAGCCCAACTTTAGGGGCCGCAGGGCTGGGCTGGGAAGTTTGGTGTGATGGAATGGAAGTTACACAATTTACATACTTCCAACAAATGACGGGCATAGAATGCAAACCAGTTCCCGTAGAAATAACATATGGACTTGAAAGATTATGTATGTTCGTTCAAGGTAAAAATAATGTTTTTGACCTTGATTGGAATAATGAGGGTATAAAATATAAAGAAGTTTTTTTTCAAGCTGAAAAAGAATTTTCTGCATATAACTTTGAATTTGCCAACACAGAAATTTTATTGAAAAATTTTGAAACAACAGAACTAGAGTGTAAGTCACTGCTTGATAAAAAACTATCTTTACCTGCTTACGACCAGTGTTTGAAAGCAAGTCACATTTTTAACTTACTTGATGCTCGAGGTGTCATTGGTGTTGCAGAGAGAACAGGATATATTACAAGAATACGAGAACTCGCTAAAGGTTGTGGCGCGCTTTGGTTAAACTCTCAAAACTAACATTTTATGGCTGAACTATTATTGGAGCTTTATAGCGAGGAAATTCCTCCAAAATTACAAATTGGGGCTAGAAATCAACTAAATTTTTTTTTTAAGGAATATTTTGCAACAGAAAATGTTAAATATAAGGAATTATCAA
This sequence comes from uncultured Pelagibacteraceae bacterium, assembly GCA_902574045.1. Classification (GTDB taxonomy): domain Bacteria; phylum Pseudomonadota; class Alphaproteobacteria; order Pelagibacterales; family Pelagibacteraceae; genus Pelagilacustribacter. Next base: position 8,943 of record CACGMG010000016.1, on the reverse strand, counting down.
TCTATTCATCCCCAACCAGACTTACCTTGGTAGTAAAGGACCTGGTAGAAAAAATAAAGATAGAACCAAAAGAAATCAAAGGACCTAAAGTAGGGTCACCTGAAAAAATTTTACAAGGCTTTATGAAAGCAAAAAATGTTTCAAAAATTGATCTTATTGAAACAGATACTGAAAAGGGAAAATTTTATTTCATAAAAACAAAATCACAAATTATTTTAGTAGAGGAATTATTGACATTAATATTACCTAAAGCTTTAAGTGCAATTAGTTGGCAAAAATCAATGAGATGGTCTGATCATAATCTTATGTGGGGAAGGCCATTAAGATCAATTTGTGCTTTATTTAATGGTAAAAAGGTTAATTTCAAGTTCGATCACCTAGAGTCTTCAGATGAGATCATAATTGAGCAAGACTTAAAACTTAAATATAAAAAAGTAAAAAACTATAAGGAGTATAAAAGTCTTCTTAAGAATAACGATATTTTTCTAGATCAAAACGAAAGAGAAAAGATTGTATTAAAAAGATTTAGCGCAATATCCAAATTAAAAAATTACAAAGAAATTTATAACTCCAAACTTTTAGAAGAAGTTATAAATATAATAGAAAACCCAAACGTATTATTAGTAGATTTTAATAAAGATTATCTTAAAATTCCTCAAGAAATAATTATTTCCACACTTGAAAAACATCAAAGATATTTTCCTATTTTTAATAGTCGAGATAAATTAACTAATTATTTTTTTGTAGTTGCAAATAAAAAAGATGAAAAGAAACTTATTACCCAAGGAAATAAAAGAGTTGTTGAGGCACGTTTATCAGATGCTCAATTCTTTTGGGATAAAGATAGATCAAAAAATTTAATAAAGCAAATCGCCAGTCTAAAAAATGTTATGTTTTACGAAAAACTTGGTACCATTTACGATAAAACACAAAGAATTAGGCAACTAGCGGGCTTCCTTTCTGACGATTTAAATATCAATAAGGAAAAGGTGCAAGTTGCAGCTTCTATTTCAAAATCTGATTTATCGTCGGATTTAGTAGGAGAGTATCCTGAACTCCAAGGTATTATGGGAAAACATTTCGCTCTCTCTCAAGGTTTTGAAAAAGATGTAGCTAATTCAATTAGCGAACATTATTTACCTATTGGGTTAACATCTGCAATACCCAAGAAACCTTTCAGCTACTCAATTTCTATTGTTGATAAGATTGATAGTTTAGTCGGATTTTTTCTTATTAATGAAAAACCTACTAGTTCTAAAGATCCATTTGCTTTGAGAAGGTCAGCAATAGGATTACTAAGAATTATAATTGAAAATAAATTGTCAATTAAGTTAAGTGATCTTATTAATCTCTCGATTAAACTTTACGAAGAACAAGGTATTAAAATTGAAAATGATAAAACTGAGATAGAAATACTAAATTTTTTAAAAGAGAGAATGAGAAATATTCTAAAATTAAAGAGTATAAAAATTGATATTATTGAAGCTTCTATAAGTTCACATGTAGGAGACAATTTTTTAGATTTATATAAAAAGAATATTCTAATGAACAAATATATTAATAAAGATGAAGGAATTAATATAATAGGTTCTTACAAAAGAGCATCAAATATCACTGAAAAATCCGATAAGGGAATCAGGGGTAATCCAGATGCAGTTTTATTTAGAACTGAAGAGGAAAAAGCTCTTTATGAGAAAATTAATGAAATTAGAAAAGCTTTTACTGTAAAAGAAAGTGATAAAGACTATGAAAATTTGCTTATTAGACTCTCAGAGGTAAAACAATTCACAGATAATTTTTTTGACAATGTGGTCGTAAATGATGAAAATCAAGATATAAAAAATAATCGATTAGAATTACTAAAAATGTTTTGTAATACTTTTAATAGTTTTATTGATTTTTCAAAATTAGAGGGTCTTTGATGAAAAAAATAATATTTAGTTTTGATGATAAATCAGCAAAAAAACTGAAAAATAAAAAAAATATTTTAGGTGGAAAAGGAGCAAATCTTGGTGAAATGGGTAGACTTGGTTTGCCTGTTCCTCCAGGTTTTACTATTACCACAAGCGTCTGTGATTTATTCTATAAAAATAAAAAACAACTTACTAATAAAATCATCAAGAATATTGAATTAGAATTAAAAAAAATAGAAAAAAAAACTAATAAAAAATTTGGAGATTTGAAAAATCCTTTATTGGTATCAGTTAGATCTGGAGCGAGAGTTTCAATGCCTGGAATGATGGATACCATATTAAATCTTGGATTGAATGATAAAACTGTAGAAGCACTCAAAGATAAAACTTTAAACGGTAGATTCGCAAAAGATAGTTATAGACGTTTTATTCAGATGTATAGTAACGTGGTTTTGGGTGTAGAAGGACATTTATTTGAGGAACTTATCGACAATTATAAGTTAACTAAAGGAGTCCTTTTAGATACTGATCTTGATGAAAGTGACTGGGATGGACTTATAAAAAATTTTAAGGAATTAATTAAAAAAGAAAAAAAAATTAATTTTCCGCAAGATGTTAAAAAACAATTGCTTGGAGCTATTAATGCTGTATTTTTATCTTGGAATAGTCAAAGAGCAAAAACTTATCGTAAATTAAATCAAATACCAGATCACTGGGGCACTGCTGTAAATGTTCAAGCTATGGTGTTTGGAAATATGGGTGACAACTGTTCTACTGGTGTTGCTTTTACAAGAAATCCATCAACAGGTGAAAAATCTTTTTTTGGAGAATTTTTGATTAATGCACAGGGAGAAGATGTTGTAGCAGGAACAAGAACCCCTCAACATATAACTAAAAAAGCAAAGGAAGCTTCCAAAGCTAAAGAACTTTCTATGGAAGAAATAATGCCAAAAGTTTACAAGCAACTCGCAAAAGTTTTTCTTAAATTGGAAAAGCATTATAGAGATATGCAAGACATAGAGTTTACAGTTGAAAAAAATAAGTTGTGGATGTTGCAAACCAGATCTGGAAAACGAACAGCAAAGGCAGCAATCAAAATTGCAGTTGATATGGTAAAAGAAAAATTAATTTCAAAAAAAGAAGCTTTACTTAGAATAGATCCAAACACTTTAGACACTTTATTGCACCCAACTCTTGACGATAAAGTTAAGAGAGAGGTAATTGCATCTGGGTTGCCTGCTTCTCCAGGAGCAGCTAGTGGAAAAGTTGTCTTTACTGCAGATGATGCTGAGAGATTGAACGGAATGATGCAAGATACAATATTAGTTAGATTAGAAACGTCGCCAGAAGATATTCATGGTATGCACGCAGCTAAAGGAATTTTAACTGCTAGAGGAGGTATGACCAGTCATGCTGCAGTTGTCGCAAGAGGTATGGGTAGACCTTGCGTCTCGGGTTCTAGTGAGATTACAATTGATTATGATGCTAGACAATTCAAAGCTGGAGATCAAATTATTAAAGAAGGCGAAGTAATAACTATTGATGGAGGAAGCGGAAAAGTAATGAAGGGTTTAGTGCCGACAGTAAAACCAGAAATATCAGGCTATTTTTCTAAGATTATGAATTGGGCTGATAAATTCAGAAAATTAAAAGTGAGGACTAATGCGGAGACAGAGTCTGACAGTAAAACTGCAAGAGAGTTTGGCGCCGAGGGCATAGGATTATGTAGAACTGAGCACATGTTTTTTGATGAAGAGAGAATTTTATCAGTAAGACAAATGATTTTATCAAAATCAAAAGATGACAGAGATAGTGCTTTAGAGAAACTTTTGCCTCATCAAAAAGAAGATTTTAAAAAAATCTTTAAAGTAATGTCAGGCTTACCCGTCACAGTAAGACTATTAGATCCGCCACTTCATGAATTTTTACCAAAAGCTGAGAAAGATATAGACGAAGTTGCAAGATCATTAAATTTAGCTGCGAAAGAAATTAAAGATAGAATAGCTGAACTTCATGAACAAAATCCTATGCTTGGTCACAGAGGATGTAGATTAGGAATTTCTTTCCCAGAAATTTACGAAATGCAATGTAGAGCAATTTTTGAGTCAATAGTTGAATTAAAAAAGAAAAACATAAAATCTGCGTTTGTAGAAATTATGATACCCTTAGTCTCTACAGACTCAGAATTAAAAATATTAAGAACCTTAGTCAGTAAGATAGCCCATAAAGTAGAAAAAGAGAATAAAACTAAATTAGATTATATTGTTGGTACAATGATTGAATTGCCCAGAGCAGCTTTACAAGCAAAGTCAATTTCTAAATATGCAGATTTTTTTAGTTTTGGAACCAATGATTTAACTCAAACTACTTTAGGCATAAGTAGAGATGACTCTGGTAAATTTTTAAATGATTATATAGATAATAAAATCTTCGAAGTAGACCCATTTGTAAGCATTGATCAAGATGGAGTAGGTGAATTAGTAGAGATAGCTTCTTCTAGAGGTAGAAAAGCTAATAAAGAAATAAAATTGGGGATTTGTGGTGAGCATGGCGGAGATCCAAAAAGTATTGATTTTTGTTCTAGAACTGGTCTTAATTATGTTTCTTGTTCACCTTTTAGAGTTCCTGTTGCAAGATTAGCTGCTGCACAAGCAGAACTAAGAAGACAATTCTAAACTTACATCAAAAGATTTAGCGCTATGTGTTATTGCTCCTACAGAAACCCTATCTACTCCAGTTTTTGAAATTTTTTTTATATTTTTAAGAGTGGCATTCCCTGAATACTCAGTTTCATATTTATTTTCGCAAATTTTTAAACATTTTACCAATTGTTTTAAACCCATATTATCAAATAAAATTCTCTTAAACTTAACACCTAAAATTTGTTTTAATTGTTTAGAATTTTCCACCTCTACAGTTATAATCTTTTTGGTTTTGATAGCTTTTTTTACTAATCTTTTTAAATTGTCTTCAGCATTTATATGGTTATCTTTAATTAATATTTCATCACTTAAATTATAACGATGGTTATACCCGCCACCTTTTCTTACGGCATATTTCTCTAATAACCTAAGATTTGGTGTAGTTTTTCTAGTGCAACATATTTTTGTTTTTTTATTTACTTTATTTACATATTGGTTTGTCAAAGTAGCTATACCAGAAGCATGATTCAAAAAATTTAAAGCAGTCCTCTCAGCAATTAAAATTGTTTTCGTTTTAGCCTCTATTTCTGCAATCACTTTATTTTTTTTTATTTTTTTACCGTCGTTTATCTTTGCTTTAAATACTGCCTCTTTTCCAATTAATTTAAAAGCAGCTTTGCAAAAATTTAACCCAGCAATAATACCATTTTGTTTAGCAATGATTTTTGCTTTTGATTTCTTGTTTTTAAAACTAATTAAATTAGTTGTAATATCTCCTTTTGGTTTTAAATCTTCATCTAATGCTTTTTTTACGATGAAATTAATATATTTTTGATTTATTTTTTCCACTGATCTAACGACCAATTTCAGCCATTCTTTGCACAGACTTTTTTGCAGCCCGGGCTATTTTTTCTTCTATTAAAATTTCATTAGTTTCATTCTCTAGACAATTAAGTATTTTTTGCAAAGTAATCTTCTTCATATATGGACAAAGATTACAGGGTTTAATAAATTCAACATTTGGATTATCCGCTTGAACATTGTCACTCATTGAGCACTCAGTAACTAGCATAACTTTTTTTGGCTGATTTTTTTTAACATAATCTATCATGCCACCAGTTGATCCTGCAAAATCACATGCTTCCAAAACATCACTGGGGCACTCTGGGTGTCCTATAACTTTAATACCTGGGTTGGCATCTCTTATATCTTGAATTTCTTCTGGTGAAAATTGTTCATGGACTATACAGGAGCCTCTCCATGAAATAATTTTTACTTTTGTTTGTTTGGCAACATAATTTGCTAAATGTTGATCAGGTAAAAATATTACTTTATCAGTTTTTAATGACTCTACTACTTTCACCGCATTAGCAGAAGTGCAACATACATCAGTTTCAGCTTTAACATCAGCAGATGTATTTACATAAGACACAACAGGAACACCTGGATATTTTTTCTTTAACAATCTTACATCTTCTCCTGTTAAAGAGGCGGCCAGTGAACAGCCCGCATCCATGTCAGGTATTAATACTTTCTTTTCTGGACTCATCAATTTAGCTGTTTCAGCCATAAAGTGAACCCCGCAGAGAACAATAATGTCAGCAGATGTTTTAGCGGCTTCAACTGCAAGCGCTAATGAGTCAGCAGCAATATCCGAGACACCATGATAAATTTCAGGTGTTTGATAGTTGTGAGCTAGAATTACAGCATTCTTTTCTTTTTTTAATTTGTTAATTTTTTCTATTAACGGTGCGTGCACTTTCCATTCAATTTCAGGAATATGTTTTGAGATCTTTCTATAAATCTCAGAAGTGCTTCTATTAAGCTGTTCTTGAGCAGACATACTTATTCTAATCTATCAACTTGAACTTAAATTGTCATTCACTTATTGTCGCATAATATGCGGTCGTGCTGAAATTGGTAGACAGGCACGCTTGAGGGGCGTGTGGGTTTCCCGTGAGAGTTCGAGTCTCTCCGACCGCACCAAAACGTAAAGAAATAGTGTTTTTTAGATACATTGTAAAGTGTTGTTAGCAACCAATTAAAGGTATAGAGGCATTAATATCTTAGATTAATTAAATATAAATTATCTATTATGGAAAATTTTTTATCTCTTAAATTAGAAGAAACTCTTTTTGAGTCCTTAGCTAAAATTAATTTTAAAGCCCCAACACCTATCCAAGCTAAAGCTATTCCTATTGCACTAGAAGGTAAAGATATTTTAGGGACTGCACAAACTGGAACTGGAAAAACAGGAGCTTTCGGTATTCCATTAGTAAACTATCTTCTTAAAACAAAAAAAGATACTGCGTTAGTAATGACACCAACCAGAGAACTTGCAACACAAGTTATGCAAACTATGAATAACTTAATTGGGAGAGGAAATATTAGAACAGCGCTATTAATTGGCGGAGACTCAATGCAAAAACAATTAAAACAAATGCGAAGAAATCCAAGGCTTATTGTTGGAACACCTGGAAGAATTAACGATCATCTTAAGCGCAAAACTTTAAGATTAAATAATACTACTTTTTTAGTCCTGGATGAGTCAGACAGAATGTTAGACATGGGTTTTACACCTCAAATAAATCAAGTATTAGAAACAGTACCTAAAAAACATCAAACTTTGTTATTTTCAGCTACTTTACCAGGCAACATCTTAAGATTAGCAGAAAAATATTTAAATAAACCAATTAGAATATCAGTAGGTTCAACATCAACTCCAATTGAAAAAATTAAACAAGAAATACTACGTGTAAATGAAGGAGATAAATATAATCAATTAATCAAAGAAATTTACACCAGACAAGGTTCTATTTTGATATTTGTGAAGACCAGACGAAATGCTGAAAAAATGGTTAAAAGATTAAAATATGATGATCATGACGCTGATGCAATTCATGGCAACTTAAGACAAAATAAAAGAGATCGAGTTATTAAAGCATTTAGAAATAATCACTTTAGAATATTAGTTGGGACAGATGTAGCAAGCCGTGGTTTAGATATACCTGCAATAAAACATGTTATAAATTTTGATTTACCTCAAGTGCCTGAAGATTTTATTCATAGAATTGGAAGAACTGCTAGAGCAGGAGCTGAAGGGTCCGCATTAAGTTTTATTGGAAACGAGGATCGTGCAAAATGGAATGCTATTCAAAGATTAATAGACCCAAATTTCAAGACCGAACCAGGAAGAGATTCAAAACGTAGAAGAAAAAGAGGCGGACGCAATTTCGATAGACGAGATAGAAGAAATAAAAATAGATTTTCTAAGAAAAGAAGAGATAATCAAGGTAGGCAGCATGATAATCAAAATGAAAAAAACAATAGGTCTTTTAATTTTAAAAAAAAGTTTAATGGAAAGAAAAAAAGTTTTAAAAAAAGATTTTTTAATAAAAAAAAGAGGTTTTCAGGAAAAAGACAAAATTTTAGAGACTAAACTTTTTTGCGTGGTATATTGAGCGCACTGGAACCCTGGAATTAGAGTTTATCCCACCGCACCATTATTTGATCTTTTTAATGTGATTTGACTCCTACTTTTAAATAAACTTTAATACTTCAATGCCTGGAAAATTAGTAAGCAGGATGTCTAAAAGAGAGTGTTTCACTCTAAATGAACAAGATACAATTAAAATCGCTAGTCAAAAACTTGAAGAAAAAAAAGTTGGCTGCATGCCAATAATAGATAAGAATAAAAAAGTAATCGGAATATTATCAGAAAGAGATATCTCCCAGTTTATTTGCAAAGAAAGGTTTAACCTAAGTATATCTGTTACTCAAATAATGACCAAAGAACTTGTTACTTGTGATTTAAATACATCGGTGACCGAATTAATGGATGAAATGACAGAAAAAAAAATTAGACATATTTTGATTATGGAGGACAATAAGTTGTTGGGAATTGTATCTATAGGAGATGTAGTTAACCATTTAATTGCAAAAATAAAAGAGGAAAATAAAAATTTAAAAGACTATATTAATAGTTATTAATTAAATGGAATTTTTTCATAAAAACAAAAAAATAATTTTGATTATTCTTATAGTTTTATTTATTGAATTAAGCGGTTACGGTATTTTAGCGTCATTATCAAGATTATTAAACGTTTTATAATTTATGATATTTAATGTAAGAAATTCAAATTTAATTTCTGTTTTATTATTTTTTGTACCGGTTCTTAGCTTTTTAGATAAGATAAATTTACCACAAATACTTATTTCGGACATTTATTTAATTATTTTATCTCAAATATTTGTTTTGGTTGTTTTTTATTTAATAAGTTTGATTTCATATAATTTTATTTTTAAGAATTTTTTAAGTTTCAAAATCTTTTTTTTAATAAACGCAACAACAATTTACTTATTTTTTTTTTATAAAAATTTTAAGTCTC
>CACGMG010000015.1 GCA_902574045.1 uncultured Pelagibacteraceae bacterium | reverse complement strand
CTTTTAATTGAAGCTCCAGATGAGTCTATACCCCACAACTTAACTCCTCTTATTATAAATGGCATAACAGAAGTATTTATTTTTATTCCTCCAGCATTACCACATGAAGCAACAATTCCATTTGATTTTGTTTGGGCTAAAATTTTAGTCAAACTTGTTCCACCTACTGTATCTACAACCCCATCCCAAGTTCCTTTTTCAAGTAATTTACTCTCTCCTTCAAATTCTTTTCTATCAATTATATTTTTTGCTCCTAAGTTTTTTAAATATTCATTTTTATCTTTTTTTCCCGTTACAGCGTGAACATCATAGCCCATCTTTGATAAAATCATAACTACTATACTGCCAACACCACCAGTTGCTCCAGTTACCAAAACATCTTTTACTTTTTCACCTAATAAAAGTTCTTCTCTAGCTTTTACTGCAAAAGCACATTGTAGCGCTGTGAAACCAGCTGTACCTAACATCATAGCTTTTTTATTGTCTAATTCTTTTGGAGTTTTAATTAAAAAATTTGAGTCAACTTTTGCAAACTGCGAAAATCCACCAAAATAAGCTTCACCTACTCTGAAGCCAGTTAAAATTATATTGTCATCTTTTTTAAATTTACTATCTTCACTTTCTATTACTTTGCCAGAAAAATCTATTCCGGGAACAAATGGAAATTTTCTTACAATTTTTCCACCATTGTTCAAAATAAGTGCATCTTTATAATTTAAACTTGAATATTCTATGCTGACTAATACATTTCCATCTTTTAAATCATTTCTATTTATTTCTTTAATTTCTCTAGTAAATTTTTCACTTTGATTATTTATTACAATAGCTTTAAATTTATCAGACATTTATTTTGCTATATATCTTAAATATCGATTTTGGAAACTAAGATCTTCTTTGAAAGAACCTAAATAATAATTTGTTACAGTAGTAGCTTTTTCTTTTTTTATGCCTCGCATAGTCATACATTGATGAGCAGCATCAATTGTTACCGCGACTCCTTTTGCATCAAGAGATGACATCAAAGTTTTGGCTATCTGCATCGTAAGTCTTTCTTGTGTTTGAAGTCTTTTTGAAAAAACCTCTACAGTTCTTGCAAGCTTACTTAAGCCAACAACTTTTTGATTTGGAATATAAGCAATATGCGCCACACCTATAATTGGAGCCATATGGTGCTCACAATGACTTTCTAAAGTAATATTTTTCTCTACAACCATATCATCATAGCCTTCTACATCTCCGAAAGTTTTTAATAGATCAGAACTTGCATCTTGTTTGTAGCCTTTGAAATATTCTTTAAATGCTTTCACTACTCTTTTGGGAGTTTCTAGTAATCCCTCTCTATTGGGATCCTCGCCAATCCACTTTAGTATGGTTTTAAAAGCCTCTTCAGCCTGTTTGTCAGTCACATCAGGTTTTTTGGAGCTAGTTTTATCAATGTCTTTAACTAATTTCATATAGCGCTCATTTTTATAGGACATATTTCATTAATGCAAATTGCTATTTTGTCTTTTTTTCACTATTTTACGCCCATGTTTAAAAAAAGAGAGAGCGTTTTTGAGATAGAGGAAGGAAAATTTCTTTCTCCTAAATTTGATGAAAATGGTTTGATACCAGTTACAACAACAGACCACAAATCAGGTGAAGTTTTAATGCATGGATATATGAACCAAGAAGCACTAAAACAAACAATTGAAAAAAAAGAAGCTTGTTACTGGAGTAGGTCAAGAAATACTTTATGGTATAAAGGAAAGACAAGTGGTTTTATTCAAAAAGTTATAGATATAAGAATTGATGACGATCAAGATGCACTGTGGTTAACCGTGGATATTGGTAATGGAGCCAGCTGCCACGTTGGGTACAAATCTTGTTTTTATAGGTCAATCCCGTTAGGTAAAATAAACAATCCTGAAGAAATAAATTTGGAATTTAAAGAAAAAGAAAAAAAATTTGATCCTGAAGAAGTATATAAAGGTCAAACTAATCCAACCAAACTATAATTAAACTAATGAGTAAGGGTAAACAAAAAAATATTTTTGGAGAAACTTTAGAACCTTGTTCTAATGCTCCTTTAACTGGTTGGTTTAGGGATGGTTGTTGTAATACTGATAAAAACGATCAAGGTATTCATACAGTTTGTGCAAAAGTTACTAATGAATTTTTATTATGGTCAAAAAAAGTTGGAAATGATCTTATTACACCTCGTCCAGAGTTTGGATTTCCAGGATTAAAAGATGGAGATAATTGGTGCTTGTGCGCTACTTGGTATGCTAGAGCTTTAGAAGAGAATGTAGCGTGTTCAATTTATTTAAAAAAAACGAATATAAAAACTTTAGAGTTAATTCCAATTGAAAAGCTTAAAAAACTTGCCTTAGATCTTTCTTAGTAAACTTTTATACCACGTGTTTTAATAATCAATTCAAGTTCTTTATATTCTTCGCAGTTGCAATTTTTTAAAACATCTAATCTTTCGTTGGCTTTATCTAATCGATTAGTTTGGACATATAGCTCTCCAAGATATTCATTAATACCATTATGATCAGGTTTTATTTTTAGTCCTGTTAAGTAAAATTTCTCAGCTTGTTCAAAATTACCAATTTTTCTAGATGTATAGCCCAAATAATTTAAAATATCTGGGTTCTTTTTATCTGATGAGTAAGCTTTTTCTAACTTTTTAAAAGCTTGAGAATAAAGTTTTTTGGCTTTATCGTTTTTTTCTTTTTTCTCTAGACTGCCCGCTTGTTTAACTAATTTTTTCGCATCATTATAATAGTTTGACTTCGTATCTTCCGAACTGTCGCTACCAGCAGAGTATGCGTTCTGAGAAATTAAACTTATTAAAATTATATAAACTATTTTCTTCATAATTATGTTAAAGATGACCTTCCACCATCAACGCCTAAAATTTGGCCAGTAATCCAAGAACTATTATCACTTAATAAAAAATTTGCAAGTGACGCAGAGTCGCTTCCCTCTCCTACTCTTTTAAGTGGGTGCATTTTCGCAATGCTGTCTGCCATTTTCTCATTTTTTAAAATAAAATTTGCTATTTTAGATTTTGATATACTTGGTGCTATACAATTTACTCTAATATTTGGCGCAAACTCAGCGGCTAAAGATACAGTCAATCCTTCAATAGCGCCTTTAGCAGATGATACGATGCTGTGATTAGTGAATCCTCTTCTAACTGCTACAGTGGAAAATAAAACTATTGAACCTTTGTTTTGTTTTAAGCTATCTGAAGCTCGTCTAATAATTTCTATCGCCGATATTAAATTTAGATTAAATGACTGCATGTAATCACTTTTTTTTGTCATTCTGATTGGCTTTAAATCTATTGAGCCAACACAGTATGCTAAACCATTAATTGGAGTTTCTCCTAAATCACTAAAAATCTTATCAGAAAAATTCTCCTCCAAAACATCACAAGTTGTGAAAGTAGAGTTTAGCTCCGAAGCTAACTCGGATAAACTTGATTCGTCCCTTCCTGCTAAATGAACCTCTCCACCGTCAGCTATTACTTTTTTTGCCAAAGAAGATCCAATTGAACCAGTAGCTCCTAGAATTAATTTTTTCATTATGCTTATTTAACACTATTTTTTAAAATGAGTAGGCAAATAATGACGCGTTTATTTCCTTCAAAAGATATATAATTTGGCTTATATGAAGCTTTTTATAATTCTAGGAAACCAGCTGTTTAATCCAAATTATTTAAAAAACTTTAAAGATCATGTTTTTTATATGTCCGAGGACTATGAGCTTTGTACATATGAAAAACATCATAAGCTTAAAATATTACTTTTTTTGTCATCCATGAGATCGTTTAGAGATGAGTTAAAATCAAAAAATTTTAAGATTATTTATGATGATATAAATTTAAAGTTCAAAATTTCTTACACAAAAAAATTACAAAAAGTAATAAAAGATAAAAAAATAAGAGAAGTAAGTTTTTTTGAAATTGAAGATAAACCGTTTGAGAAACAAATTATTTCTTTTTTTAATCAGATGAATATAAAAGTCAATCAGATTAAAACTCCGATGTTTTTGACAACAAGAAAGGAATTTAAGGAGTATCTGTCGAAATATAAAAAGCCTTTTATGGCTAATTTTTATAAATCAATAAGAACAAAATTAAATATATTAATGAATAGTGATGGAAAACCTAAGGGCAATAAATGGAGTTTTGATGAAGATAATCGTAAAAAACTTCCTAAAGATATAAAAATACCAGAAATACCTAAACTCAAATTAACAAATCATACTAATCAATTAAAAAAATTTATTGAATTAAATTTTAAAGATCATCCTGGAAATACTGAAAATTTTTGGTTTCCTACCACTAGATTAGAAGCACAAAAACAACTTGATGGTTTTCTTAAAGAAAGAATAAAATTATTTGGTGACTATGAAGATGCTGTAAGTAATAAATCAAATATAATGTTCCATAGTGCTTTAAGTCCATTAATTAATTTAGGACTTATAACTCCAGAGGAAATTTTAGTTAAATTAAAAAAAATAGAAAATAAAGTTCCAATAAATTCTTTTGAAGGTTATGTGAGGCAAATTATTGGTTGGAGAGAGTTTATGAGAGGTATATATCAAAATTTTGATAGTCAAATGAACAAATCAAATTTTTTTAATCACAAACGTAAATTGAAAAAATCTTGGTATAGTGGCAATACCGGTTTAGATCCGCTTGATTTCTCAATTAAAAATGCTGAACGCTTTGGATGGTCTCATCATATCGAAAGATTGATGATTCTCTCCAACATTATGAATCTATGTGAGATTCATCCAAAACAAGTTTACAAATGGTTCATGGAAATGTTTGTTGACTCATCTGATTGGGTAATGTCTCCAAATGTTTACGGCATGGGCTTATTTAGTGATGGGGGAATTTTTGCAACTAAACCTTACATTTGTGGCTCTAGCTATTTTTTAAAAATGATGCATTTTAAAAAAGGGCCTTGGTGTGATGTTATGGACGGACTTTATTGGAAATTTATAGATAAAAACAAAAAATTCTTTTTAAAAAACCCCAGGTTGTCAATGATGGTAAGAATTCTAGAAAAAATGAACAAAGAAAGAAAAATAAAAATTTTCAAAGCTGCAAACAAATTTATAAAAGAAAATACAAATGGTTAAAGTTTTTTTTAACAACTCATGCAATATTTGTAGAGCTGAAATTAGCCATTATAAAAAACATTGTGATGAAAGTGTTGAATGGATAGATGTTACTAGTAACGAAGAAGCTCAAAAAATTACATCAAAGTCATATAAAGAACTTTTAAGAAGAATGCATGTTATACAAGATGGCAAAGTAATTGATGGAGCAGAGTCTTTTTTAATAATTTGGAAAAATATACCTAAATATAATTTTTTATATAAGATATTTAAGATCAAACCTTTATTTTTTTTATTAAATATTTTTTATGAAATTGCAGCTTATTTCCTTTTTATAAAAAATAAACATCTACTTAGTGATGAAAAAAAATAATTTACCTAAAAAAAATTGTCCAGTCTGTAGTAAATCTTTTTCATGGAGAAAAAAATGGAGATTAAATTGGGAAAAGGTAAAATATTGTTCTAAAAAGTGCTCTAGATCGAATTCAATTTAAAAGTTGATAATATTATTGGTATATTCGACTTAAAATTAAAATATCCTTTATTTGAGAATTTCCAGCAAAAATCATCCTCTTTTCGTTTAATAAAATTTATATTAAGATTATTTTTTTTTATTAACATTTTAAAAAAAGAAAAATTCTCGCCAACACAAGGGTATATCACATCAAATGATTTAGATGTTTCAGTAAAGTTTGTTAAACTATTTCCGTCAAGTAATTCTATTTCATATTTATTTTCATTTAAGCGTGATTTTACAACTTTTTTTTTATAATCCATTACTTTTGAAGATAGTTTTATTGATCTATTTTCATTACCCAACAAAACAAAATAAATTTTTTTATATTTTTTATGTTCAAGGAAATCATTATACATTTCATTTTCAAAAATAATAAGATGTTCATTTGAATCTTTGCTTTGAGTAATTTGAGCAGGATCAACTTTATATTCTCTTTTATCTACAATTGGTGGTGCAGTTTCGTTTAATTTAATATCTTTATATTTATTGTTTGTAAATTTACTTATATTCCAAGACTGGGCTAAATAATTTTTACCTTTTGTTTGTATTCCCGCAACCCATCTCCAACTCAAAGTATTTGATGCTGCGTCCCCATCATATAAATGTTTCATAAAAAATTCTGCCCCTTTTTGCCAAGGCAATCCTAACGTAAAAATCCAAATACTTGCGAATAACATTCTAGTGTGATTATGAAGATAATTAAAATTTTTCAGTTCTTGTACCCAGTCATTAAAACATTCAATTTCTGTTTCACCATTCACTGCCTTCAAATAATTTTCGTCTTCTTTAATTTTCTTAAGATCTTCTATGAAGTCAGCCCAAACTTTTGGCCTCAATTCAAGCCAACCTTTCCAATAAACTCTCCAAAATATTTCTTGAATAAATTTATCTACTTTTTGAAAAGGATATTTTTTTAAAACAAGTTTAGTGGTTTCGTACTCTGTAATTAATCTATGGGTAATATAAGGTGACAGGCAAGATACATTACTTCTATTTTTAACACCAAAATCAAAATTTCTTTTAGCATTATAATTTGAAATATCTTTTTCTATAAACCTGTTAAGTATATCTAATGCTTCTGTTCTAGAGGTTATAAACTGCATTAATCTTCGTCATCCCTCCAATCGTCAATATACAATTTCCAGCATGCAAAAGTTACACAAATTATTCCAACAGAAAAACCTAGAAGCACTCCATTTTCTTTACCTAAATAAATTGATCCATAGTGGGCACTTAGAATGGGTGGAAAAACCAAAATGCATCCTACGATTATATAACGGTATATAAAGGGTGGTCTTTTCAAATTGTGTTTCCTTGATCAAATGGTTGGGAGACAGCAGATGTAAACCAACATTTATTACAACTTTCATCACTACCTTTTTGAACATGCCATTCATAAATAAATAACTTTTTATTTTCTGACAAGATTTCAATTCTATAAACGTAGGTATTTGGGCTATTAGTAATTAATTTAATTTTATGAGATGAGTGATTAATAAGATGTTTATATTGCTGTCCATAAATCATAACTCTGAATCTATCAAATGGTCCTGTAATTTTTTTGTTATCTGGATGCGCAAACAACCAAGTTTGTCTTATGCCTGTGTCTTCTGTATTATTGTTTTTTAATGCCTCAAGCTGAATTTTGACCACATCATAAGGATCCAATTTTATATTTGGCTTAATAAGTTCCGCTTTAGCTAATGTTGAAAATAAAGCAAAAATTAAAAAAATTGATATTTTTTTTAGTTCCATATTTTATTTAGTACCTCTTCTCTTTGACACGCTTTTTTATAAGCAAGATATCTTAAAAAGTTTTTTTGATAATAGTCTTGATGATAATCTTCAGCCTTATAAAACTTCTGAAACTCCCATAACAATGTGACAACCTTAGCGTCAAATTTTGTCTCTATATTTGTAATTGTTTTGTTAATTATTTTTTTTTGAATGTTATTCTCATAAAAAATAACAGACCTATAGCTTTTACCCTTATCACAAAATTGACCATATTTATCAAATGGATCAATATTTTTCCAAAAAGTATTTAACAATTCTTCAAATGATACTTTATTACTATCATATGTGATTTCAATAGTTTCTACGTGACCTGTATCTTTATAAATTACATCTTGATATGTAGGATTTTTTAGTCTTCCCCCTGAATATCCAGAAATTGATTGAATTACTCCATCAATTTTATCAAAAGACTCCTCCATACACCAAAAGCACCCACCTGCAAAATATGCTTTTTTCAACATAGAGTCATCGGCAAAAGCCTGATTTTGAGGGATCAATAAAAATTTACAAAAAATAACTATTAAAACCATTTTTTTCATAAATACACTCTAGAATAGATTTAAGTTAATAAAAGGTGTATCTTGTCCTATATGGAAAAATTGCAGGATAATATTTGTGAAGAGTGTAAAAATGAGGACGAAAGCGTAAGAGCCAATCTGATTACCACAGGATTCAAAATTTGTGACAGTTGTAAACTATCTAAAACAATATTTCCTGCCTAAATTCCTTTAAATAAAATAATTACTAGAAATAAGAAAAAAGCTTGGAATAGCCAAGCAACTACAACTACTCCAAATGCTTTCCACAAACTTTCGTAATCTAACGCAGATTTTACAGCTACCACCATACAGGCTAACATCCAAAAGGCTGATCCAATAAATGTTACTGTCATCAAGTCAGGCGTTACTCCGAACACTCTTATTAATCCTGGAGCACTTGAGAAACCTATGGTTCTTAATAATTCTCCGTGATTACTTTTTGTTTTGGGTCCACCAAATAATTTTACCCCTACAAAATAAATAACGTACGCCCAAACATACCAACTTAATAGGGAAAGAACCGGGGCTAGTAAAAAATTTGAGGCTCCAAGTTGTAATGCACCAACACCAGCAGCTAAACTTGATAAAACAACTACAATTCCTGCCTGCATTGTTGCAGATTTATCTTTTTCAACCTCTTCATAAAGATCAATATCTATTTTAATTGCACGAAAAATTCGATTTACAAATATATTTATCATTTTATTTTTATAAAAGGTCTTATTATTTTTAATATTTTTCTATGAAGAATTTTATTTGAAGTAGCTAAAATGTCGCCTCCTTTTTCAGGTGGCTCATTGTTCCAGTTTGAAATATAACCGCCTGATTTTTTTATAATTTGAATCATTGGTATTATATCATATGGCTTTAGATTGGTCTCTATAACTACATCAATTTTACCTTCAGCTAGCAAACAATAATTTAGGGCATCGTAAGTAACATTTCTGAAAGAGTTTCCAAATTTGCTTTTTAATTTATTAATTTGTTTTTGGTTAGATTTACCATGAAAACTTCCAATTATTCTAATAGTTTTTAAATTTAAAGCATTTGAGGATTTGATTATTTTTTTTTTACTATTTTTATATAAATAAGATCTATTTTTATCATTTAAATAATATCGATTAAGTTCTGGAAAATTAGCGAGACCGATGATTGCTTTATCTTTCAAAGTAAGACCAATTAAGTTAGACCAAGTGGGAACACCAATAACAAAAGCTTTGGTTCCATCTATTGGATCTATTGTCCATTTGAAGTTATTTAAAGAATTTTTTTTTTTAAATTCTTCACCAATAATTCCGTCATTTGGAAAATTTTTTGAAATCAATAACCTTATGAATTTTTCAAAATTTTTATCAAAATTTGTGACTGGATTAAAATATTTTTTATTTTTTGATTTATTGTCTACCATCATTTTTGATTTAGATTTTTGAATGTAGAATCTATTAAGTTTATTTGGTAAATTTTTTAAAAAAATTAATGGTTTTTTTAAATCCATAACTGTATATAACCCAATAAAAGGGAAAACACATATGAAAATAAAAAAAAAATTTGAGCCTATAGCTTCAGGAATATCAGCATCAATTGTGATTTCTTTGCTAGCTTATTTTACTCTGGAGACAGCAGCTGGTATTTGGCTTATGTTTTCCTTTGGTGCGACTGTTTTTTTAGTTTTTGTTCTTTATGATTTGGATACAGCTCAGCCAAAAAATATTTTTTTTGGCCATTTAATATCTATGATTGTAGGAATTGTATTTAATGAGACCTTGGGTTTATCCTTTTATACATTAGGTTTGTCAGTAGGTGTAGCAGTAATCTTAATGGTTTATTTTAAAGTAATGCACCCGCCAGCTGCTTCAAATCCATTAGTAGCTTTATTTATGGATCTATCTTTTGATTATATATTGTTTCCAGTTATAACTGGATCAATAGTTATTATTCTATCGGCTATTTTCATTAATAAAGTTATTTTGAAAAGAAATTACCCTAAGAAACTTTTTTAATTCAATAAAAAAATTGATGTATTGAGTACAAATGCGTAGCTAGTCCAAATGAGATAAGGAATCATCAGATAAAAGCTTGTCTTATTAATTCTATAATAAATTTTCATGAGTAAAATTATAAAGAATAAAATAATAATTAAGTCAACTAAAGCCAGTCCGATATTATGAAATCCAAAAAAAATCACGCTCCAAATAGCATTAAAAAAAAGGTGCAAAAAATAAATTTTTAACAGTTTTTTTTCTTCTGCCACTCTCCATGCTTTCCAAATAGCGATCGACATAAAAACGTAAAGTGTGCTCCAAACAGGGCCAAATACCCAACTTGGTGGATTATAACTTGGTAATATAATTTGAGAATACCAAGGCTCTTTAAAAACTGAAGTAGTAAAACCGCCAATAGCTGATGCTGCAAAGGTTATTAGTAGAAACAGTACTAAAGATATATATTTATTCTTTGTCATTAAATAATATATAACTAATTAATGTCAGAAAATCAGAAAAAAATTTGGATCACCGGTGCAAGTAGCGGAATAGGTAAAGCCGTTGCAGAAAAGTTCGCTAGTGAAGGATGGAAAGTCGCTGTTTCAGCAAGAAGAAAAGAGATATTGAATAATATGGCTCAAGATCAAAATATTAGGTCTTTTCCATTGGATGTAACTAACCGTGATCAAATAAATAATGTTTTTAAAAATATTTTAAATGAATTCGGAGATTTAGACTTATGTTTGTTCTCCAGTGGAACATACGAACCAAAAGATGAACAAAATATTAACTCTGATAAAATTAGAAATGTTATGAATATTAACTTTTTAGGTGTGATTGACTGCGTGAAAAGTGTTGAGGAATATTTCAAAAATAAAAAATCTGGTCATATTTCGATTGTATCTTCAATAGCTGGGTATAGAGGATTGCCTAATTCTAGTGGTTACGGTCCATCTAAAGCTGCTTTGACAAATTTTAGTGAAAGTATTTATTTTGATTTTAAAAAATTTGGAGTGAGAGTATCAATAATATCGCCCGGTTTTATTAAAACTCCTTTAACCGACAAAAATGAATTTTCTATGCCATTTCTAAAAACTCCTGATTATGCTGCTGAAAAAATTTATAACGGTTTAATTAAAAGTAATGCTTTTGAAATTCACTTCCCTAAAGGACTAACTCTAACTTTAAAATTTTTGAGAATTTTGCCTTATAAACTGTATCTATTTTTAGTAGATAAATTAGTTAAACGTTAATCTTGAGACAAAAAGTCTTAATAATATGAAGTAAAATTTTTATAATATCTAAAGATGAAAAAAAAAATTTATAAAAATTTACTTCTAGGAGGATTTTACTTTTTTTTAATTAAAGGTTTAATTTGGCTGGTGTTGATCGGTGTAGCTGCTTTAGGAATAGGTAATTTTTTTTAATATATCGCAGTAAAAAAATTTAAAGATTTGACTCAACAAAGTCCCAATTAACTAATTTATCAAAAAAATTTTCCAAATAGACGGGCCTTTTATTTTTATAATCTAAGTAGTAAGAATGTTCCCAAACGTCACAACCCAATAGTGGTTTCATTCCATGTATTAAAGGATTTTCAGCGTTTGGGGTTTTTGAAATGACTAATTTATCATTATGCAGTGATAGCCAACACCATCCAGATCCAAACTGAGTAACTCCTGCGTTTATAAATTCTTCTTTAAACTTAACAACGTTGCCAAACGCTATATTTATTTTTTTTTCAAGTTTAGCAGGTATTTTACCTCCACCATTAGGTTTCATGCACTTCCAAAATAGATTATGATTCCAATGTTGACTTGCGTTGTTGAATATTCCTGACTTATTTCTGTCAGATGAAGTTTTTTTAATTATATCCTCCAAAGTTAGTTTTTCTAGTTCAGTATCTTTTATAAAGTTATTAAGATTTGTAATATAAGTTTGATGATGTTTACCGTGGTGTAAATCTAATGTTTGTTCAGACATAATTGGTGAAAGAGCATCATTCTTGTAATCTAGTTTAGGTAATTCAAACATATTTAATTTACAAACTCTTTTATTCTTTCAAGAGTTGTTTTTTTTGGTCCATCGTATTTAATCGTATATGAATTAGTTTTTGTCAGTACTTCGACTCCTTTGGAGAAAATAAATATAAAAAACACTAAAAAAAATAGAACAAATATTTTAGCTGGATTATAATTGCCAGTCTCAAAAACACTTTTTTGTTCTTTTTTTGCCTTGTGAAAAAATTTAAAGGTAATATACACAGCAATGATTAGTCCTATGTGTGCCATAACCACTCCAGCCCAACCCCATATAAAAGTTGTTAAACTAAAAACATATAAACTAAAGACTGTTGACCAAATAAAAGATAAAACAATTAATATTTGTAATCGAACTGTTTTTGGTAAACTTCTTAAGTCCGATTTAGAATCATCAAACATTATGTTAGCACTTTCAACCATCCAGTTTTTAAATTTGTGAATCATAATCTAGTTTTTGACAAATATAACAGTTAACTCAGCTACTTTAAATCCAAATTTTTTCATCACTGCTCTATTTATAGCTACATTATCGTCTTGCTTGAATATCCAATCATCAAATGTAATTTTCATTTCTTTTCCCTTTACTGGAACTAGTAAAACATATTCAAATTTAAATGCTGGTCCATAAGAGTATCCTTTAGCAGTTCCAACAACATCTCCTGCGACTCCTTCATAGTTGTGTTCATCAATTTTATTTATTTTCCATTGTCTAGTTTGAATTTCACCATCTGACCAATTGAATTTTTCATCCAAAATTAATTGCTTTCCATCCCAGGCTCCGTTAAGAACAGCTGAAAATTGTCTCATAACTTTTCCTGATCTATTTTGAAGAATTCCCCAAGCTTTAACATTTCCAGATAAAAAATCTTCGATAACAAGTCTTGGTTTCTGATCTTTAAAATCTGTGGGTTTCATATTATTTGCACATCCTGATAAAAAAATAATAAATAGCAAGACAAAAATTGTTCTCATGGCGATTATCTATTAGACAAAGAAAATTGAATCAAGTCTATATTTTTAGATTTAAACCCTGCTTCGCAATAAGATAGGTAAAATTCCCACATTCTTTTAAAATACTCATCGAATCCTAGAGGTGCGATATTGTCCCATGCTCTTAAAAAATTATTTCTCCAAATCAAAAGTGTCTTAGCGTAGTCATCGGAATAAGAGTTAATCTTATCAAAAGTTAATTTATTATCTTTTGTGATTTGTTTAATTATTTTGATAGAGGGTAAAAATCCTCCAGGAAAAATATATTTTTGAATAAAGTCCTCACTATTTTTATAACGATCAAACAACTCGTCTTTTATTGTAATGCCTTGGATTGCAGCCTTTCCCCCTGTATTTAATGAATTTTTAATCTTCTTAAAATATTCATTAAGATATTTTTCACCTACCGCTTCAATCATTTCTATTGAAGCTATTTTGTCATACTTTTCTCTTAAGTCTCTATAATCTAAGAATTTTACATTTACTTTATTGTTCAAACCACTTTTAGATATTCTTTTTTTTGAGAATTCATACTGCTTTTTTGAAATAGTTATGCAATCGATATAAACTTCATATTTTTTTGCTAAATATTCT
The DNA here is from genome assembly GCA_902574045.1 of uncultured Pelagibacteraceae bacterium. Taxonomy (GTDB): domain Bacteria; phylum Pseudomonadota; class Alphaproteobacteria; order Pelagibacterales; family Pelagibacteraceae; genus Pelagilacustribacter. The sequence continues at coordinate 3,987 of CACGMG010000015.1, read as the reverse complement.
GAAAATCCTCCCCAACCACAGCCTATTTCTAAAACTCTGTCTCCTTTATTGACTTGCAGTAAATCTATAAGTTTTTGATATTTATTTTCTTGAGCTGTTTTCAAATCATTGTCACCATTTTTAAATATTGCGCTAGAGTAGGTTAAAGATTTGTCTAACCAAATCGAAAAAAAATCGTTTCCAAGATCATAATGCTTTGAAATATAGGCTTTACTATTAGCCTTAGTATTTGACGCAAAAAATTTTTTAAAAAAATTTTTAACAGTTTGTAATTTTAAGCTTCCAGAAAATTCATAAATTAAATTGATATTTCTGGCAGAAAGTTCGATTAAATTAGTTAAGTTTGAAGTATAATAATCTTTATTGATGTGTGCTTCACCTAAACTAGAGCTACCGCCTAGAATAATATTTAAATAAAATTTTGGATTATTTATTTTAACATTAGCACAAAGATTACTTTCTAAATCACCAAAATGATAAACCTTACCGTCATAATTAATTAATTTTAAATTACCATTTTTTATCAATTTTAATTTATTAATAACGAATTTTTCAGATATTTTAGAAAGACTCATAAATTTTCCTCAAAACTTAAATTATTTTTAATCTTTTGATTCCTTGATCTGTATATTGCTCCTTTTTTCCATAATAAAAATGCTTCAAAATGTATCGCTAATATTATTTTAAAGGTCATTAAAGGGTATCTTAAAAAATTTATTAGTAATTGTTTAAAATTGAATTCTTTCCTTTTTCCTGTTTGAACTGCGGATAAAATAATGCCTTCTTGGTCTGTTTGCCTAATTGATACGAATAATTTTTCCTCAGGATTAAGTAATTTAAAGTCATAAAAAGTATTCATATCCATAAAAGGAGATACGTAAAATTTTTTTTTACAGCTTTGATTAATTTTTCCACTCTTATTAACTTTAAAAATATAAGTATGCTGTTCATTAAATGTATTCTTAACTTCATAAAAAACAGCTCTAAGAGTATTATTTTCATAGCAATAAAAAATACTTAGGGGATTAAATACATAACCAAAAATTCTTGGATAACAAAGTAATTTTATTTTATTTATATTAGAGTCAATTTTAAATATTTTTAATTTATCAATCACCCACCGTTTTAATGACTTTCCATCTCTTTCTCCATGGTCTTTATTATAAAAACTAAAAACGTTAAATTTATTATAAGAAAAAATTAAATTATTTTCACTTAATTTTTCGATTTCATCTAAATCAATTAAAATAGAAAATGTACTGTACTTCAGGAAATGTTTTACTGGCTTAAATCTTGTATGAATTATATCTCCATTATAAATACACGAGTTCATGAAGTTTTAAAAACTTTAGTTAAATTTATTGCTGATTTTAACCCATCTTCATGAAAACCGTAACCAAAATAACTTCCACAATACCAGGTCCTTTTTTTTCCTTGAATTATGTTTAAATCTTTCTGTAGTTTTATATTTTTAGAATTTAGATAAGGATGTGTAAAATTTATTTTTTTGATAATTAAATTTTCATTTGGTCGATGAATGGGGTTTAAAGTTAAAAAATAATTATTGTCAGTTTTTAAATTTTGAAGTTTATTTAACCAATAAGTAATACATGTTTTTTTTCCATCAGAAATAGAGTTCCAACTAGACCAAGCTTTTTTTCTTTTAGGCATTAAACTTTCATCTGAGTGCAAAATTGCTTTATTATTTACATAGCTAAACTTACTTAATATATTTATTTCTTGTTCTGTTGGAGTGTCTAGTAGATTTAAACTTTGATCTGCATGAGATGCTAGTATTACTTGGTCGTAATCTAAATATTCATTCCCAATCATAATCCTAACATTATTATCATTCCTTACAATTTTATTAACTTTATAATTTTTAAATATTTCTCCACTAATTTTATTTAATATTTTTTCAACATATGTTCTGCTTCTGTTTGTGACTGTATACCATTGAGGTCTATTTTTAAGTTTAAATAATCCATGATTAATGAAAAAGTTTAAAAAAAATTTTAAAGGCATCTTTTTTGCATTTTCAATAGGTACTGACCAGATTGCTGCTACCATTGGTATTAAATGATATTCTATAAAATAAGTTGATAATTTTTGTTTAATTAAAAAATTTCCCAAAGTTTCTGAATCATGTTCTTTATTAAGTAGTGTTGGAGCAATTTTATAAAAAGAGATAATTTCTCTAATCATGTTTAAAAATTTTAGATCAAATAAATTAAGTTTGTTTGCAAATATTCCATTGAACCCGTTACCGCTATATTCAATATTAGTATTTTTGACAGAAACAGAAAAAGACATATTACTTTTTTCAAAAGGTACTTTTAATTCCTTGAAAAAATTAATCAGGTTAGGATAAGTTAATTCATTAAAAACTATAAAACCTAAGTCTACTGGAATAATTTTATCATTCTCTTTTATTTCATATGTAAAAGAGTGTCCTCCGAAATGATCATCTTTTTCAAATAAATCGACTTTAAATTTTTTTGATAAAAAGTATGCTGATGATAAACCTGAAATACCCGACCCAATGACTGCAATTTTCATTAAAAAATACTATGCAGCTTCATCTTTATATTCATCCATTGATGGGCAAGAACATACAAGATTTCTGTCACCATAAACATTGTCGACTCTTGCAACCGGAGCCCAAAATTTATTATTTTTGACGTACTCATTCGGAAAGGCAGCTTCCTCTCTTGTATAGCTATGACTCCATTCATTGGATGCTAATTCTATATAAGTGTGAGGAGCATTTTTTAATGGATTATCATCTTTGTCAAATTTTGAAGATACAACTTTATTTATCTCTTTTTTAATTTGAATTAATGCATTACAAAATTTTTCAATTTCTTCTAAATTTTCGCTTTCTGTAGGTTCTATCATTATAGTGCCTGCAACTGGCCATGACATTGTTGGAGCATGATAACCAAAGTCAATTAATCTTTTTGCTAAATCTTCTTCAGAAATTCCTGAACTAGATTTAATTGGTCTAATATCAATTATACATTCATGTGCTACATTTCCATTCTTGCCTGTGTATAAAACTTTATAATCGTTAGATAATTTCTTTGAAATATAATTTGCATTTAGAATTGAAATTTGCGATGCCTTTTTTAATCCTTCAGCACCCATCATTTTTATATACATCCATGAAATTGGAAGAATGCTGGAGCTACCCCATGGAGCGGCAGACACTGCCCCCATTCCATTTTTTGGTCCTGACTCTTTAATAATTTCATGTGTAGGCAAAAAATCTGCCAGATGTTTGGCACATGCTATTGGACCCATTCCAGGTCCACCTCCACCGTGTGGAATGCAAAATGTTTTGTGCAAATTAATATGGCAAACATCTGGTCCAAATTTACCTGGTTTCGCAATCCCAACCAGTGCGTTTAAATTTGCTCCGTCCATATAAACTTGTCCGCCATGTCTATGAACAACTTCACAAATTTCAATTATTTTTTCCTCAAAAACACCATGTGTTGAAGGATAAGTAACCATCAAAGCAGCTAAATCTTTTGAGTATTTCTCAGCTTTAGTTTTGAGGTCATTAATATCAACATTTCCATCTTCATCACAATTTACGACTACAACCTTCATTCCACACATTTGAGCACTAGCTGGGTTAGTCCCATGTGCTGAATTAGGAATCAAACATATGTTTCGATTTTCTTGGTTATTACTTTTATGAAATTTTCTTATAGTCATTAAGCCAGCGTATTCACCCTGCGCTCCAGAATTTGGTTGTAATGAAACTGCATCAAATCCTGTGATTTCTTTTAAATCATTTATTAAATCGTCAAAAAGAATCTTGTAACCTTCCATTTGATTTGTAGGCACAAAAGGATGTGGTAAAGAAAATTCTTTCCAGGTGATAGGCATTAATTCTGCTGTTGCATTAAGTTTCATTGTACATGAACCCAGTGCAATCATTGATCTATTGAGAGCAATATCGTAATCCTCAAGTTTTTT
>CACGMG010000014.1 GCA_902574045.1 uncultured Pelagibacteraceae bacterium | reverse complement strand
TTTTTGTATTTTATTTTCTAATTTCTTAAGAATATTTAAAACAGGTAAAGCAGTGCATGAAATAAATAAAGCATCTGCCTCTTTTGAAATTAATTTTGATGAAATTTCTAAAATATAATTAGGATCTACATTGGCAAATTCTGAGTCTAAATTAAGATTTAAACTGGTAAAAGAAGAGACTTTAATGTTTTTTTGAGTAAAATATTCTAATATAGTTTTATTTATTTGCTCTGGATAAGGCGTAAATAAAGCTATATTTTCTATGTTCATTTTTTTAAAAGCTTTAATTGCTGAGGTAATAGGTGTAGTTACGTAACAACCTGGTTTGGCTAATAATATTTTTTCTTTTACTTTCTCTTCTCCTATTGCAATCGTTCCTGAGGTGCATCCATAAGCGATTGTATTGATTTTTTCATCTGGTAATATTTTATTTGTTGCTGACTCAAGATCTGATTGCATTCTTAACAAATTTTCTTTTGTTAAAGGATTTTGGTTGTGAATACGGTTAATAAAAATATCTAATGGGAGATTTTTAAAAATTTTATTAAAATCCCCCTCTATAGTTTGATCAGTTGACAAAGCAAGTAAGCCAACTTTAGGATTTAAATCCTTTTTAAATTTTGCATCGCAATGCTTAAAAACTATACTCATTGAACATTATGATACTTTAATATCTTTTATAATTAAAGTTTAAAGAACTTGAATCCAATTTATTAAAATTGTCTGAAATTTGTAAAACTAATTCTATATATCCCTTTTTTGTCAGCTGAAATATAGATATTTCCTTCTTCATCCTCAAAAAGTCTATTTTTTTCGTCTGTAATAAAATGTCTAAGAACTAAATCTCCTAAAGATATTTTTTCAATTGAATTAACTTTATTAAGTTCATCGTTTAAAAGAAAAATAATGACTGAGTAACCTTTTCTCAAATTATTTCCATATAATGAGAGGGCTAAAAGACAGGGTTTTTTGTAATAATCATTTAAAATTTGTGGGCATGTATTTAAACTAGAAATTCCTACTGAAGGCACAAAAGCAAATAATGGTTCTTCAAAACCATTTTTTTTGTGATTAATCTTATATGATACTCCGTCACCGCCATTGTCTTTTAAATAATTTGTGCCATAAGAAACATTTGGCCAACCATAATTTTTTCCTTTAGAAACTAAATTAAGTTCATCGCCACCTTTTGGACCGTGCTCAACATTAAATATTTTTCCGTTTAAAATGGTTAAACCTTGAGGCACTCTATGGCCTTGTGAGAAAATACTTAAATTGATTTTTGTTTTGTTGTTAATTGCCTCTTTAAGTTCCCCTTTGTCAATTTCTAAGATTTTTCCAAATTTAGAAGAATTATTTTGTGCTAGTGCACTATTTTTACTGGCATGTTTTTCGGGTGTTCCTAAACTAAATAGTATCTTATCATTTAAATGTATATTTGAGCTACCGAGACCATTAAAATCATTATTTTTTGCTAACTCTGGTAAACATCCAGTTCTAAATAGTTCTTGTTTATTTTTAATTAAAACTAATGATGCAAAAAAACAATCTTTTTCGCTTGAGGATATTAAGGCAATTCTCTTGTTATCGACTGAAATTACAGTTTTAATGCCTCCATTTCTTTGTAATGTAAAATAATCTGGTAAATTTATTTTTTTGGGTTTTAGATTTTTAATTAAATTACCAGTTTGAGTATAAATTTCTAAATTTTTAGGATCAAATTTACTTGAATTATTAATTATAAAGGCTGTTTTTTCCTCAAGTTCTAAAACTTTCTTGATTTCTAAATTGAATGAGTTTGCTATAATTTCTTTAGAATTATCATTAACTTTTTTTACTTTTGATAATTGATCTTTTTTAAAATTACTTTTTATTTTTTCTATTTTTTCTGGATTTTCATATGTCCAAATAATTGAGAAAATTATTGAAAATAACCATAACAAGATTATCAGAAATTTTTTTAGAGACATTTTAGGTTATAAGCTTAGCAAATCTATTTTCTATTATTGAGATTCTTATATTATTTGATTTTGTGAAATCATCAATTGCATTCTTGACCTCTTTTATGAAACTTGCCTCACCATAATCGTCGCATAAGATGACTTTATTCCTATTTTTAAGACTTTTATAAATTTCTTCTAAATCATTTAAAACTGTTTCATAGCTATGACCTCCGTCAAGAAATACAAAATCAATAGATGATAAATCAATATTTTTTAATATTTCATTAGTATCGCCTGCAATAAGTTGAGTGTTTTTCTCATACTTTTGTAATAGTTTTTTATTACTTGCTAAAGAATTCAAATTTTCTTTTATTATATAATTATAATAAATATTTTTTAATGGATTTGAAAATTTTTGATTTTTTAAAAAATTTGGTTCAATTTCATCTTTGTAATTTTTTTGAGAACCACCAAAAAGATCTACACCTATATAACTAAATTGATTTCCATGAATTTGGCTTAAGTAATCGCAAGTATTTCTTGCTGTTACTCCACAAAAGACTCCGATTTCAAGAAAATTTTTTGGTTTATATTCTTTTAGTTGTTCTAAAAAAATATTTCCCCATTTTCCTTTTAATCCAGTTTTTCTCCAATATGATTTATATTTGAGAACCAAAAATTAAGCGAATACTTCGCCCCACGTTCCTTTAGTTGAAGCTTTTGAATATTCTGTTGCACGACCTTCAAAGAAATTCATATGTTCTACTCCATTCAACATTGTGTCTAACCACTTTAAAGGATTTTCCTTAACATCATAGATTGGATCAAGGCCTAATTGTTCAAGTCTCCTATTTCCAATAAATCTAATGTACTGCTTAATTTCATTTGCGGTTAAGCCTTCAAGAGGTCCCATTTGAAAAGCTAAATCAATGAAAGCATCTTCGTGTGTTACTATAGTTTTGCACGCATCGACTATTTCTTTTTTTAGTTTATCATTCCAGATTTGAGGTTCCTCTTTTATGAAATCTTTAAATAATCTAATCATAGAATTACAGTGTAAAGTTTCATCTCTCACAGACCAAGTCACTATTTGGCCCATCCCTTTCATTTTATTAAATCTTGGGAAGTTTAAGAGGATTGCAAAACTTGCAAAGAGCTGAAGTCCTTCTGTGAATGCAGAAAATACTGCCATCGTCATTGCTATGTTATGTTTAGACTTAACATCAAACCCTTGCATGTAATCATATTTATCTTTCATCTCTTTATATTGTAAAAATGCTGAGTATTCTGTTTCTGGCATTCCTATTGTGTCTAGAAGATGAGAGTAAGCAGCAATATGCACTGTTTCCATGGCGGCGAAAGCTGTCATCATCATTAAAACTTCTGTAGGTTTAAAAACTGTAGTGTAATGTCTTAAATAACAATTATTAACTTCTACATCAGCTTGCGTAAAAAATCTAAATATGTGTGTTAATAGATTTTTTTCTTCTGGAGTTAAATTTTTCTGCCAATCTCTTACATCGTCACCTAAAGGGACTTCTTCTGGCAACCAGTGAATTCTTTGTTGGGTTAACCAGGCATCATAGCACCAGGGATATCTAAAAGGTTTATAAACTGGATTTTCAACTAATAAACCCATTTTTTTTGGTTGAATTATTCCTGACTTAATTTTTTCTGCTACTGACATGATAAGCACTCCTCATAGTTGTTGTCTTTGTTATTTGATTCATTCGATTTCGAATAAACATTTTTTGTCACATCTGTTGATGATCCTGCAGCTACATTTTCAGCTCTTTGAATGGATTTAGATCTACAATAGTAAAGACTTTTTAGTCCTTTTTTCCATGCTTGAAAGTGAATATCGTGAAGTTCTTTTTTGTGAATATCGGCTGGTACAAACACATTGATTGATTGAGCTTGTGAAATGTGAGGCGTTCTATCTGCACCTAACTCAACAATCCATCTTTGATCAATTTCAAATGCAGTTTTAAACGTATCCTTTTCATCAGCGGTTAAAAAATCTAAATGAGAAACTGACCCTTGATTAGTTGTTATTGTTGACCATGTTTCATCTGTATCTTTCTTATATTTTTGAAGAATTTTTTTCAAATATTTATTTCTAACATTAAAAGATCCAGATAAAGTCTTATGAGTGTAGCTATTTGCAGCTATAGGTTCAATGCCAGGGGATGAACCTCCACAGATAATTGAAATTGATGCTGTCGGAGCTATAGCTGTTTTATTTGAAAATCTTTCTTTGATACCATACTCAGCTGCATCGGGACAAGCTCCTCTCTCTTCGGCCAATGTTTTTGAAGCTAGGTCAACTTTTTCCTGTATATTTTTAAATATTTTTTTGTTCCATACTTTGCTCATTACAGAACCGAAAGGAATATTTTTTTGTTGGAAATAAGAATGTAATCCCATAACACCTAAACCAACACTTCTTTCTCTCATGGCTGAATATTTTGCATGTGCAAACTCGTCAGGAGCTCTATTTATAAAATCAGTCATCACATTATCTAAAAATCTCATAACATCTTCTACAAATTGGCTATCATCTTTCCACTGATCGTAAGTATCAATATTTAAGGAAGAGAGGCAGCAAACTGCTGTTCTTTGTTTACCATCGTTGTCTGTCCCGGTTGGTAAAGTAATTTCGCTACAAAGATTTGATGTTTTTACTTTTAAACCAGCTAATTTATGATGCTGAGGTATCTGTCTATTAACAGTATCAATATAGATAATATATGGTTCGCCAGTTTCTATTCTAGCAGTTAAAAGTCTAATCCATAAGTTCCTTGCTGGGATAGTAGATTGAACTGTTCCATCATAAGGACTTCTAAGGGCCCATTGACCATCTGTTTCAACAGCTCTCATAAAATCGTCTGTAACAAGAACACCATGATGTAAATTTAGAGATCTTCTGTTAACATCACCACCTGTTGGTCTTCTCATTTCAATAAATTCTTCTATTTCTGGGTGATCAATTTGTAAATAGCAAGCAGCTGAACCTCGTCTTAAGGATCCTTGGCTAATTGCTAAAGTAAGTGAGTCCATCACCTTTATGAATGGAATAATTCCTGAAGTTTTTCCAACTTTACCAATTTTTTCGCCTATTGATCTTAAATTACCCCAATAACTTCCTATACCGCCTCCTCTAGCAGCTAACCAAACATTTTCTTCCCATAAATTAGTTATACCTTCAAGGCTGTCGTTCGCCTCGTTTAAAAAGCAAGAAATAGGTAATCCTCTTTCTGTGCCTCCATTAGACAAAACAGGTGTTGCGGGCATAAACCAAAGATTACTAATATAATTATAAATTCTTTGCGCGTGTAAATTATCATCAGCGTAAACACTTGCTACTCTTGCAAATAAATCTTGAAAACTTTCATTTTGACCTAAATACCTATCTTTTAAAGTCGCTTTTCCAAAATCAGTTAGATTAACGTCTCTAGATCTATCAATTTTAATTGTTATTCCTTTTTCATTTTGAAAAAGTTCGGTATCTCCGGATAATGAAAATAGATCAGGTTTTTTTGGTCCATTATTCTTAAGTTCATTTTGGTTCTTATGGTTTATACTGCCGACAGCTTTCTCTATTGCCAATGATACGTTTTTATTCATTATTTTCCCTATTTAACTCGATTTATTAACAAAACAACTATATGTTGTGCTACAAATATGTTAATATACTATATAACATCAAAATCAATAGAACAATATAAGAACATTTCATTAATTTTGCAAGTGGAAAATTTTGTTAATAAACATTCATCAAGAAAACACTATATTCTTTGATATTAATAATTAATGAAAATCAATCCTAATGGTTTTAGAGAGTATGACGCTAGATGGCTTTTCGAAAAAGACATTGATATTGAAGGAATCACTAATTTAGGCAAAGGTCTTGGAACTCAAATAATAGGTCATACGGGGAAAAATAATCCAAGAGTAACAGTTGGTCATGATTATAGATCGTATAGTGAAAAAATTAAAAAAGCTTTAACTGAGGGCTTAATATCAACAGGGTGCTATGTTGAAGATGTTGGTTTATCTCTTTCTCCAATGGTTTACTTCGCACAATTCAATCTTAATTCAGATGCAATAGCGATGGTAACTGCCAGTCACAATGAAAATGGTTGGACTGGAGTGAAAATGGGTATCAAAAAAGGTTTAACACATGCTCCTGAGGAAATGTCTGAGCTTAAAGATATAACTCTTAATAATAAATTTAAATCAGGTAAGGGTAACATTAAAGAAATTAAAAACTTTAAAGATACATATACTAAAGACTTGATTAAAAAAAATAAAATAAAAAAGAAAATTAAAGCTGTAGTAGCTTGTGGAAACGGAACTGCTGGAGTTTTTGCTCCAGATATTTTGAGAGGAATAGGTTGTGAAGTAATAGAATTAGATTGTAAATTGGATTGGTCGTTTCCAAAATACAATCCAAATCCAGAGGATCTCAAAATGCTACATTCTATTTCTAGAGCTGTAAAAGATAATCAAGCTGACATAGGTTTTGGTTTTGATGGAGATGGAGACAGGTGTGGAGTTATAGACGATCAAGGTAATGAAATATTTTCAGATAAGATAGGTTTGCTAATTGCTAGAAATCTATCTGTATCTCATAAAAATTCTAAGTTCATTGTAGATGTAAAATCTACTGGTCTATTTACAAACGACAATGTTCTTAGAGACAATAAATGTAAAACAATTTATTGGAAGACAGGTCATTCACATATTAAAAGAAAAGTAAATATTGAAAAGGCTCTAGCAGGTTTTGAAAAAAGTGGTCATTTCTTTTTTAACCAACCATTAGGATTTGGTTATGATGACGGTATTAACTCGGCAATACAAGTATGCCATCTTTTAATCAGCGAAGATAAGAAGATGAGCGATATTATTAAAAAATTACCAATCACATACCAAACCCCTACCATGGCACCTTTTTGTAAAGATGATGAAAAATATAAAGTAGTTGATACTATTGTTAAAGAAGTTCAATATTTAAAACAAAAAAATACAAAAATAGATGGTCAATCCATTATTGATATATTAACCGTGAACGGGATAAGATTTTCTTTAGAAGACGGCTCTTGGGGTCTCATAAGAGCTTCGTCTAATAAACCATCCTTAGTAATTGTTACAGAAAGCACTACATCCGATAAAAGAAAGAAAAAAATATTTGAATTTATAGATAGTTTGCTACAAAAAACTGGGAAAATTGGTGAGTACGATCAAAAAATTTAAAGTTTAAAATATTCGTACAAAAATCTAGTTCCAATAACGACCAAAAATAAACCAAAATACTTTGTCATTTTCTTTTTATTTATTCTATGACTGGCTTTAGCTCCTAACCTAGCCATAAAAGCTGTAATTGGAAAAAATATTAAAAAAGCTGGTATATTTAAGAAACCAATACTTAAAGGCAAATTTACGTTTAGATAAGAACCTGAAATTAAGAAGCCTACAGCTCCAAACAAAGCTATAATAAAACCAATAGCGGCTGCACTTCCTATTGCTTTGTTAATAGGGTAACCGAAGAATTTTAAGATTGGCACATTCATTACTGCTCCTCCAATACCCATTGGCGCTGAAATAAATCCACTTATTATCCCTGATAATCCTTTAGCTAGTAAACCCATTTTAATCTCAAGTTTTTCCTCTTTTTCTTTAAGAAATAATAAATAAAAAGCTAAAAAGTATACAACAATTGTAAAAAATAAAATTAAAGGTTTAGTTTTTAAACTAGCTGCTAAAATCGTTCCTAAAATTACTCCAGTAGCAACAAAAAAGCCGTAACCTTTTACAATGCTAAAATCTACAGCTTTGTGTTGGTGATGTGTTAAGACCGAAACAATTGAAGTAGGAATAATTATTCCAAAAGATGTTCCAACTGCTAAGTGCATTAAGTAAGTTGGTTCAATTCCAGAAGCGCTAAAAATGTAAAATAATATCGGAACTGTAATCAATCCTCCACCAATCCCAAATAATCCTGCAGCAAATCCTGCAGGGATTGCTGTAATTACCATTATCAAAATTAAATAAATAATTTCTGACTGAGGAAGAGTATCCAAAATTATCTTTCTAGCGATACAGGACTTGTTTTTTTAACCTGATCCATAATGTGATTTACTTTTTGAAGATCTGCATCTCTTATGCACATATTTTTTGAAAGATATTGTTTCCAAACTTTTGAACCGTTTTGTCCATGAAATAAACCAACAGTATGTCTCATGATATGATTTAATTGAGTGCCTTTAGAAGTTTCTTCTTGTATATATGGAATCAACTTTTCCATTACTTCTGATCTTGTCGGAACTTTATCGTTATTAAAAATTTCTTTTTCTATTTCAGCTAAAAAATAGGGTGAGTGATAAACAGCTCTACCAATCATTACACCATCTACTTTCTGTAAATGATCTTTAATTTCGTAAGTTGTTTTAACCCCTCCGTTAATAATAATTTCATCATTTTTAAAATGATCTTTAAGTTTATAAACAAAATCATATTTTAGAGGTGGAATATTTAAATTTTCTTTAGGACTTAATTTTTTTAATAAAGCTTTCCTAGCATGGATAATAAATTTTTGAGAACCTGCATCTTTAGTTGTTTTGATAAATGATTTTAAAAAATCAAAATCTTCAATTTGATTGTAACCGATTCTTGTTTTAATTGTTATTGGTAAGTCGGTTGCTTTAGACATGGACTCAATACACCTGGCTACAAGATCAGGCTCTTGCATTAAACATGCTCCAAATTTATTTTTTTGAACCTTTTTACTCGGACAGCCTAAATTTAAATTAATTTCTTTGTAACCATAATCTTCAGAAATTTTACAAACCTCTGCTAATTCATTTGGATTTGAACCGCCAACTTGAAGTGTCACTGGATTTGAAATTTTTTTAAATGATAATAATTTATCTCTATTCCCTCTTATAATTGCATTTGCTACAATCATCTCAGTATAAAGATGAATATTTTTACTTATAAGACTTAAGAAATATATTTCATGTTTATCAGTGCAATCCATCATAGGTGCGACTGAAACTGTCTTAATCATAATTTATTCTGATTTGTTTTCTTCTTCTTTAGGAACTTCTTCTTTTAATTCTAGTGGAGATTCTTCCTTATCTAAGTTTTCTTCTTTGATCTCGGGTTGCTCTGATTTTAATTCTGAAATAGCCTCTTTGGCTAAATTGCTTTCCTCTTGTTTTTTAACTTCTGGAATTCTTCTTGTTCTTTTTGATGGTAAAATTGCTACTCCACTCTTAGAAATCTGACCTTTATACAAGTTTTCAAAGTCATCATTTGTCTCTTCTTCAATTTCCTCTTGTTGCTCAGCCTCATCTGGTTCTTTACGTAATCTTTTTATAGAGCTTTCCTCAAGTTCTTTTACTGAAATTTTTCCGTCACCAATTTCTCTTAAAGATATAATTGTTCTTTTATCGTTGTCTTCTTCTACAAGCATAGGTGCACCAGCATTTAATTGGACAGTTCTTTCTTTAGCCAATAATACTAAATCATATTGATTATCAATTTTTTCTAAACAATCTTCTACGGTAATTCTTGCCATGATGGTGAGTATATATTCAAATAATATAAATAAATCAATTACTTTCTAATTTTAATAGGCTCTAAAGTTTTTCTTATTGTTATCAATAGTGTTAAAGAAGTAACGACATATAAACCTGAGATAAAAGCTATATTTTCAATGGTAAATCCATTGTCTATTAATAGTCCAAAAATTGCCGTTCCAAAAGCAGTCGAGAAAACCATAAACGCAGTCGTTAATGCTTTTATTGAACCTATAAATCTAACTCCATATATTTCAGCCCAGGTAGAGGAGCCAAGAACGTTTGCTAATCCATTAGAAACTCCCACTAAACCCAAAAAAATGTAAGCTGATATCTCGTGATTGTAATGGAACAATATTAAAAGTGATAAAAGTAAAGGAATATTCATCAAAGGAATAAGTTTTCTACTTGTAAATTTGTCTACCAAGAAGCCAGAGAAAAATAATGTTACTATTGAAGCTATAGAATAAACCATGAAAGCTTTTGGAATAGTGTAAATACCCCACATTTTTGAGTCAGCGATAAAAGACTGGTATACAAATACACCTGTAGCAATCCAAGGCATAGCCAACATATTTAAAGAAACAATATAAAATCTATAGTCCTTTATTACCTCGCTTCTTTTCCAACTTTTAATTTTAATTTTTTTTGAAAAATTTTGATCTTTTTCTCTAGAGTCTAACTTAATCTCTTTGATTGTGTTTAAGATTACGAATGGTAAAAATAAAATTATTAGTATAGCTATTCCTTGCCAAATACTTCTCCAGGAATAAATTACCAGCATATAAGTTAGAGAAACAGGCAATATAAACTCAGCAAACGATAAACCAAACCAAATTGTGCTTAAAGCTTTTCCTCTAGACCTTTCGAAAAATCTTGAGATTGTAGTTGTTGATGTGTGGCTCATTAAACCTTGGCCTGAAAACCTCATCAAAAATATTCCGATAGCTAAAAAATAAATACTATTAATAAAGGAAAAGAATAGAGATGATAAAAATAATAATATTATTACAAAAAAAGAATAATAGATTATTTGATATTCATCTATTTTCTTACCTACCCAAATTAGTAGAAGACTAGAAAAAATTGTAGCTGAGGCATAAATATTTCCAAATTGACCATGTGTGATACCTAATTCATTTCTAATTGGTGCGTTAAACAATCCCAAAAAAAAGCTCTGTCCAAAACTAGAAAAAAATGTAAATATAAAACCAAATATAATTACTTTTTTATTTAACGAGAGGTTAATCATTAATGAGTTGTAAAGTTTCTTTCATAGGTTTGGGTGTTATGGGCTACCCTATGGCAGGTTATATATCAAAAGCCGGTCATGATGTAACTGTTTATAATCGTACAAAATCTAAAGCAGAAAAATGGGCTAAAGAATATAAAGGTAAAATAGCTGATACACCTATGGATGCTGCTAAAGATTGTGATTTTATTTTTACATGTGTTGGAAATGATAATGATTTAAGAGAAGTCACTTTAGGTGAAAAAGGATTATTTAAAACTGCAAAAAAAGGCGCAATCTATATTGATAACACTACTGCCTCAGCAAATATTGCAAGAGAACTTTACAAAGAGGCAAAAACAAAGGGGTTTGATTTTTTAGACGCTCCCATATCTGGAGGACAGGCTGGCGCCGAGGGAGGAACCTTAACTGTAATGGTTGGTGGTGACGAAGCTCCATTTAAAAAAGCTGAACCTGTAATTGATTGTTATAGTAAAAAAATAAAATTACTTGGACCTTCTGGAAGTGGACAGTTAACAAAAATGGTTAATCAAATTTGTATAGCGGGTTTAGTTCAGGGTTTATCTGAAGCAATAAATTTTGGAATGAATGCCGGATTGAATATGCATGATGTTATTGAAGTGATCTCTAAAGGTGCTGCACAGTCATGGCAAATGGATAATAGACACAAAACAATGATTGAAGATAAGTTTGATTATGGTTTTGCAGTTGATTGGATGAGAAAAGATTTAAAGATAGCTATGGATGAAGCAAAGAAAAATAATTCTCCCCTACCTATAACTAAAGTCATTGATGAGTATTATGCTGAAGTACAAAAGATGGGTGGTCAAAGATGGGATACTTCAAGCTTAATCAAAAGATTTAGAAAGTAAAGTATGCAACCAGCGTACTACGAAAACTTTGAGGAAATTCAAAAAAAACTTTGGTCGATGTTGGACGACGCTGTGATTAATAGAAATTCACCTTTTAGGATACCAGTTTTTATTTGTGCTGATCAAAACGAAATTGATGGAAGGATAGTTGTTCTTCGAAAATCAGATAAGAACAATAATGTATTACAATTTCATACTGACCTTAGGTCTCCAAAAGTAAGTATTCTTAAAAAAAATAAAAATGCATCTTTAGTCTTTTACGACAAAGAGGAAAAAATTCAATTAAGGGTTAAAATAACTTGTGAAATTAATAATAAAAATTCAATAGCTGAAGACTCCTGGAAAAAAACTCAACATATTAGTAGACGATGTTATCTTACAGATGATGCACCTGGCACTACTTCAGAAAATCCAACATCAGGTATGATTTCAAAATTAGAGGATTTTGATTATACGATGGAGCAAAGTGAAAAAGGATATGAGAATTTTACGGTGATCAAATGTAATATTAAGTCTATTGAATGGCTATACTTGGCTGCTAAAGGTCATCGAAGAGCTATTTTTAATTTTGAAAATAAAAAGAATAGTTGGTTAGTTCCCTAAGTTTTTTATAACTTTTTCTTTTGAAGTTCCTAAATTAACCTCATCAAAATAAACTACCATATTAGGGTAATCTTTCTCACCGTGTTCTCTTTTCCAGCCGCTTACAAAAGTTTGATATATCCCAAAGTCTAATCCGACACCCCTTTTAGTGTAAGGTGTAATATTTTTTATATTTAAAGCCTCTAATATTAATTTATCGTTCACCCAAACTTTTAAGTAACCATCTTCCTCTCTTGAATAGCGAGCATTAATTAAAATATCAGTCCATTTTCCTTTCATATCGTTAATTTTAATTCCTTTTTTCATTTCAACATATTCTCCGCTCCACATTCTTCCAATTTCTAACCATTGGTTGCTTCTGTCAGTTACCATTAAAATTGGTTTCCATCCTTTTTCGTAAAGTTGCATGAAGGTAGTCCTAACTGGAGCTACTGATTTATAATCTTCGGGTAGAAAAATTGAGGCAGAGTACCAATAATCCTTTTTTCCTTTTTGGTATTCTTTAAATTGACCCTCGACTCTTTGTCTATCTTTTTTACAATCATTATGACCTTCATCTTTACCACAATCTCCTAATCTTACCTCAAATCTGTAAGATTTCTTCCCTGATCTTACAGGATGTCCATCTTTAAAATTTACTAAATTAAAACCATGTTTTTTTTTATGGGAGATAGTTTTCTTTTTAACTTGTGTGTTAGAGACATCTTTACTGTTCTTCGCCTCTGCAAAAGAAAAACTTATCACTAAAAAAAGTGTGGTTAAAAATAATATAAATTTATTTTTTATATTTTTTGTAATTAGCAACATAATGTTCAGCGTTTTCTTTTATGCTTTTAATCTCTTCATCTGTAACTTGTCTTACAATCTTACCTGGGCTACCGAGAACTAAAGATCTTTCTGGGATAACTTTATTTTCAGTAACTAGAGCATTTGCTCCAATGATAGAATTTTTTCCAATCTTTGCTTTATTTAAAATCGTGCTTCCAATTCCTATTAAACAGTCATCTTCTATGACGCATCCATGAAGCATTACTAAATGACCCACAGTTACATTCTTTCCTATAATCGCTGGACAACCGGGATCAGTATGTATCACGCTACCATCTTGTATATTAGAACCTTCTCCAACTGTAATAGTTTCTACATCCCCTCGAAGCGTAACATTGAACCAAATATTCGAATCCTTTTTTAAATCTACGTTTCCAATTACTACCGCATTGGGTGCAACCCAACTGTTTGGGTCTAGTTTAGGTGTTTTGCCTTCAAAATCGTAAATCATAAAATTGCTGTATAATTAATTTATAACTCTTATAATATATTATGGCATTAACTAAAACACCAATTTGTGACTTCGGTAAAAAAGCAAAGGATTTTAAACTTAAATCTATAAATAACGAATTAATTTCGCTAGAGGATATTAAGGGAGTAAATGGAACTTTAATAATGTTCATTTGTAATCACTGTCCATATGTAAAAGCCATTATCGAGGATCTTGTAGAAGATTGTAAAAAACTAAAAAGTGATGGCATTAATTCAGTTGCTATAATGTCAAATGATACTAAAAATTATCCCGAAGACTCATTTGAAAATATGATCAAATTTTCAAAAGATAATAAATTTGAGGAGTTAAATTATTTAATAGACGATACTCAAGAAATTGCTAAAAAATATGGAGCAGTGTGTACTCCAGATTTTTTTGGTTATAACAAAAATTTAGAACTACAATACAGAGGAAGAATTAGAGAGCTTAAAAATTTAAAACCTATTAGAGATGGGCAAAGTGATTTAAAATTGGCGATGCAAATGATAGCAAAAACTCAAAAAGGTCCTCTGGAACAGATACCTAGTATGGGATGTAATATTAAATGGATTAATTAATGTTTTTAATTTCAACAAGAAATTTTCCCCCTGATATTGGTGGAATGCAAATTTTGATGGAAGGTTTATCAAATGCACTACTAAACCATGGTCCTGTACAAGTTTTTGCTGACAGTTTTGAAGAGTCTGAAAAATATGACCAAAATTCTAAACTTAATATACAAAGAATTTCAGGCTTTAAAATCTTTAAAAAATATAGAAAAGCTAATCTTGTAAAAGACTTTATAAAAAATAATCAGCTGAGAGCTATATTTTTTGATCATTGGAAAAGTATAGAAAATATTGATGAGACTGTGCTTAACAAAACGAAAACTTTTTGTTTAATACATTCTAAAGAAATCAACCATACAATTGGTTCTTCTTTAAATAAAAGAATGCTTAAAGCTTTAGTAAAAGCCGATTTTGTTATTGCTAATTCAAAATTTACTAAAAATTTTGTTTTAAAGATGGGTCTGGAACACAATAATATAAAAGTAATAAATCCTGGTTGTAACTATCCAATAAAAATTAGTGAAGAATCTAAAACATTCGCAGAAATGATTTATAAGGAATCTTTTCCTAGATTACTAACAGTTTCAAGATTAGACCAAAGAAAAAGTCATAAAAATATATTAATGACAATTAAAAATTTATTACCTAAATTTCCAAAATTAAAATACGTCTCAGTCGGTGATGGTGAGGAAAAAAGTAACTTAGTAAAACTTAAAAAAGAACTCGGCTTAAAAGATGAGGTAAGTTTTATTTATAAATCTTCTGAGCAAGAAAAGGTGGCCTTACTTGAAAAATCTAATATATTTGTCATGCCCTCAGTGGTTTATAAAAAATCAATAGAGGGTTTTGGAATTAGTTTTATTGAAGCTGCATCTTACGGGAAAGCATCTATCGGTGGTGTTTTTGGTGGAGAAGCAGATGCAATAATAGAAGGGAAGACCGGTTACCTATGTGACGGTGATGATCTTAACAAATTATATGAAACATTATTAAAAATGATGAATAACGACCATTACAAAGAATTGGGTAATAATGCCTTAGAATTTTCAAAAAATTTTAGTTGGGATAAAATTGTTAAAAAGTATATAGAATTAATTTAAATTAATCCTAATTTGTTTCATGACAGTATCACTTGTCAAATCTATTAAGTTTTTTACAGTCAAAACTTTAAAGTTAGAATTTCCGATGCTTACTTTTTCCGCTGATGTGTGGCTACCAAAAAGAACTAAGCCATTTTTTTTCAAATGAGAGGCTATATGGGCAGGTCCTGTATCATTAGAAATAATAAATTTCGCATCATCTATTAAAGATATTAATTTTTTAATATTTATAGATTTTCCTTTTTCAAGCACAATGTTTGCTTTTAAATTTTCAGAATCTTTAATTTCATCCGGTCCAGGAGCCACTAAAATTGAATAATTGTTTTTATACTCTCTTCTAATCTTAGTTATTAAATCGTTAAAATAAGGCCATTTTTTATTTAAATGTTTTTTTGAGCAAAAAGGAAAAAGTAAAATATAATCTCTATTAGTATATTGTTTTATTAAATTTGATAAATCCTCCTTCGCCCAACTTAAATCAATATCTTTAATATATTTAGTAGGAATGTTACTTTTTTTAAGTTGTAATTCCATTCGATCCAAAACGGGGCTTTTATCAAAATCTTTTTTGCTTTGTCCAGGTTCTAAAGTATCAAAAGAAGAAGACCACTCTGCTTTTTTCAATAGAAATCTTTTATAAAACTTTGTTCTGCTAGAATTTTGAAGATCTATTACTTTGGAAAAATTATATTTTGATAATAGTTTTTTTAAATTATATAAAAAAACTAAATTCCACCTAGGTAATCTTTTATCAATAATTACTCCATCTATATAAGGACATTCTGACATAAATATTGAATAAGGTTCAGACGTGAGAAGAAAAACCTTTCTATTTTCATAGTGGTTTTTTACATCTTTTATAGCTCCATTTGCTTGGATTAAATCGCCAAGAGAACCATGTTTTATTATTAATATATTTGACATTATTTTGTCCGAGTATATTTGTTATCTAGTATATCTAAAAAAAATATAATGAATACAAAATTAGACATAATATTGGCAGAAATTTCAGCTGGTGAATTAGTTGATAAGATAACCATATTGGAGATAAAAAAAATAAAGATAACTGACCAAGAAAAATTAAAAGAGGTGGACAAAGAACTACTTTCTTTAAACAAGACAATGAATGAATTTGTTAAAGAAAAGTCTAAAATTCTAGATCTAAAAGAAAAATTAAAGAATATAAACTTAAAATTGTGGGATATAGAAAATGGAAAAAGAGAAGCAGAGAAGAATAATGACTTTGGAGAAAAATTTATAAAATTAGCAAGAAATGTTTATCAATTTAATGATGAAAGAGCTAAAATAAAATTGCAGATAAATCTAATTTTAAATTCTAATATTAAAGAAGTAAAATCTCACTTCTAATCAAAATTTACACTTGGAATAGTTTTTCTCAGTTTGACTACAAATTTAGGATTAATAGTTGTTGTAATCACTCCTTCCTTTTTTCCTAATTCCTTTAAAATTTCACCGTCTGGAGAGACTATTAAAGAATGTCCATAAGTTTTTCGCCCGTTACAATGTTTGCCTGCTTGACCCGGTGCAAAAATATAAGAAATATTTTCTATAGCTCTAGCTTTTAGAAGAGTATGCCAGTGTTTTCTACCTGTTGTTTCTGTAAATGCAGAGGGTACACTTATAAACATTGCTCCACTTTTTGACATTTTTTTATACATGCTAGGAAATCTTAAATCGTAACAGATAGAAAGACCTAGTTTACCCCATGGTAATTTTGCTAATTTTATTTTGTTTCCTGATTTGAACAACTTAGATTCAAAATATTTTTCTTTTTTACTTAATTTTGCATCGTACATATGTATTTTATCATAATAACATTTAATTTTTCCTTTAGCTGAAATTAAAATAGATCTGTTAACTAATCTATTTTTTCCTATTTTAAGTATTAAAGATCCTATTAAGATCCATTTTTTATATTTTTTAGCTAGATCTCTTATTCCATGCAAATAGAAATCTTTTTCCATAGATGTAGCTGTTTTCAAAAGTTTTTTTTTATTTAAAGAAATTTTTGATGAAACTTCTGGAGTTAAGATAAAATTTGTCTTTTGTTTTACAGCCTTTAAAATTAATTCTTTAGTTTTTTTAAAGTTATATTCAACGTTATCACTTGAGCAAAGCTGGATGCAAGAAACTCGAAACATTACTTCATTATAGAAGAAGCAAAATTCCAATTACAGTCGAAACTTGGTATATATGTGCCTGAAACTCTTACATTTCCAAAACTTTTATCAAGAACTTTACACCATTTGTCTACTTGCTTAGGTTTTTTATCCTTGCTACCAACTTGAGCTGTGATTACACCACCTTTTTTTAGAATTCTTTGAAGACCTTTCATGTTTTTTTTAGCAAGATCGATACAATATTGATCATCATTTAAATCAACAAAAATCTTATCATATTTCGAGTCTTCAATTTCTTTAATACTTTTGAATGCATCACCCCAAAAAGTTTTAACTTTATTGCTTTTTTTAACTTTGGAACAAATCTTAGGTAAATGACGATAGCAAACATCGACTATTTCTGGATCAAGTTCAAACCAATCTATATAATTAGAATTATTTTCCAGGCACGCTCTT
>CACGMG010000013.1 GCA_902574045.1 uncultured Pelagibacteraceae bacterium | reverse complement strand
GGGATGTGGAACTGCATATCACTCCTGTTTGGTTGCAAAATACTGGTTTGAAGAACTAACAACAATAGACGTAGAAATAGATATTGCTTCAGAGTTTAGATACAGAAAATTAAAATTCAATTCCGGTAATTTATATATTTTTGTCTCACAATCAGGAGAAACAGCAGACACTGCTGCAGCCTTAGATCTATGTAAAAAAAATAAAGTTAAAACCTGCTCTATAATTAATTCAGTTGAAAGCACTATTGCTAGAAACTCAGATTGGGTTCTACCAATTCACGCTGGTCCAGAAATAGGCGTTGCTTCAACAAAAGCCTTTTTAGGACAGATGATAGTGCTTTATATTTTATGTCTTAAGCTAGCTAAAAGTAGAGAAGATATAGTTAATACAAAATATCATGAGTCTTTAGATCGATTTAAATTACTCCCTGAAGCTATAAAGGAAACTTTAAAAATTGAAAGCTCAGTACAATCTATGGCTAAAGAATTTATCGATGCGAAAGGCTCGATGTTTCTTGGCAGAGGATATTCTTTTCCCATAGCTCTTGAAGGTGCTTTAAAATTAAAAGAGTTATCTTACTTGCATGCAGAGGGTTATCCAGCTGGAGAAATGAAGCATGGACCTTTAGCTTTGATAGAAGAGGGTTTACCCGTAATAGTTATTGCACCTAAAGATAAATACTTTGAAAAGACTATTTCTAATATGCAAGAGGTAATTGCTAGAGGGGGAAAAATTTTAATTATTACTGATCATAAAAAAGAACTTATAAATGAAAACATAAGATTTGGAGTCAGGGTGCCATTTGTAGACACTTTACTTTCACCTATATTATTGACAATACCAATCCAATTGTTAGCCTATCATGTAGCGTTATTGAAAGGTTGTGATATTGATAAACCAAGAAACTTAGCAAAATCAGTAACAGTTGAGTAATTTTACTTTAAGTCTTTAAAAAGTCTATTTTATAATCTATATATATTTCAGGTTGAATATGAAAAAATGGAATTTAAATAGTTGGACTAAATACCCGGCAAAACATTTGCCAGCTTATCAAGATAAAAAGGAACTTGATTTAGTATTAAGTAAAGTCAAAAAGTACCCTCCTCTTGTATTTGCAGGAGAAACTAGATCGTTAAAAAAATCTTTAGCAGATGTGGTTAAGGGAAATGCTTTTTTACTTCAAGGCGGAGACTGTGCTGAAAGTTTTGCAGAATTTCATCCAGATAACATTAGAGATACTTTTAAAGTCATATTACAAATGTCTTTAGTGATGACTGCTTCCGCTTCAGTACCAGTTGTTAAAATTGGAAGAATAGCTGGTCAATTTTCAAAACCAAGAAGCGCACCAACTGAGAAAAAAAATGGAAAAGAACTACCAAGTTATTTGGGAGACAATATTAACGGAATGGAATTTACTGAAAAAGCTAGAGTTCCAGATGCTAAGAGATTATTTAGAGCCTACTCTCAATCAGCCTCTACACTTAATTTACTAAGAGCTTTTTCTCAAGGGGGATTTGCTGACTTGAGACAAGTTCATTTATGGAATTTGGGTTTCATTAAAGATAAAACAAAAGGTAAATATAAAGAAATAGAGGATAAAATAAGTGATGCACTTGCATTTATGGAAGCCTGTGGAATTAATTCCGACAATAATAGACGACTAAGAACGGTAAATTTTTATACATCTCACGAGGCGTTGTTGCTTCCTTTTGAAGAAGCAATGACTAGAGTTGATTCCACTACGGGTGAGTTTCACGATACTTCAGCACATTTTGTTTGGATAGGTGATAGGACGAGACAAATTGATGGAGCTCATGTAGAATTTTGTAGAGGAATAAAGAATCCTTTGGGTCTTAAATGTGGACCAACTTTAAAACCTGATGATTTAATTAAATTGTGTAATATCTTAAATCCAGAAAATGAACCAGGAAGGATGACACTAATTTCAAGATTTGGGTTTGATAACGTTGAAAAATATCTTCCAAAATTAATTAAAGCTATTAATAAAGAAGGTCTAAATGTTATCTGGTCTTGTGATCCGATGCACGGAAATACAATTAAAGCAGCAACTGGTTTTAAAACCAGACCATTTGATAATGTTTTAAAAGAAGTTAAAAATTTCTTTGCAGTTCATCAAGGAGAAGGCACCTATGCAGGCGGATTACACGTTGAAATGACAGGTCAAGATGTGACCGAATGTACTGGAGGGGCCCAAAAAATATCTGAAAATGATCTGTCAAATAGGTACAGAACTCATTGTGACCCTAGATTGAATGCTGACCAAGCTTTAGAGCTAGCATTTTTAATTTCTGAAGAAATTAAGAAAAACTCTAAATATTCAAAAAAAATTATTCAAGCCGCGTCTTAATAATTATTGTAATTATTAAGACCAAACCTTAAAAAGAGAGGTAAGGTATTAATTATGGAAGTAAAAAAAAGAGCAAAAATTATCACTGATTGGATCAATAACTATTGTGATTCGGCATCTTATAAGCCTAAGGCACTAGTTGTTGGGATTTCAGGAGGTATAGATTCTTCCGTTGTTAGTACTTTGTGTGCAAATACTGGACGTAAAACAATTGTGTTAACAATGCCAATAAAACAAATTAAGTCACAACACGACTTGAGCCTTTTTCACGCTAAATGGTTAAAACAAAAATATAAAAATGTAGAACACCATTTATTAGAGATGGATAAGATTTTCAATTCGTTCTCTCAAGTTTTAAATAAATTTGATAACGAACATGGATATGCTAATTCAAGAGCAAGATTGAGAATGGCAACTTTGTATCAAGTAGCTGCAGCTAACAATGGTATAGTTGTAGGTACTGGAAATAAAGTCGAAGATTTTGGCGTTGGTTTTTATACTAAATATGGTGATGGAGGAGTTGATATTTCACCTATAGCTGATTGTACAAAGACACAAGTTTGGGAACTCGGAAAATTTCTTGGAGTATCTGAAGAAATAATAAATACCCCGCCAACAGATGGCTTATGGGACGATGGAAGAAACGATGTTCAACAACTTGGAATGAGTTACAAAGATCTTGAAAAAGCTATGGAAAATAAAAATGATCCTAATTATAAAAAATATTTAGATATTAGAGAAAAAAATTTACACAAAATGAACCCCATACCAGTTTGCAAATTTAATGAGTAACCTACAATTAACCAATTCATTATCAAAAAAAAAAGAAGTTTTTAAACCAATTAATTCAAAAAAAATTTCTTTGTATGCTTGTGGTCCTACAGTCTATGATAATCCACACGTTGGTAATGCAAGAAGTCTAGTAGTATTTGATCTGTTATATAGAGTATTAAAAACTGTTTATGGGTCAAATGTGAATTACGTGAGAAATATAACTGATGTAGATGATAAGATAATAGAAGCTTCAAAAAAAAATAATAAAGATTTAAAACAAATTACAAATGAAATTACAAAAGTATTTCATGAAAATTGTAAAAGTCTCAATTGCTTAAAGCCAACTGTAGAGCCAAAGGCTACAGAGCATATAAAAGAGATGATAGATATGTCTTCATCCTTAATTTCAAAAGGATTTGCCTATGCAAACCAAGGACATGTATATTTTGCAGTTAACTCGTTTAAAGATTATGGAAAACTATCAAATAAGAATTTAGATGAATTGAAGGCAGGTAATAGAATAGAAATTTCAAATTTAAAAAAAAATCCAATGGACTTTGTTTTATGGAAGCCTTCAAAAGATCAAGACCCAGGATGGGAGTCACCTTGGGGACGAGGAAGACCAGGTTGGCATTTAGAATGTTCTGTAATGAGTGAAAAATATCTAGGTAAAAATTTTGATATTCATGGCGGGGGGCTTGATTTAATTTTTCCTCATCATGAAAATGAAATTGCTCAATCTTGCTCAAATAATAATACTAAAAATTTTGCTAATTATTGGGTTCATAACGGTTTTGTTACAATCAACAAAGAAAAGATGTCTAAATCATTAGGAAATATTATTACTATTTCAGATGCGGTTCAAAAATATTCGGGGCAAGTAGTAAGATTGGCTCTTTTAAGTGCTCATTATAGTCAACCACTTGATTGGAACGATGAGCTTTTGCTTAATCAAAAAGGAGTATTAGACAAGTGGTATAATCTATATTCAGAAGAAAAAGGAGAAATTACGGAAGTAGACGAAATTTTACTAGATGATCTTAATACACCTGGTTATATAGCTAAGATACATGAATTGTATAATGAAGCTAGTAAAGGTAATGATAAAAAAAAATTGAAATTTAATCAAGCGTGTAGACTTTTAGGATTGTTTAATATTAGCAAAAACGATTGGGAAAACTCAAAAAAAAGAAAAATTAGCGTATCAGAAAGCTATATAATTAAAAAAATAGAGGAAAGGGCGAAAGCTAAGAATAATGGTAATTTTTCTCTTGCAGATGAGATAAGAGAAGAACTATTGTCCAAAGGAATTTTGATTGAAGACCAAAAAGGAAAAACTATTTGGAAAATAAAATGATGAAAGAAAAAATATATATTTTCGATACCACTTTGCGTGATGGAGCACAAACTGAAGGGGTAGATTTTTCAATAGAGGACAAAAATAAGATAGCAAAAGTTTTATCAAACATAGGAGTGGATTATGTAGAAGGTGGTTGGCCTGGAGCAAATCCTGTTGACACTAAATTTTTTTCTACCCCACCTAAAATGCCAAACACTTTATTTACAGCTTTTGGAATGACAAAAAAAACTGGTAGAAGCGCAGATAATGATCCAGGATTAGCCTCATTAATTAATGCAAATACTCCAGCTGTTTGCGTAGTTGGAAAGTCGTGGGATTTTCATGTTAAAGTTGCCCTAGGTATTAAAAATGAGGAAAATTTAGAAAACATAAGAGAGACTGCAAAACATTTTATAAAAAATAAAAAGGAATTTCTATTTGATGCTGAGCACTTTTTTGACGGGTATAAGGCTAATCCTGATTATGCAATCAACTGTCTTAAAGAGGCGTATGATAATGGTGCTAGATGGGTAGTTTTATGTGACACAAACGGAGGAACATTACCTCATGAAATTAGAGAGATTGTTTCTAAAGTTTCTAAAGTAATTCCAGGAAAAAATCTTGGAATACATGCACACAATGATACAGAAAACGCTGTAGCTAATTCTTTGGCAGCAGTTGAGTCTGGAGCAAGACACATTCAAGGGACAATAAATGGTCTAGGTGAGAGATGTGGAAATGCAAATTTAATGTCGATTATTCCAACTTTATGTTTAAAAAAATCATTCAGTGATAAATTTGAAATAAATATAAAGAGAGAAAAACTTTCATCTTTAACTGACTGCTCAAGACTTTTGGACGAAATACTTAATAGAAAATCTAATAAGAATATGGCTTATGTTGGTGCCTCTGCCTTTTCTCATAAAGGAGGGTTACATGTCTCTGCTGTTAAAAAAGATCCTAAAACATATGAACATATAGATCCTGAATTGATAGGAAATCACAGAAATATAATTGTTTCAAATCAGTCTGGTAGGTCTAACATATTATCTAGACTAGAAAAATACGGAATAAAAATTGACTCTCAAGATCCTAAAATCCAGAGAATTTTAGATGAAGTCAAAGATAGAGAATTTAGTGGTTATTCTTATGATGGAGCTGATGCTTCTTTCGAATTATTAGCAAATAGGTTATTGGGTAAAATACCCGAGTATCTGAAAGTTAAAAGTTACAATGTAAATGTTTCTAAATCAGATAAAATATTAACAAAAGCAAATGTTGTTTTTTTAATTGACGGTAGAGAAATTAATTGTGATGGAGAGGGTAATGGTCCAGTAAATGCATTAGATAATGCTATAAGATCTAATTTTAAAAAAGTTGAAAAATATTATAATTTTTTTGCTGATTTAAAATTGCTTGATTACAAAGTAAGAATTCTTAACACAGGTACTGAGGCAACTACTCGTGTATTAATTGAAAGTACAGATAAAACAGGCATTAGTTGGTTTACTGTAGGGGTATCTCCAAACATAATAGAAGCTTCTTTTAAGGCTTTAATTGATAGTTTAGATTATAAACTTTACAAAGAAAAAGCACCTGCAAACCTGAATGAAAAATAATTTTGGTTTCATTTTAATAAAACCACAATTAGGAGAAAATATTGGAGCATGTGCTCGTTCTATTAAAAATTTTGGTTTTAAAAAATTACTTATAGTTTCCCCAAAACAAAGGTTTCCGAATCCAAAAGTGAAAGCAACCTCAGTTGGAGCATATGATATTATTAAAAATGCAAAAATCTACGATAGCGTTGAAGATGCTATCAATAAATTTAATATAATTGTATCTTTAAGTGCTCGTAAAAGAGATATTAACAAAAAACATATTTCAATAAGCCGTTTAGAGAGTCTGATTAAATCTAACCAAAAAAAAAAGATAGGCTTTATGTTTGGTCCCGAAGCATCTGGTTTATCAAATATAGACTTATCTTTCTCAAATTATATTTTACAAATTCCCACTTCTGATAAATTTAAATCTTTAAATTTATCCCATTCTTTAACTTTAATATGCTATGAAATTTTCAAAATTTTAAATTTTAAAAAATTTAAAAAAGATACTAAAGAAATTAAAATTTCTACTAAAGGACAAATTTCAATATTAATAACTCACCTTGTAAAATTACTTGAAAATAAAGATTTTTTCATTCCAGAAGAGAAAAAACAATCTATGTTGCTAAATATCTATAATTTAATTTACAGATTAGAGCCTAACGACAAAGAAGTGAGGATTTTAGCTAGTATTATAAGCGCTTTAAGTAAAAAAAAATATTAACCTTAATTGACAATTACCCATTAAATCTTATAAACACTGATCAATAAGATATGACAAAAAGATTAAAATCAAAACACAAAGTTGATAGAAGATTAAAAGTTAATCTCTGGGGTAGACCTAAGAGTCCATTTAACTCTAGAGCCTATCCTCCAGGGCAACATGGACAAAATAAAAAAGGAAAACCAACAGATTACGGAACCCAATTACAAGCTAAACAAAAACTTAAAGCTTATTATGGAAATATTAATGAAAGACAATTTAGAAATATATACAGAAAAGCTCTAGCTAAAAAAGGTGACACAACAGAAAATTTAATAGCTTTACTTGAAAGTAGATTAGATACAGTGATTTACAGAGCTAAATTCGCAACAACAGTTTTTTCTGCAAGACAAATGATTAATCATGGTCATATTAGAGTAAACAAAAAAAGAGTAAACATTTCTAGTTATTTAGTTAAAGACACTGATTTAATAGAAATAAGAGACAAATCAAAAAAATTAACAGTAATAGAAGGTTCTTTACAAAGTAAAGAGAGAGATGTGCCTGAATATATTCAGTTAGATGATAAAAATAAAACTGCAAAATTGGTTAGAACACCGAAATTCTCAGAAGTTCCTTATCCAGTAATAATGGAACCGAGCCTTGTAATTGAGTATTATTCTAGATAATTGAACTTCTTCAGTTTATTTAAAAGACAAATTTTTTATAAATTAAAAAAAAAAATAAATATAGATATAGACAATATTAAAACTAATAGTTTGGATGAGCTGTTTTATCATTACGGAAGTGATAAAGCAGATGTATTTAGAAGAACTGGAGAAAAAGGGCATGGCTTTTCAAATTTTTATTCCAAAAAATTAGAATTTTTTAAAGAAAGAAACGTCAATATATTGGAAATCGGATCATATGCAGGAGCCTCGGCAGCCGCATTTAAAAAATATTTTAAGAAATCCAAAATCTATTGTTTGGATATAAATATTTCAAATTTTATATATTCATCTAAAGATATACATGTATATGGTCTAGATATTTGCAATAAAAAAAAGCTTTATAATGTACTAGATAAAATTAAGTATGAAGAGAAATTGGAATATTTTGATTTGATTATTGATGATGGCTCTCACAATTTAAGTGATATTTTATTTACGTTCAAAACTTTATTTAAACATTTAGCCAAAAAGGGGATTTACGTTATTGAAGACTTCAAACACCCTAATTATTACAAGTACAATAGAAACATTGATCATATTTTGATTGATCAACTTTTGGATAACCTCAAAGATAAGAAATTTTTTGATTCAAGTATAATCGAGAATAAAGAGCAAGGTTATTTTTTTGATAATATAAACAAAATTGAAAATTTTAAAGGAAACTTGATAGACTCAGATATTTCTTTTATAGAAAAAAATTAAATTAAATTTTTTTCCTGCAATAGAGATTTAAGCTCACCTTTTTCAAACATTTCTTTAATTATGTCACATCCTCCAATAAATTCATTTTTAATGTATAATTGGGGTATTGTTGGCCAGTCACTAAAATCTTTAATTCCTTGTCTCAAATTTTCATCCTCTAAAACATTTATATCTTTAAAATTTACTTTTAAATGTTTTAGCACATTAGCAACAGCTGAGGAAAATCCACATTGAGGAGCATTTGCTGTACCCTTCATAAATAAACAAACGTCATTGTTTTCTAGAATTTCTTTAATTTTTTCTTTAACTTCCATTATTTTCCTAAAGTAGTAATTGATAAAGCATGTAGTTCATTTCCCATCTTACCTTTTAATGATTTATATACTAATTTATGTTGTTCAATTTTATTTAGACCATTAAACATTTTAGATTTAATTATCGCAGAGTAGTGGTTATTGTCTCCCATAAGGTCTTTTATTTCGATAGATGCATCAGGTATTGATGATGTTATCAATTTTTTGATCTCTTCTATAGGTAAGGCCATTAATAATTATTGTACCATTGATTATTAATTTTATATAGTTTTTTTGTGTCGATTTTTAACTCACCCTCAACTTCAAAAAAGTCTTTTTGTGTACTACCTATAATTTCATAATAAATATTGTTATTTTCCAATATATTTTCAACTTTACTCATTTTTTCATTATCAATTTCCAATAAATATCTACCTTGATCTTCTCCAAAGAAATATTCAATTGAATTAGTCAATTTTTTTGGTTTGTTTATTTTTAAACCATAATCAGATCCAATTGACATTTCTGCTAATGCGACAATTAATCCACCACTAGAAATGTCGTGCACTGAATTCACTAAATCTTTATTTATAATCTCAAGAACAGACTCACCGTTATTTTTTTCATTGGTTAAATTTACTTCTGGAGGTTGGCCTTCATAAATTGAAAAAATTTGCTCAAAAAAAACACTTTGTTCCAAATGACCAAATGTTTTCCCAATAAGAATAATTTTACTATTATTTTTTTTTAAATTATGACTCATAATTTTTTTTAACTTCGGTATTATTCCTACTCCACCAATTACAGGTGTAGGTGAAATATTCTTTTTATTTGTACCATTATAAAATGATACATTTCCTGAAACTACAGGGTAATTTAAAAACTCACATGACTCTTTTATGCCAATTAAACACTCAGCAAATTCACCCATAACTTTTGAGTCTTCTGGATTTCCAAAATTTAAGCAGTTTGTAATTGCTACTGGCTTCGCTCCCACTGAAACTAAATTTCTCCAATTTTCACAAACAATTTGTTTGCCACCAGTTAGCGGGTGTGCTTTACAATAATTTGCAGAAGAGTCGACTGATACAGCTATAGCTTTTTCTTTACCATGAATTCTTATTATAGCTGCATCTGAACCTGATTTTTGAGCAGTATCACACATTACTCCCTGATCAAATTGTTCAGTAATCCATCTCTTATTTGAATGATTTGATGAAGATAATATTTTTATTAGTGCGTCTTCCATCTTTATCTTTTTTAATTTTTTGATTTCAATTTTGTTTTTGGGTAACTTTTTTTTATCCCATTTTCTATTATATAAAGGAGCTTCTGAGGCAAGGGCACTAATCGGTATTTCTCCTTCGATTTTATTATTATATTTTAGAATTAATTTCTTAGTATCGGTAGTTTTACCGATTACAACAAAATCAAGGTCCCATTTTTCAAATATTTTTTTTGCACTCTTTTCTTTTCCGTCTTCTAATATAATAAGCATTCTTTCTTGACTCTCAGATAGCATCATTTCATAAGGAGTCATTTTTTCTTCTCTACATGGTACTTTTTCCAAATTTAACTCAATTCCAAGTTCACCTTTTGATGCCATTTCAACACTGGAGGAAGTGAGTCCTGCTGCTCCCATATCTTGGATAGAAATAATAGAATCCTCTCTCATCAGCTCTAAACAAGCTTCCATCAATAATTTTTCTGTAAAAGGATCACCAACTTGCACCGTAGGTTTTTTTTCTTCAGAATTTTCATCAAATTCTGCAGAGGCCATTGAAGCACCGTGAATACCGTCTCTTCCTGTTTTAGATCCAACATAAACAACAGACTTATTTACACCTTTGGCTTTTGAGTAAAAAATCTTGTTTTTTTTGACATGCCCAACTGCCATCGCATTAACTAAAATGTTTTCATCATAAGTCTTGTTAAACTTTGTTTCTCCAGCAACTGTTGGTATCCCAATGGAGTTACCATATCCGCCTATGCCTGACACAACTCCATTAAGAAGGTTTTTTGTTTTAAAATTATTTGGTGATCCAAAATGAATTGAATTTAAAAGCGCTATGGGTCTTGCGCCCATTGTAAAAACATCTCTTAGAATTCCACCAACGCCAGTTGCTGCTCCCTGATAAGGTTCAATAAAGGAGGGATGATTATGACTTTCAATTTTAAAGACAATGGCATCATCATCACCTATATCTATAACACCAGCATTTTCCCCTGGTCCTTGGATAACCTTTTCACCTTTTGTTGGTAAATTCTTTAAGTGAATTCTGGAAGATTTATAGGAGCAGTGTTCATTCCACATCGCTGAAAATATCCCAAGCTCAAGAAAATTTGGATCTCTCTTTAAAAGTTTTTGAATTAGTAAAAACTCATCAGTTTTTAACCCATGTTCTTCTATAACTTGTTTTGTAATTTTCATCTTAATTGATTAGGCTAGAAAATAAATTTATTCCGTCATTGTTTGAAATCATTTTATCAATCATACGTTCTGGATGAGGCATCATTCCTAAAATATTTTTATTTGAATTATAAATACCCGCTATATTTTCTAAAGATCCATTTGGATTATTCTCTTCTTTTGTTGCACCGTGTTTATCACAATATTTAAATGCTATTAAATTTTCATTATTTAATTTCTTTAGATGATCAGAATTTGTGAAATAATTTCCTTCATTGTGAGCAATATTAATTTTTAAAATTTGATTTTTTTTGTACTTATAAGAAAATTTTGTTTCATTATTTTCAACTTTGATATTTACGTCTTTATTAATAAACTTTAAATTTTTATTTCTTAACAAAGCACCTTTAAGCAAACCTGTTTCTGTTAAAATTTGGAATCCATTGCAAATCCCTAAAACTAAACAACCTTTGTTGGCTGCTTTAATCACTTCATTTATTATTAATGATTTACCAGCTATAGCGCCTGATCTTAAATAATCACCATAAGAAAAACCACCTGGAATTACTATCAAATCTGATTTTGGAAGTGTAGTTTCCTTGTGCCAAACCATTTGATTTTTGAACTGCATTTTTTCTAGCGCAACAGCTATGTCTCTATCACAATTTGATCCTGGAAATACTATTACAGATGAATTCATTAAATCTTGTTAACTTTGTAATCTTCTATAACTAGATTAGCTAGAAGTTTTTTGCACATATCATCAACTTTTTTTTCTGCTTTTTGCGGGTCTTGATCGCTCACTTCAATTTCAAAATATTTTCCTTGTCTAACACTTTTTAAACTTTCCATTCCAATATTTTGAAGCGTATTTTCCACAACTTTTCCTTGCGGGTCTAATACATCTTTTTTGAGAGTGACTGTGACTGAAAATTTCAATTTATTTTTTTTTTAATTTTATAGGTACTGTCTTACCAAAATTGACTTCACTAATATTGGTTTCTTCTGGCATAATACCCAATCGTCTGGCAACTTCTTGATAGGCTTGAATTACATTTCCTAAATCTTTTCTAAATCTGTCTTTATCTAATTTTCTTTCAGTTTTGATATCCCATAATCTGCAAGTATCTGGACTTATTTCGTCTGCTAAGACTATCTCCTTTTTTTTTAAACTTTCATTCCATACTTTTCCATACTCAATTTTGAAATCAATTAATTTAATTCCGATACCCCTAAATATTCCACTCAATAAGTCATTAATTCTTAAAGTCATTGAGTCAATTAGTTTTATTTCATCTTCAGTAGCCCAACCGAATGAATAAATATGTTCTTTTGAAACTAACGGATCTTGTAGTTCATCTTTTTTATAACAATATTCTAATAAAGGTTTATCCAAAACTGTGCCTTCAGGAATATTTAATCTTTTTGTTAATGAGCCAGTAGCAATATTTCTCACTATAAATTCTATTGGAAAAATTTCAGCTTTTTTAATTAACTGCTCTCGCATATTTAACCTTTTAATTAAATGATTTTTGATTCCGCATTGCCCTAGATTAGTAAGAATGTATTCTGAAATTCTATTATTTAAAACTCCTTTACCTTCTACTTTTGCTTTTTTGAGGTTATTGAAGGCTGTAGCATCATCTTTGAAATGTTGAATTACTAAATATTTATCATTTGTCTCATAGATAATTTTAGCTTTTCCCTCATATAGTTTATTGCCTTTGTTCATAATGTTTTATCTCTTTAAAGATCTATTGAAAATTATATTAATTTTTTTAGTATGATAACTAAAATTAAATAATTTTTTTAGTTTATTAACAGGTATTTTATTAGTGATTTTTTTATCAGCGATTATGTTCTCTAAAAAAGAAGAGTTTTCTCTCCATGTTTTCATAGCATTTTTTTGAACAATTTTATAAGCTTCCTCCCTTGTAAAACCTACAGTAGTTAGCTCTAGTAAAATTCTTTGCGAAAAAAATATACCCTTTGTCAAATTAAGGTTTTTTTTCATTTGTTCTGGGTATATGTTTAAATTTTTTACAAGATTATCTAATCTTACTAGGGCAAAATCCAATGTAATAGTTGCGTCAGGGCCGATATTTCTTTCTACTGCTGAGTGTGAAATATCTCGTTCATGCCATAGCGCTACGTTTTCTAAAGCTGGCATTACATTTGATCTGATTAATCTCGCTAACCCAGTTAAATTTTCACTTAATATGGGATTTTTTTTATGTGGCATTGCTGATGAACCTTTTTGATTTATTCCAAAAAACTCTTCAACTTCTAAAACTTCAGTTCTTTGCAGATGCCTTATTTCCACTGCTAATCTTTCGACGGAACTCCCAATAATTCCTAAAGTAGAAAAAAATTGAGCGTGTCTATCTCTTGGTATAACTTGGGTCGATATAGGTTCTACATTAAGTTTGAGTTTTTTAGCGACATAGATCTCTACTCTGGGATCAATGTTGGCAAAAGTTCCTACTGCACCTGAAATTGCACAAGTTGAAATTTCATTAATAGAACTTTCTAATCTTTTTCTATTTCTTAAAAACTCTTGGTAAAAAGACATCATTTTTAATCCAAAAGTAGTAGGTTCAGCATGGATGCCATGGCTTCTACCTATACACATTGTATATTTATGTTTTAAAGCTTGTTTTTTTATTGAAGTTAATAGTTGATCAATATCCTTTATTAAAATTTTACCTGATTGTTTGAGTTGTAGATTGAAGCAAGTATCTAATACATCAGATGAAGTCATACCTTTGTGAAGGTGTCGAGCTTCCTTACCCGCTTTCTCAGTGATAGAAGTTAAAAAGGCTATAATGTCATGTTTTACTTTGTTTTCAATTTGTAAAATTCTTTTAACGTTTATTTTTGCTTTAGATTTTACTTTTTTTACAACACCTCTTGGAATTATCTTTAACTTTTCCATCGCCTCTGCTGCTGCTAATTCTATATCCAGCCAAATAGAATATTTATTGTAGTCATCCCAAATAGCTTTAAGTTCTTTTCTAGAGTATCTTTCAATCATTTTAATAGATTATCCAACTAACTTTGACTGAGTAAATATTTCATACCCATCTTTTGTTATACCAACAGTATGTTCAAATTGTGCAGAAAGAGATTTATCTTTTGTAACAGCCGTCCATCCATCATTTAATATCTTGGTTTCAAAATTTCCACTATTTATCATTGGTTCAATAGTAAAAATCATACCACTCTTTAATTTTTCACCGGTTCCTTTTTTTCCGTAGTGCAATACGTTGGGTTCACAGTGAAATGACTTTCCTGTGCCATGACCACAAAAATCTTGTACAACTGAAAAACCATTTGACTCTACATGTTCTTGTATAGTGGCTCCTATATCGCCCAGATGAATGCCTTCTTTTAAAATATTTATAGCCTTCATCATAGATTGGTGAGTAGTTTCAATCAATTTTTTTGCTTTAATAGAAATTTTTCCAATTTCAAACATTCTACTTGTATCTCCATGCCACCCATCCTTCAAAGCAGTGACGTCAACATTTACAATATCTCCTTCTTTTAAAATTTTATTTGAAGGTATCCCATGACAGACAATATGGTTTGTGGAAGTGCAGCATGATTTAGGAAAACCTCTATAAAATAATGGAGCAGAGTAAGCACCGTTATCATTTATATATTCATAACACAAATTATCTATTTCTTCAGTGGTAACACCTGGATTAATAATCTTAGAAACTTCATCAAGAGCTCCCGCTGCTATAGAGCCTGCCACTCTAGTTTTTTCGAAGGACTCAATCATATTTGCTTCATCAATTAATAAATCTAATTTTTTTATTTACTTTTATTCCTTTTAAAGAAAACTTACAATCGTAGCATAATATTTTTAGTTTTTTCTTCACAGCTTTAGATATTAATTCTGAATATTCAGGATCTATATCAGTTGCAACCTTGAAAAGATCACAATCTTCTCGCTGAATAATGAAAAAAATAAAAACTTTATAGCCTCTTTTTGATGCCTTAACTAATTCTTTAATATGTTTAGCGCCTCTTTTAGTAACAGCATCTGGAAATTCAGCTATTTTTGATTTCCTCATTAAAGTAACATTTTTTACTTCAACAAAAGCCTTATAATTTTTATTATGAACTAGAAAATCAAATCTAGTATTCTCTCCAAACTTTACTTCAGGTTTGATGTGAATTGAATTTTTAAATTCTTTAATTAGATTATTTTTCAAAGCATGAAAGACTATCTTATTTGTTAAATGAGTATTAACACCCACTTTAGATCTTTTCACTTTAATAATTTGTAGGGTATATTTTAACTTTCTACTAGGATTGGTTGATTTAGTAAGCCAAACTTTATTGCCTTTTTTTAAAAGACCAGACATAGATCCAGTATTAGGGCAATGTGCTGTTACTAACTTATCATTAATTTGAACATCTACAAAAAAACGCTTATATCTTTTTATAAATACTCCTGATATTAATTTACTGTCAAAGTTCATAAATAATTACCAATCTATGAAGAAAAAAAACAAAAAAGTAAATGCCGCAATTTTAATAATTGGTAATGAAATACTTTCTGGTAGGACACAGGATAAAAACACAGCATTTATCAGTAATTGGTTAAACAACAAATGTGGAATTTCAGTTAATGAAGTCCGAATTGTACCTGATGTTGAAAAAATAATTATGAAAAATATTTTAGAATTATCAAAAAATTTCAATTATGTATTTACAACAGGAGGCATAGGCCCAACACACGATGATATAACTGCTCAATCAATTTCAAAAGCATTTAAAGTAAAATATGGTTTTAATAAAGAAGCTTTTAAAATTTTAGAAAAATATTATGGAAAGTCAAAATTCAACGATGGAAGAAAAAAAATGGCAAAGATGCCTCAAGGTTCAAAATTAATTTACAATCCTTCAAGTGCCGCACCAGGTTTTATTATAAAAAATGTTCTTTGTTTCCCTGGCGTACCATCAATTTTAAACTCAATGATTGAGAATTGTAAAAAATTTTTAATTAAAGGTTTGATAGTACATAGTAAAACTATCAATTTTTTTACTGTTGAAAGCAATATCTCCAGACAGCTAAGTTTAATACAAAAAAAATATAAAAAAGATATCGATATAGGCAGTTATCCTTTTTTTAGATTAGGTAAAATAGGAGTTTCTCTAGTTTCTAGATCTACATCAAAAAAAAAATTAAGTATAGTTCATAGAGATTTAACTAAGTTGGCAAAATTAAAAAAAATAGAAATTTTAAAGATTTAATTGTTTAAATACGTCATGAACGGTAATAGAATTTATATCTGCTGACCCATAAATTTCTTTACTATCTAAAATTTTACACGTGTCAATTTTGGGAGTAAATTTATCAGGATTTGTAGGACCAAACAAAATTACCATCGGAATATTTGCTAGACCCATCATATGCATTATTCCATTATCAATAGATATTGCTATTTCTAATCTGGAACTTAAAGCTGTAACAAGGGCAGGGCATGAGATACTGGAATAAAGTTCAGGAAAAAGTGCCTCTGGTAGTTTTTTTTGAATTTTACTGATTATTTCTTTTTCACTTTTTTCAATAAAAAAAACTACTTTTTTATTTTCTCTATATATTTTGTCCGCTAAGGTAATAAAATTATCAATAGACCAACTCTTTTTTCTATAAAAATTACCTTGTGTAATTGAAAAACCTACATAATTATTATCAGGTAACAATCTCTGTGCTTCAATTAAAAATCTTTTTTCAAGGTTATTTAAATTGAATTTTATGATTTTAATATTTGTATTAAGAAAATTACTAAGGTTTTCTAAATGGTCTTTTGAGGAATATTCACCTTTTTTAGTACAAAATTTATAATTAAATGTAGCTGAATAAAAATGTTCGTGTGGTATTTTTCTGAGAATTATAGTGTTTCTAATTTTAGACTGTAAATCTATAATTAAATCTATTTTGTCATTATTTGAATTAAGATACCTTCTCTTTGTAAATATTGCATGCCACCATCTAAAACCGAAATACTTTAAACCTAAGTCCAAAGTTTTAATATTGATATTGAATTCCTTTAATTTTCCCTTAAAATGATTTTGATGAGCACCCACGTAAAAAAATTCTGCAGACTTAAAGTGATTTTGAAGGCTTAATATTAAAGTAAATAATTGAATTGAGTCACCTAATCCGCCACCCGAATTATACAATAAGATTTTTTTCATTAGATAATTATACTTTATAAGATTAATAAAATAATATAAATGTGATTAACAGATTTATTATTGTGCCCTCGTGGTGAAATTGGTAGACACAAAGGACTTAAAATCCTTGCCCTTTTGGGAGTGCCAGTTCGAGTCTGGCCGAGGGCACCATTAAAGTAATTAAGTTCAGTAAGTAATTAATGGAAATAAAAAAAAACGATTTAACCTATTCTTTGCTCAAAAAGAGCAAAATAGATCAATTATTGAAGATTATAAATAAAACAGAAAAAATTAGTTCATCAAGGATTAAAACTAAGAAAACAAAAAAAGAATGGTTGTGGCAATATAAATATTTACCAACGTATAAATCTTTTTGTTACTTAGTAAAATATCAGAATAAAATTATTGGCTACTATCATGTTCCTACATTTAAATTTCACTTTGAAAAAAAAGTTTTTTTGATTGGAAATGTTCAAGATGTAGGTATTTTAAAAGAATATAGAAGTTTGGGGATTTTTAAGAGTTTGTCAAAATATGCCATTAAGGATCTTTCTAAAAAAGTTGATTTGCTTTACACATTTCCAAACAAATACAGCATAAAAAATTTTACATTAAACAATAATTTCACATTTTTTAGATATTTACCTATTTTTATCAAGCAAACATTTTCCATTAAAAAAAAAATGAAACTAGGAAATGAGGAAAAAATTATTTATTTTAAAAAGATCAATCAGAGTATAATTCAATTATTTAAGAATTTTTGCTTGAAACACCAATCATTTGTAATCAGAGATAAATCTTTTCTTAAATGGAGATATCTTAACTCACCAAAAGGTAAAATTCATATTGTAGGATTAAAGATTAGAGATAAATTAAATGCGGTAATATTTTATAAATATGAAAAAATTTTAGGGTTTAACTCAATCATAATTCTTGATTTTGCTTTTGATAATTATGAAAATTTATCTTCTTTAATCAACAATTTAAATCAAAATTTAAGTTATAAAAAAGATAGTAAATTTCACTTCATAGTAATGTCAGGAATTTTTCATGATATGAACTTTGTTCTCAAAGAAAATTTTATTGAAATTCCTAAGATTATTAATCCAAGAAAACTAATACTTTTAACAAAAATTTTTAACAAAAAGATAGTAAAAAAATTTAATAAAAATTTATCTTGGTTTGTTACCCTTGGTGACTGGGATATTTTTTAAGTATTGATTTTTTTTATTTTAAAAGTTAACAATTATTTATGTCTAAAATACCTTTTTATTTTTCAGTAGATTTTGAGGATTACTACCATGACAAAAGAAGAGACATGGGTATCAATACACCTGTTTTTAAAATTGAGTCTCTCTGGAAAAGTTATGAGAAAATAAACTATTTATGTAATAAATATTTGAATTCAAAAAAAATAACTTTTTTTACAACTGGTATCGTTGCAAAAGAGGCAAAAGATCTAATAAATAAAATTTACAAGGATGGACATGAAATTGCTTGTCATTACAATTATCATGACAGTATTCACAAAAGTTCTAAATCAGAATTTTCTTACAACCTAGATAAAGCGATAGAATATATTTTTAATGCTACAGGTGTTAAACCTAAAGGTTTTAGAGCACCAAATTTTGATATTAAACCCGATGACAAGTGGGCATACGAAGAAATTGCAAAAAGATTTGAGTATGACTCTAGCTACATTACAAACTTACCATTAACTAAAATTTGCCCCACAAGTAAGATGAAATTCAAGAATTCTGTTTTAAAAGAATTTTTTATTTTTTCTCGTTCGTTTCTAACTAAAAGTTTTAGATTAAGATCAGGTGGCACTTTCTTGAAATTATTTCCAGTAAATTTGACTATAAAAACAATGAAAGACTGTTATGAAAAGGGTCACTATGTCATTTTATATATGCACCCTTATGAGTTTCTTAAGGATGGTGAGTTTATAATACCATTTAAAGATTTTTATAATTATAGTTTTCCAAAAAATATTATTAAATATTCTAGACAAATCCAGTGGCACAAAGTAGGAAATAATTCTGTAGAAAAAAAAATTGAAAAGATAACTTCTTTGTTCGAACATCAAGGCACAATGCAAAATATTTTGCTTAACTAAATGTATAAAATTCATTTCACATTTGACACAAGTCTAAAAGCAGAAAAATTCAAAAAAAAGATGTTAAAAAAATATTTTAATTATTCACCCTCTAAATGCGATGTAATAGTTGTTGCTGGAGGCGATGGATTTATGCTTAAAACCTTAAAAAAATACCACAAGTATCAAAAATCTTTTTATGGAATTAATTGTGGTTCTTATGGTTTTCTTTTAAATAGATATAATCTTAAGGATTTGTTTAAAAAAATTAATAAATCGAAACAAACAATAATAAATCCTCTCATGTTAACAACGAAAATAAAAAAAAAGACTAAAAAAATTATAGCTATTAATGAAATTTCATTATTTAGACAGAGCAAACAAACAGTATCTTTAAGTTTAAGAATAGGAAAAAAAAGTATTATTAAAAATTTAATTGGTGATGGAGTTTTAGTAAGTACACCTGCTGGAAGC
Organism: uncultured Pelagibacteraceae bacterium; assembly: GCA_902574045.1. Lineage (GTDB taxonomy): Bacteria > Pseudomonadota > Alphaproteobacteria > Pelagibacterales > Pelagibacteraceae > Pelagilacustribacter. The sequence continues at coordinate 5,931 of CACGMG010000013.1, read as the reverse complement.
ACAGCTTACAATCTTTCAATTGATGGTCCTATATTGACTCTTAATTCAAAAAAACTTGCAGTTACTCCAATAAGTCCATTTAGGCCTAGAAGATGGAAAGGCAAAGCAATTTCAGATAGATCAAAAATTATAATTAGGAATTTAAATCCCAAGAAAAGACCAGTAGCTGCAGTTGCTGACAATTATGAAGTTAGAAACATTAGATCTCTCTCAATAAAAATAAATAAGTCAATAAAGATAAAGTTACTCTATGATAAAAACAGATCTTTATTTCAAAGAATAAGAGTTGAACAATTAAGAAATAAGTAAAAGTCTGTTAGATGGTGCCCTCACACGGACTCGAACCGCGAACCTATTGATTACAAATCAATTGCTCTACCAATTGAGCTATGAGGGCTTAATAATTTTTTAAGACAAAATATTATAAAACTCAATATAAATAAACTCTTATTTCAATTTTATTGAGTGAAATATGTGATGACAAACTACAGATACAGTATTAGATATATTTAAACTTTCTATATTATTGTTCATTTTTACTCTAAATTTAAAATCTGAATGTTCTAAAGTCTTAGTTTTTAAACCAAAACCTTCCGATCCAAATAAAAGTACATTCTTTCCTTTCCAATTATTGCTTGTAAAATCTTTCGATGCGGAGATATCAAATGCGCTTACCCAGAATTCTTTTGATTTAAGATATTTTAGTGTTGTATTAATATTTGAAACTTTAAAAATATTTATATGTTCTGTCCCTCCGCTTGCGCTTTTGTAAAGTAATTTACTTTTAGATGGAAATGATCTTTCTTTAACTATTATTCCATTAATATCAAAAGCTACAGCGCTTCTAATTATTGATCCAATATTTCTAGGGTCAGTAACATCCTCCAAGGCAATCAAATTTATATTTTTATCTTTATTATTTATGATGTATTCCTTTATACTTATTTCATCCAGGTGCTCAACTTCTGCAACTAGTCCTTGATGAGCAGTTTCGTCTCTTCCACATAAGTTATCTAATTCTTTTTTTGACTTGTAAAAAACATTAATATTTTTAAGAAGATTGAGAGACTGGTTTTCTTTGTTAACCTTTTTTTGCGCATCTTCCGTTAAAAAAACCCTCTCAATCTTCCTGTGAGAATTCTTCAAAGCCTCAATTACTGCATGCTTGCCAACTATTAAAAATGTGGTTTTTTTCATAATATTTAAGTATTTTTTTTAAATAATTAGCATATTTCAAGGAAAAATGATTGATTGCATTTATTATACAAATGCTTATAAAACCCTTGTTGTTAAATACTTTTTAAGTTAGGGGGTATCCCTAGTAAGGAAATGTTAAGGAGGGGTACCAAAGCGGTCAAATGGGGCGGGCTGTAAACCCGTTGACTTCGGTCTTCGAAAGTTCGAATCTTTCCCCCTCCACCAAACTTAGGTATTCAATAACATAAGAGCGTGATAAGTTTGGATATTGCGGGTGTAGTTCAATGGTAGAACGCTAGCCTTCCAAGCTGGATGTAAGGGTTCGATTCCCTTTACCCGCTCCAAAAGTTAAAATAAAAAGTGAGGATAAAAAAAAATGTCAAAAGAAAAGTTTCAGCGAAACAAGCCGCATTGTAATATTGGTACAATCGGTCACGTCGACCACGGTAAAACTACATTAACAGCGGCGATCACAAAAGTATTATCAGAAGCAGGAGGATCATCTAGCGCAAACTTTGTTGCTTATGATCAGATAGATAAAGCTCCAGAAGAAAAAGAAAGAGGAATTACAATTTCAACAGCCCATGTAGAATATGAAACTGAAAAAAGACACTATGCTCACGTTGATTGTCCAGGTCACGCTGATTATGTAAAAAATATGATCACTGGCGCGGCACAAATGGACGGAGCAATTTTAGTTGTAAATGCTGCAGACGGCCCTATGCCTCAAACTAGAGAACATATTCTTTTAGCTCGTCAAGTTGGAGTTCCAGCAATAGTAGTATTCCTTAATAAAATTGATACGGTTAAAGATAAAGAATTAGTCGATTTAGTTGAAGAAGAAATTAGAGAACTTTTAACATCTTATAAATTTCCTGGAGACAAAATTCCAATCGTTAAAGGATCTGCTTTAAACGCCGTTGAAGGAAAAGATGAAGCTACAGGCAAAAACGCTATTATGGAATTAATGAAAGCAGTTGATGAAACTATCCCTCAACCTGACAGACCTAAGGATAAACCTTTCTTGATGCCAGTAGAAGATGTTTTCTCTATCTCAGGAAGAGGAACAGTAGTAACAGGAAGAGTAGAGTCCGGGGTAATTAAAGTTGGGGAAGAAATAGAAATAGTGGGTATAACAGATACAAAAAAATCTGTTTGCACCGGCGTAGAAATGTTTAGAAAGCTTTTAGATAGTGGTGAAGCAGGTGATAACATTGGAGCCTTATTAAGAGGTGTGGAAAGAGATGATGTGCAACGAGGCCAAGTCCTTTGTAAACCAGGATCTATTACACCACATACAGAATTTGAGTGTCAGGCTTATATTTTAAAAAAAGAGGAGGGAGGCAGACATACTCCTTTTTTCACAAAGTATAGACCTCAATTTTATTTCAGAACAACTGATGTAACTGGAGAAGTAACATTACCGTCTGGTACCGAAATGGTTATGCCAGGAGATGATGGAAAATTCTCTGTTAAATTAATTACTCCTATAGCGATGAATGATAATTTAAACTTTGCTATTAGAGAGGGTGGAAAAACAGTTGGAGCTGGAGTAGTAACTAAGATAATAAAATAAACTCTTAGGAGCGTAGTTCAATTGGTAGAGCGCCGGTCTCCAAAACCGGAGGTTGTGGGTTCGAGTCCCTCCGCTCCTGCCAAAAAAATAATATATGAAAAACCCTTTAAAATTTATTCAGGAAGTTAAGCAAGAAACTTTTAGAATTACATGGCCTTCAAAAAAAGATACCATGATGGGTGCAGTTATGGTCTTTGCTTTAGCGTCTGTAGCAGCGATTTTTTTTCTAATTTTAGATCAAATTTTAAGATTTTTACTAAACCTAGTCCTAACTATTAATTTTTAATTTATGAATTGGTATATTGTTCAAGCATATTCTGGCTTTGAAAAAAAGGTAGTTGAAGCAATTAAAGAGGAGCTAAAGAAACATAAATTACTAGATAATTTAGGTGAGGTTTTGGTTCCAACACATCAAATTACTGAGGTAAAAAAAGGTAAAAGAACTAAAAAGGAAAAAAAGTATTTCCCTGGATACGTTCTGGTTAAAATAGAGTTAACAAAACAGATTTATCATTTAATTAAAAATCTTCAGAAAGTAAGTGGTTTTTTAGGTTCTTCTGATAAGCCGACACCAATCTCAGATAATGAAATAAAAAGAATACTTGGCCAAGTCTCTGAAAGTGCCGTTAATCAAAAAAGTGGAATTAGTTTTGAAATTGGCGAAAAAGTCAAAGTTTGTGATGGACCATTTGCTTCATTTAACGGTTTAATTGAGGAAATTGATGAAGAAAAATCTAGACTTAAAGTCTCAGTTTCTATATTTGGTAGGGCTACACCTGTTGATTTAGAATTTCATCAAGTGGAGAAAAATTAAATGGCAAAAGAAATTACAGGATACGTAAAGTTACAGATTAAAGGTGGACAGGCTAATCCTGCTCCCCCGGTTGGTCCTGCATTAGGACAAAGAGGAATAAATATCATGGAATTTTGTAAGGCTTTCAATGAAAAAACAAAAGCTTTTATGGGCAAGCCAGTACCAGTAGTTATAACTGTATATAAAGATAAAAAATTTGATTTTATAATCAAGTCTCCACCAGCATCTCATTTTATTAGAGAAGCAGCAAAACTTAAAAGTGGTTCTAGTGAACCAGGTAGAGTTGTAGCTGGCTCAATTACTATGAAACAGGCAGAAGCTATAGCTAAAGAAAAAATGAAAGATTTAAACGCATTTGATATTAAAGAAGCGACAAAAATAATATGTGGTTCAGCTAGATCCATGGGAATTGAAGTTAAGGAATAATGAAAAAAAGATCTAAAAGATATAATCTACTGAAAAAGTCTCACAATAAAGATAAAAAGATTGAGATTAAAGAATTAGTTGAATTAGTAAAAAAAAATGTAACTACTAAATTTGATGAGTCTATTGATATTTCACTAAAGATAAATTTGAAGCAATCAAAAGGTGGTGACTTAAGTTTAAGAACCGTAGTCAAACTACCAAATGGAACAGGAAAGAAAAGTAAAATTGCTGTTCTTTGTGAGTCTACAAAAATAGATGAAGCTAAGAAAAGTGGTGCAGAAGTAATTGGATCAGATGACTTAATTGAAAAAATTTCTTCAGGAAAAATTGACTTTACAAAATTAATTTGTACTCCAGCAATGATGGGTAAGATTGGTAAGCATGGAAAGGTTTTAGGGCCTAAAGGTTTGATGCCTAATCCTAAACTAGGAACTGTAACTAATGATGTTTCTAAAGCGGTGAATGATATTAAAAATGGATTAACGGAAATAAGAAATGACAAAGATGGCAACTTATCCTGCTCCATAGGAAGAAAAAGTTTTTCTAGCGATAAGTTATTGGAAAACTATAAAGTTTTAATAGACTTTATAAAAAAAGAAAAACCTGAGACAATTAAAGGTGAGTTTATCAAAAATATTTTTATTACTTCAACAATGGGAATATCTTATAGAATTGGAGCTAAATAATTATGATGAATAAACAAGCAAAGAAAAATTATGTAGAGGAGATGAAAAAAAATTTTACATCTAACGAGTCAGTAATGATTGCTCAATACCAAGGTTTAAATGTAAATGAATTAGATAAATTAAGAAAAGAGCTTAGAGAAAAAGGTATACTTTTTAAAATTACAAAAAATAGAATTACAAAAATTGCAATTAAAGATACACCTGTTAAAGATTTAGAAAAATATTTTACTGGACCTACAGCTGCTGCTATTTCGTCAGATCCAATATCAACAGCAAAAATTTTAACTAAATTCGCAAAGAGTAACAGTAAATTAAAAATTGTAGCAGGCTTCATGGATGGCAAGGTTTTGGATCAAAATGAAGTGGCTATAATCGCCACACTACCTTCATTGGAAGAAGCTAGAGCCAAAATTGTGGGTATTTTGTCATCTCCAGCTCAAAAATTAGTGAGTATTTTACTTGCACCTGGCTCAAAAATTGCTAATTTAGCACGCGCAAAGAGTTTAAAAAATTAATTCATAGGATTCAATATGGCAGACTTAAATAAAATTATCGAAGAACTTTCAACATTAACAGTAGTAGAGGCAGCTGAATTGTCAAAGCAGTTAGAGGAAAAGTGGGGAGTGACAGCAGCAGCACCAGTTGCAGCAGCAACACCAGGAGCAGCAGCAGCTCCAGCAGGTGAAGAAAAATCTGAATTCTCATTATTTTTAGCATCAGCAGGTGATAAAAAAATTAATGTTATTAAAGAAGTAAGAGCAATAACAGGCTTAGGATTAAAAGAAGCAAAAGATTTAGTTGAGGCGGCACCAAAAGAAGTTAAAGGTGGTGTTGCAAAAAAAGATGCCGAAGAATTTAAGAAAAAACTTGAAGCGGCCGGGGCTAAAGTAGAATTAAAGTAAACAAAATTTAAGACTGAATTTTACTGTAACATGATAGATACAGTAAAATTTTTTTATTATTAATGCAATTATCTTTTACTCAAAAGAAAAATATAAGAAAAAACTTCGGTAAACTCGTAGAAGGTTTATCAATTCCAAATCTAATAGAAGTTCAAAAAAATTCATATAACGAATTTCTTGAATCTAAAACTTTAGAAGAGCAAATGAAAGATTTATCAAAGGGGATTGATAAAGTTTTTAAAAGTATATTTCCAATTGAAGATGGAAGTGAAAAGTCAACACTTGAATACATTTCCTACAAACTAGAAAAACCTAAATTTGATGTAATTG
>CACGMG010000012.1 GCA_902574045.1 uncultured Pelagibacteraceae bacterium | reverse complement strand
ATTAACCCAGACAGGTCTCTAATTTTTATTTGTCTTGCAATTTCCTCGGCAGCCTCAATATTAGTGTTTAAGGCTGTTTTTTCTATATTAGTTTGTCTAGTAGATTGACCAGAATTAATATCAATAGCAACTAGGGCTTCAGTAGGATTTATTACTAAATACCCGCCAGATTTTAATTTTACAGTAGGATCGAATATATTATTTAGTTCTTCCTCAATGTTTGCATCATGAAATAATGGAATTTTGCCTCTATATTTTTTAATATTTTTTACATTTTTTGGCATAAGTTCTTTCATAAACTTTTTAGCTTTTTGGTAAGACTCATTTCCATCGATATAAACATATTTAGTTTCATTATCGTAAGTATCTCGTAAAGTTCTTTTAATGATATCTCCTTCTTCATATACTAATGAAGGCGCATTAGAGTCTAAAGCTTTGTCTCTTATCTCCCCCCAAGTTTTAAGAGTATTTTGGAAATCTTTTTCTATTTCATTTTTAGTTTTGTTAGCTCCAGCTGTTCTAACTATAACCCCCATACTTTTTGGTATTTCAATTTGATTTAAGATATCTCTAATTTTTTGTCTGTCGGAAGAATTAAAGATTTTTCTAGATATACCACCTCCTTTTGGAGTATTTGGCATTAAAACCATATACTTTCCAGCCAAAGAAATAAAAGTAGTTAAAGCTGCCCCTTTTTGACCTCTCTCCTCTTTAATTACTTGTATCAGAATTACTTGCCCTGGTTTAATTACTTCTTGAATTTTATATTTTTTTAAACCATACGAATTTTTTAGTTCTTCTCTGTATTCTTTTTTTAACGTCTTCCTCGCTTTTTACTAAAGTCTTATCCTCATCTTTAGTTTCCTCTAATTTTTTATTTTTATCTTCTATATTTTTTTCTCCGGAAAAACCTTCTACAGCTTTGTTTTTTAAACTTTCTCTTATTTTTTCTTCAGCATCCTTTATTCTATCTTTATCCTCAGATGGAATTTGGTAGTAATCAGACTGAATATCATTAAACGCCAAAAATCCATGTCTAACTCTGCCAAAATTGACAAAAGCTGCCTGTAAAGAAGGCTCTACTCTGCTTATTGTTCCAAGATAGATGTTATTTTTGAAGTTTAACTTGTTCTTGTCTTCAAACTCATATTCTTCAATTGAGTTTTTTGATTTAAGAACAATACGAGTTTCATTAGGATGCGATGCATCAATATATAAATTTTTTTCCATTTTATTTGAATTCCTTTTAATCTGTTGAAATTTGTAAAAATAATTTTTGACATATCTTAAATAATATACAATTTTTTTGCCAATTGCACTGTTAATATAAAAGTCTAAGATGCCCTAAGATAGCCAAATTTAAAGCTATAAACTAATAATGATGTTAAAATTTGTAAATTTTTCAATAAAATTTTTTATAATTTTTAGTCTTGTAAGTGTCTTTTTTGCTTTATCAACTTTATGGTATTTTTCAATAGGATTACCTGATTATAAAAAACTTTCAAATTATCAACCTCCAATTTCAAGCAGGGTTTATTCAAGTGATGGTAAATTAATTGCCGAATATGCTTTAGAAAAAAGGTTATTTATTCCTTATGAGTCTATTCCTAAAAATGTAGTTAACTCATTTTTATCTGCTGAAGATAAAAATTTCTTTAACCATCCTGGGGTAGACGCAAAAGGAATAGTAAGAGCATTAATAAAAAACCTTAAAAATATTTCTGGAAACAAACGGCTGGAAGGAGCTTCTACAATTACCCAACAAGTAGCAAAAAATTTTTTACTTACTAATGAAGTTTCAATAAATCGTAAAATTAAAGAGGCTATTTTAGCATTTAGAATTGAAAGAGCGTATACGAAAGAAAGAATCTTAGAGTTATATCTGAATCAAATTTATTTAGGACAGGGAACTTACGGAATTGCAGCGGCAAGTTTAGAGTATTTTGATAAGTCAGTAAAAAATTTAGATTACACAGAGGCGGCATTATTGGCTGCTTTGCCAAAAGCACCTAGCAAGTATGATCCATATAAATATCCTGATGTAGCTAAGTTCAGAAGAAACTTAGTTTTAAATAATCTTAAAGACAATAATTATATTTCAAAAAAACAATTAAGTGATTTTAAAACTACTAATATTAAATTAAAGAGAAGAAAAATTGAGATATTGAATGAAGCAAATTCTTATACGGAAGAAGTCAGAAGGTCTATTAATGATAAATATGGATTCAAAAAACTTTATTCTGAAGGACTATCAATAAAAACACCTTTAGATATAAACTTTCAAATTAAAGCTATTGAATCTTTAAGAACGGGAATAGAAGCCTATGATAAACGACATGGATGGAGAGGAGCTATAACTAATAAATTAGAAAATAAAAATTGGAAAGAAAAGATAAAGATAATTAAACTTGATCCAACGCTTAATTGGAAATTAGCTGAAATAACAAAAGTTCAAGAAACAGGTATTAATTTTAAAATTTTAAAAGGAAAAAGTGAAAAAGTTTATTTAAAAAATTTAAAATGGGCATTATCAGGTAAAAAAAATATTTTTAATCAATTCAAGTTGGGAGATATTATTTATGTTAAAGAAGAGAATAATTCTTGGAAGTTAAAACAGTATCCAAAGGTGAATGGAGGAATAGTTGTTTTAAATCCATTTAATGGAGATGTTAAAGCTTTAGTAGGAGGATTCAGTTACAAATCAAGTGAATTTAATAGAGTAACCCAAGCAAAAAGACAACCTGGCTCTGCTTTCAAACCGATAGTTTATGCTGCAGCACTAGAGAACGGGTATTCTCCTAACTCAATTGTCTTGGACGCCCCTTTTGTTGAAAGCCAAGGAGTTGGATTAAAAGATTGGAAACCAGAAAATTATGGAAAAAAATTTTATGGTCCTACAACACTTAGAAAGGGTATTGAATATTCTAGAAATTTAATGACTGTTAGAATAGCAAAAACTCTTGGCTTGAATAAAATCTTAAAATTATCAAACGATTTAGATATATATGAAGATATTCCTGAGTTATTGTCAGTATCTCTTGGTTCAGCGGAAACATCTTTGATTAATTTAACTGCAGCATATGCTTCTTTTGTAAATGGAGGAAAAAAGATTAATGCCAATTTAATAAGTAGAATTCAAGATAGAAGAGGGAAAACAATTTTTAAATTAAAAAATAAAAAATGTTTAGGTTGCGAAAAATTTTCAAATGATTCTAACGATTATCCAACAGCAATGTATGAAAGTAAAAAAATATTTAGTGAAGAAACAGCCTATCAAATGGTCTCAATTTTAGAGGGCGCTGTTGATAGAGGAACAGGAAAAAAATTAAAAGACTTAAATGTTCCTTTAGGAGGAAAAACAGGTACTACAAATAATAATTATGATGCATGGTTTATTGGATTTACGTCTGATTTAGTTATTGGAGTCTATGTAGGTTTTGATAATCCTAAGTCTCTAGGCAGATATGAAACAGGTTCAAAAGCAGCACTACCAATTTTTAAAGATTTTGTACAAAAAGCTCTCTTTAAAGAGGATTTTAAGGAATTTCAAATTCCAAGAGGTATTTATTTAACATCTCTGAATTATGAAACAGGCTTAAAAACTTCTATTGGAGACAAAAATACTATTATAGAAGCGCTAAAATACAAAGATATTAACAATCTGAACAATAACAAATTAATTTTTACGAATAGTTATGATAAATTAATCAAATATAGACAGTTTTACTAATGCAAAATTTTGAAAATAAATTATCTAAAGTGCAAAACTCTTTAAATAATATTAGGGGGTATCTTTGATAATAATAAAGTTGAAGCAAAACTCATTAAGATTGAAAAGACTCTTCTAGAAAATAATTTTTGGAAAGATAAGTCAAAAGTAAGAAAAACTGTTAAAGAAAAAAAAATTTTCGAAAATATTTTAAGTTCATTCAAACAATCATCACTAGAGATTAACAACTTAAAAGATCTGTATAATTTAGCAGTTGAAGAAAAAAATGACGATATTTTACAAGATTGTGATTTAAAAATTGAACAGTTATTTAAAAAAATAAAAAATAATGAGATCAATTGTTTTCTTTCAGGTGAAAATGACGATTTAAATATTTATTTAGAAATACACGCTGGGGCCGGCGGAACTGAGAGTCAAGATTGGGCAGATATGTTGAGAAGAATGTATCTGAAATGGTTCGACAAAAAAAAATTTAGATATGAGATCATTAGCGAACATAAAGGAGACGAGGCTGGAATAAAATCATCAACCTTAAAGGTTAATGGAGAATATTTGTATGGCCTTATGAAAGGAGAGTCCGGAGTTCATAGACTTGTAAGAATTTCTCCTTTTGATAGTGGAGCAAGAAGACACACAAGTTTCGCAAGTGTCTGGGTTTATCCTGCGGTTGACGACATTATAAATACTAAAATTGATGAAAAAGAATTAAGAATAGATACTTACAGATCAAGCGGGGCCGGGGGTCAACATGTAAATACAACTGACAGCGCAGTAAGAATTACTCACCTACCTACAAAGATTGTAGTTCAATGCCAAAACGAAAGATCCCAACATAAAAATAAAGAGACATGTTACAAAATGTTGAAGGCACGACTATATGAATATGAAATTCAAAAAAGGGAAAAAGAAAATCAGAAAGAAATAAGCTCTAAAACAGACATTGGTTGGGGACATCAAATAAGATCATATGTTTTACAGCCCTATCAACTTGTTAAAGACTTAAGGAACAAAGTAGAAAATACTAATCCAACTGATGTACTTAATGGAAATATTGATCAATTCATAGAGGCGGGGATAGTAAATAAATAATGAATAAATTATTTTTTAGATTAATATTTTTTTTATTAATATCTCTCATTTTTTTAATGACTATTTTGTCTACTACTGGAATTAAAACTGACAAATTTAACAATATCATTCTTAAAAAAATCAATAATAATTATAAAGATACTTCCTTAAAGCTTGGAAAGATAAAGTTTAAATTTGATATTAAAAAAGTAAGTTTGTTTGTAGAAACTAAAAATCCAGAGATCAATTATCAAAATACATTTGTTCCGATAGAAAACGTAAAAATTTATTTAAATTTTCTCTCTCTATTAAAATCAAAAATAGATATCAATAAGATCAATATTTCTTCCGAAGAGATAACCATTAAAGAATTAAAAGACTTAATTATTAAAGTTAAACCCTCAAATATTACAAGTCTAATTATAAATAAAGTCAAAAGTGGCAAATTAAATACCAATTTAGATCTATATTTTGACAATAATCTAAAAATTGTAAATTTTATAGCAAAAGGAGAAGTAAAAGAAATGAGGGGCTACTTAACTAAAAACTTGGTTGCAAAAGGGGCAAGCTTTAATTTCTTTTTTGATAAATCAGATTTAATCATAAAAAATACTAAAATGAATTTGAATGGTATTTTACTTAAAAGTGGAAACTTATATTTGACAAGAGGTGATAATATTAATTTAAAATCAGAGTTTTCGACTGATATAAAACTAGATAAAAATAATCTAAAAAGTTATTCATTTTTTTTAAATGAGATTAAATTTAAAAATAATTTTAACAATCTAAATGTTAATTTAGACCATGTATTGAATATTAAGTTCGACAAAACATTAAAAGTTTTAGACTATGAATATAATAACAAAGGAAATGTCGAGAATTTTTCTTATAATTTAAATATACCAAAAAATGATTTTATAACTCAAGATATTAAAACTATAGAATTGAACCAGTCTGATATTGAGATAAAATATCACTCAGATAAGAATTATACAGTTTACTCTAAAGGTAAATACAAACTAAATAATGGAAATCTTCAAAATTTCGAATTAACAAACAATTCATCAAAAGTTTCTAACGATTTAGATTTAAGTTTTGAAACTAATCAAGAATTAAATATTGATCTTATTAATTTTCAAAAAAAAGATAATGGCTCAGCAAAAGTTAATTCAAAAATAAGTATTAAAAAAGATATAATTATTTTCAAAGAAATAGAATTTAAACAAAATAAAAATTTGATAATACTTAAAAACTTTAAGATTTCTAAAAAAAAATTAGTTTCTTTACAAAATTTAAAAGTAAAAACTTTTATAAACAGTAACGTTAATAATGATTTTGAAATTAATATTGGCAAAAAGATAAGTGTGAAAGGCAAAAAATACGATGCAGAAAATTTGAGTAAAATACTTAGTAAAAAATCAAATAGTAATTTTTTTAGTAACATAAATAAAGATGTTGAGATCTCTATAAATAATATTTCAACTCCACTATCCAGAGAGATTTTTAAATTTAGACTTTTAGGTAGAATCGAGAAAGGTAAATTTATTAAGATCTCTTCAAAAGGTGATTTTGGAAATAATAAATTTTTAGATATCTCAATGAAGAGTGATAAAGAAAATAAAAAAAAATTTTTAGAAATTTATTCAGATTTGCCTCAACCTCTTTTATCCAATTATAATTTTTTTAAAGGTGTGTCTGGTGGAGTTCTAATTTTTTCATCTATCATGGAGGACGAAACATCAAATTCAAAGTTAACAATTGAAAATTTCAAAGTAGTCAATGCACCGGGGGTTATAAAACTTTTATCACTTGCTGATTTTGGTGGTCTAGCTGATTTAGCTGAAGGAGATGGCTTGTCTTTCGATAAATTAGAAATCAACATGAATAACGAAAAAGATTTATTAACTTTAGAGGAGTTATTTGCTATTGGACCTAGTATTTCTGTTCTCATGGAGGGTTATAAAGATAAAAATGGATTGGTGAGTTTAAGGGGAACCCTAGTACCTGCTAAAAATTTAAATAATTTTTTATCTAAAATCCCTGTTATTGGAAAAATTATAATTCCTAAGGATGTTGGAGAGGGGTTATTCGGTGTTAGTTTTAAGATGAAAGGACCACCCGGAAAAATTAAAACAACTATTAATCCTATTAAAACTTTAACCCCAAGGTTTATATCAAAGGCATTAGAAAAATCTAAAGCGTCTAAATAATTTTAATTAGATAATGTTTTTTTTTACCAAATGAAACTTTTAAAATTTTATCTTTGAAGTCGTCAATAGAAATAATTTTATTTTCGTCTTGCAAACTGATATTATTTATTTTAATAGCATTTCCTTTGATAGCTCTTCTAGCTTCATTTTTTGACGACATAATTTTACTTAATGATAATAATTCTAAAACTTTCATACCTTTGTTAAAATCTTTCTTTTCTAATTTTATCTCTGGCAAGTCTATTCCAACACCACCTGTTTCAAAAGTTGACTTAGCAGTTTCTTCTGCTTTTTTTGCAGCTATTTTTCCATGTAGAATTTTTGTTGTTTCGTTTGCTAGTAAAATTTTTAACTTGTTTATATCGGTCTCATTTTTAATAAGATTATCGATTTGTTTAGTATCAATTTCTGTAAAAAACTTTAAAAATCTTTCGATGTCTTTATCATCAGTATTTCTCCAAAACTGCCAGTAATCATACGATGAAAACAAATTTTCATTTAACCATATGGCACCCTTTTCTGTTTTACCCATTTTTGCTCCTGAAGCTAGAGTGATAAGAGGTGTTGTGAGACCAAAAGAATCTTTTTTCATCATTCTTCTAATTAATTCTACACCATTAATAATATTCCCCCATTGATCAGAACCCCCTATTTGTAAAACACATTTTTTTGTCTTAAATAATTGATAAAAATCATAAGCTTGCAAAATCATATAATTAAATTCCATGTAACTTAAAGACTGCTCTCTCTCTAATCTCAATTTAATACTATCAAAAGTTAACATCTTATTTATCGTAAAATGACAACCAATATCTCTTAAAAACTCTATATAATTTAATTTTGCTAGCCAATCATAATTATTTACAAAAATTGGTTTTGTTTTTTTATTGGACATATCTAAAATTTTTAAAAAAACTTTTTTTATATTATTGATATTTTTTTTAATTTCAGATTGTTGTAAAATTTTTCTTGTCGCATCTTTTCCAGATGGATCACCAATTAGAGTAGTCCCCCCGCCTAGTAAAATAATAGGACGATGGCCATGCTTTTGCATTAATTTAAGAACCATTATCTGTAACAAGCTACCAACGTGAAGACTATTTGCAGTACAATCGAAACCAATATAAGCATTTATTGCTTGATTATTACAAATATCATCTAGTTTATGTAAATCTGTGCATTGGTTAAGATAACCACGGGATTGCATTTCTAATAAAAAGGCATTTTTCATAGAACAATTTATTTAATCCACTATTATACAAAAATTATTATAAATAAATAAAAATATGATCAAAGAATACACATCTTTGGGTTTTATGAGCGGAACTTCCGGTGATGGTGTTGACGCTTCAATAATTTATACCGATGGAAATACAAAATATGAGGTTATAAAAGATCAGTACTTTGAGTATGATTCAGACATTTATCAAAAAATTCATAGTATTAAAGCAAAAATTCATAGTGTTAAGGAATTAAGTAAATTCAAAAAAGAGTTAATTGATCTAGAAAAAAATATTACTTTATTCCATGCAAAAATAACAAAAGAAATAATTAAAGATAAAAAAATTGATGTAGTTGGCTTTCATGGACAAACTATTTATCATAGTCCACAAGAAAAAATTTCCAAACAACTAGGTAATGGAAAACTTTTATCTCAATTGTTAAAAAAAAAAATTGTATACAACTTCAGACAAAATGATTTAAAAAATGGCGGAGAGGGAGCTCCTTTAACACCAATATTTCATAGATTGATTGCGTTAAAACTAAAATTCAATTTTCCAGTATGTATATTAAATATAGGAGGAATTTCTAATATAACTGTAATAGAAAATTATGATAAATTAAATATTACCAGTAGAGATATTGGGCCTGGAAATTGCTTAATCGACTCTTGGGTAAGAAATAATTCAACTAAAAAGTTTGATAAAAATGGAGATCTAGCAAATAAAGGAATGGTTAATGAAATTATCTTAGAACAAGCTCAAGAACTTTTTTCTAGTAACACAAGGTCAAATTCTTTCTCATTAGATGTAAATGATTTTGATGTATCTTTTGCAAGAGGTTTGTCTTTAGAGGATGGTGTAGCAACATTAACAAATTTTACAGCAAAAATTATCAGTTCAGCAATCCAACAACTACTAAAAGATAAAAACCCTAAAATTATTGAAATTATTATTTGTGGAGGAGGTAGAAAAAATAAAATATTAATTGAAAATATAAAAAAGAATTTTGATAAAAATATAAACATTAAAAATATAGATGACTATGGTGTCGATGGAGATTTTATAGAGTCACAAGCATTTGCTTTTTTGGCGGTACGATCTATTTTAAAATTGCCAATTTCTTTTCCAAATACAACTGGTTGTAAAAACCCAACAACTGGCGGCGAAATTATAAATTTTTAGATAAGAGCAGTCTTTTCTTTAATATATTTTTCTATCTCAAGTGTTAAATCTTTTTCTTTATTTTTAAAAAAATGATTAGAATTTTTAATTTTAGAGAAATTTACTTCAACGCCTTTTTGACTTTTAATTCTATTATCAAGTTCAATTATGCTTTCTTTAGTAACTAATTCATCATTTTCACTGTAAACCACTTGACCTGAAGTAGGGCAAGGAGCTAAAAATGAAAAATCATAAACATTAGGTTGCGGTGAAACAGCAATAAAATTGTTTACTTCAGGTCTACGCATAATTAATTGCATACATATTAATGAGCCAAAAGAAAATCCAGAAACCCAACATTGGCTATAATCTAAATTTTGTCTTTCGATCCAATCTAGGGCTGCAGCAGCATCTGATAATTCACCTTGTCCATTATCAAAAACTCCATCACTTTTGCCAACTCCTCTAAAATTTACTTTGATTACTGAAAAACCATTATTTAAAAAAATGTTATACATAAGTTGGACAATTTTATTATTCATTGTTCCGCCATATTGAGGGTGTGGATGCAAAACAATTGCAACGGGTGACCCAAATTTTGGATTTTTATAATACTTTGCTTCAAGTCTTCCTGCAGGTCCTGGAATAAAAATTTCTAAACTTTTTGGTTTCATCTTTAATAATGATTATTATTTACAAAAAAAAGATAAACTTTATAACACGTTTTTATGCGTCAAATATATTTTTTTAAATCCTACTAAAAGGGTAGGAATTGGACAATAATTATTGTATTACAACGATAATTTATGAAACTGACTACTAAAGGGAGATATGCTGTAATGGCGATGGCTGATCTTGCCTTAAATGAAAGCATCGGACCAATAAGTTTAAAAGAAATTTCATTGAGACAAAATATTTCTGTAGCTTATCTAGAGCAAATATTTATTAAACTTAAAAATAAAAAACTTGTAAGGAGCCTTAGAGGAGCTACTGGAGGATACATTTTAGAAAAGCCAGCATCTGAAATAAGATTATCAAATATAATTTTTGCAGTTGACGAAGAGGTAAGAATGCTTAATTGCAAAAAAACATCAAAGAAAGGATGCACAAACAAATCAACAAAATGTATCACACATAATTTGTGGGATCAATTAGACCAACACATAAATGGTTTTTTTGAAAAAATAAAATTACAGGATTTAGTTAAACAAAATTTAAAATCATTATGAAGAATCAAAATACTAATATTTCAGAAGAATATAAATACGGTTTTACAACGGAAATAGATAACATTAAAGCTCCTAAGGGTCTTTCGGAGGAAACAATTAAATTTATCTCTAAAATTAAAAAAGAGCCAAAATGGATGTTAGATTGGAGACTTAAAGCCTTTAATAGACTAAAAGTTTCAAAAGAGCCGAATTGGCAAAAACCAAAATATCCAAAAATTAATTATCAGGATCTATATTACTATTCAGCTCCAAAAAGTATGAATGATAAACCTAAATCTTTAGACGAAGTGGATCCTAAGTTAATAGAAACCTATAATAAACTTGGAATACCTTTGACTGAGCAAAAAAAGTTGAGTGGTGTTGCAGTTGATGCTGTGTTTGACTCTGTTTCTGTTGCCACTACTTTTAAAGATGAGTTAACAAAAAAAGGAATTATTTTTTGTCCAATTTCTGAAGCAATACGAGAGCATCCCGAACTAGTAAAAAAATATCTAGGTTCGGTAATTCCAATTTCTGATCATTATTTTGCTACTCTCAACTCTGCAGTTTTTACTGATGGATCTTTTGTTTATATACCTCCAAATACCAGATGTCCTATGGAGCTATCTACTTATTTTAGAATTAATGCTGCGGAAACTGGTCAATTCGAAAGAACTTTAATTATTGCTGATAAAGGAAGTTATGTTAGTTATTTAGAAGGCTGTACTGCACCTATGAGAGATGAAAATCAATTACATGCAGCTAATGTAGAACTTGTTGCTCTAGACGACGCAGAAATTAAATATTCAACAGTTCAAAATTGGTATCCAGGAGATAAAGATGGTGTAGGTGGAATTTATAATTTTGTAACTAAACGAGGTGCATGTAGGGGAAAAAACTCAAAAATTTCGTGGACACAAGTCGAGACTGGTTCTGCTATAACTTGGAAATATCCTAGCTGTATTTTACAGGGGGATAATTCAGTAGGTGAATTTTATTCAATAGCAATTACTAACAATCATCAAAAAGCAGATACAGGAACAAAAATGATTCATTTAGGAAAAAATACAAAAAGTAAAATTATTTCTAAAGGAATATCTGCAGGAAATGCAGATAATACCTACAGAGGATTAGTTGATATTGGAAGAAAAGCTTTAAACTCAAGAAATTATACTCAGTGTGACTCTTTATTGATGGGAAATAAATGTGGTGCACACACAGTCCCATATATTAAAAATAAAAATTCATCTTCAACAATTGAACACGAGGCAACAACTTCAAAAATAAATGATGATCAATTATTTTATTGCAATCAAAGAGGATTAAATCAAGAAGAAGCTGTAAGTTTAATAGTTAATGGTTTTTGTAAAGATGTTTTACAACAATTACCAATGGAATTCGCTGTCGAAGCACAAAAGCTCGTAGGTATAAGTCTAGAAGGTAGCGTAGGCTAATGTTAGAAATTAAGGATTTAAACGCTTCTATAAATGATAAATTAATACTTAAAGGTCTAAACATATCTATAAAACCAGGGGAATTGCACGCAATCATGGGTCCAAATGGATCTGGAAAAAGCACTTTAGCAAATGTTCTCTCTGGAAAAGAAGGATACAATATCTCTGGAGAATTAAATTATCTTGGAAAAAGTCTTAACGAAATATCAATTGATGAAAGAGCTCAAAAAGGAATTTTTTTAGCATTTCAATATCCAACGGAAATCCCAGGGGTTAATACAAGTAATTTTTTAAGAACATCTCTAAATAAAGTTCGAAAAGCCCAAGGAAAAAAAGAGATAGATGCACTTTCTTTTTTAAAATTAATTAAAGAAAAAACCACAGAACTTGGGATGGATGAAAAAATGTTAACAAGACAACTAAATGTCGGATTCTCTGGGGGAGAAAAGAAAAAAAATGAAATTCTACAAATGAAAATTTTAGATCCAAATCTGATTATTCTCGATGAAACTGATTCAGGATTAGATATCGATGCACTAAGAATAGTCGCAGATGGAGTAAATTCCTCTAGAGATAATAAAAAATCATTTTTAGTTATTACTCATTATCAGAGGTTACTAAATTTTATAAAACCTGATTTTGTTCACGTACTATCAAATGGTAAAATAGTTAAATCAGGAAATAAAGAATTGGCGATACAATTAGAAAAAACAGGCTACAAAGGAATTAATTAAAATGTTAAATTTTAAAATTAATTCAAACGAAATAGATAAAATTGGAAAATTTACAAAAGAAGAGAAATATTTTAGATTAAAAAATTTAAATCATTTTAATGATATTGGTTTTCCAAATAAAAGAAATGAAGATTGGAAATTTTCAGATTTAAAAGAAATAGTCTCCAAAAATTTTAATAAGTTAGAGTTAAAACTTGAAAAATCGAAAAAACCGAAAATTGACTTCATAAAAGATTTTGAGCATAACTATATTGTAATTATTAATGGTGAGCTAACTTACAGTGACTTTAAATATGAGGAAAAAGACAAGATAAAATTACAGCCTTTTATAAATGAGGATTATTCTGATTCAAAAAAACATAATCCTCTATTAAATTTAAATCATGCTTTATCTGATAAAGGTTATTTTTTAGACGTAAAAGAAAACTATAAATTTAAAAAAGTTCTTGTAATTTATCATTTATTTACTGAAGATCTTGATGAAAATATTTTAAATAGTAAAAATAAAATAAAAATTGGAAAAAATTCTGAACTTCATTTCTTGGAATTTACGATTAATGAGTCTAAAAAAAATTTTTTTAATAACGTTTATGAAGATATTATTCTTGAAAAATCTGCAGCTTTAAAAAGTATCTATCTTCAAAACGATAAAAGTTTTGGATATTTTCATAAATATTCAAGAAATAGTTTATCATCAGACTCAAATTATACCTCTTTCATTTTTCCTACTGGGCATAAATTTAATAAACTGGATTTAGAATTTAATTTAGAGGGTGAAAGAAGTGAATGTAATTTACAATCAGCATCTTTTTTAGATGATAATGTGCATCAAGAAGTAAAAACTCGTGTAAATCATCTTTTTCCAAATTGTAAGAGTTATCAGAAAGTAAAAAATGTTTTAAATGCGGAAAGCAAAGGTGTTTACCAAGGAAAAATTTTTGTAAAAGATGTTGCCCAAAAAACTGATGCCTATCAATTAAGTAAAGCTATTTTACTAAGCGAGTTATCCGAATTCGATTCTAAGCCAGAACTGGAAATTTATGCTGATGATGTCAAATGTTCTCATGGATCAACGTCAGGTAATCTAGATAAAGATTCCATATATTACTTAATGACTAGAGGACTAACTAAAAAAGAGTCAACCAAGTTACTAGTTAATGGCTTTTTAAATGAAGTAGTCGATTCTATTAAAAGTAATTCAATAAGGAATTTTGTTAAAAATAAATTAGAAAACCAATTTATAAATGAATATTAAAAATATTAAGTCTGAATTTCCTATATTTAAGCAAAAAATAAATGGCAAACCTTTAGTTTATTTGGATAGTGCGAATTCATCTCAAAAACCTCAAACTGTAATAAATAGACTATCAAATTTTTATGAAACTGAGTTTTCTAATGTAGGTAGAAGCGTTCATTCATTGGCAGTGAAAGCAACAAATAGATTTGAAGACGCTAGAGATAAAGTTAAAGATTATTTAAACGCAAAAGAAAGAGAGGAAATTATTTTTACAAAAGGTGCTACAGAGTCCATTAATTTAGTTGCATCATCATATGGAGAAAGGTTTATAAAAGAAGGAGATGAAATTTTGATAACCGAATTAGAGCATCATTCAAATTATGTCCCTTGGCATTTTTTAAGACAAAAAAAAGGTGCAAAAATTAAATTTGCATCAGTAAACGAAAACGGAGAAGTTGAGATTGATGAGATTAAAAAACTTATTAATTCTAAAACAAAAATGATAGCTATTACTCATTTATCCAATGTTACAGGCGCAATATTGCCAATAAAAAAGGTTGTTGATTTAGCCAAAGAAAAAAATATTCCAGTTTTAGTTGATGGAACACAAGGAGCTCCACACCTAAAAATAGACATGCAGGAGTTAGGATGTGATTTTTATGCTATCTCTTGCCATAAAATGTATGGTCCGAATGGATTGGGAATTTTATATGCTAAAAAAAAATGGTTAGAAAAATTGCCACCTTACCAAGGAGGAGGCGGGATGATTAGTGAAGTACTTAAAGATAATATAACTTTTGCTTCCACACCAACTAAGTTTGAAGCAGGAACAATGCAAACTGCAGAGGTAGTTGCTTTTTCTGAAGCAATTAAGTTTATTGAAAAATTAGGAATTAAAAATATTCAAACTCATGAAAACGAAGTTATGGAATACGGTATTGAAAAATTAAAAAAAAATAACTCGATAAGTATAATTGGTAATCCAAAAGAAAGAGGTTCTGTAATATGCTTTTCAATGAAGGGAATACACCCACATGATATCGCAACAATTTTAGATGAAGATGGTGTTGCTATCAGAGCAGGACATCATTGTTGTCAAGTTCTACATGATAAATTAGGCATACCTGCAACCGCTAGAGCTTCTCTTGGGGTATATAATTCAAAAGATGATATAGATAAATTAAGTGAAGCTATTGATAATTGTAAAAAAATTTTTAAGGTTTAGATGGATTTAAAAGAGTTATATCAAGAAATAATTTTAGATCATGCTAAAAATCCTCGTAACAAAGGTAAATGTAATGGATATAATCATGATGCAAAAGCACACAATCCTTTATGTGGAGACAAAGTTCATATTTATGCAAAATTGGACCAAGACAAGAATCTTTCTGGTTTAAGTTTTGAAGGAGAAGGATGTGCAATTTCTTTGGCTTCAGCATCAATACTTACTGACACACTTAAGGGAAGAGACTTGCAGTTTTCAAAGAAAGTTACGGACGATTTCTTAAGTATGTTAAAAAATAAGTCAAAAATTACTTTAAATAGTCTATCAGAAGATCAAGTGACAACTATTTCTTCTTTATCCGGAGTTCAACAATTCCCTATGAGAATAAAATGCGCTACAATGGCTTGGCATACCTTATTAGCTGCGTTAGAAAAAAAAAGTAAGTTATGAATGATTTGAAAAATAAAGTAATTTCAGAAATAAAGAAAATTTATGATCCAGAGATACCAGTTAATATCTTTGATCTTGGTCTTATATACAAGATAGAAATTGATGACAAAAGTAAGGTATTAATAGAGATGACTTTAACCTCGCCGAACTGCCCTGTTGCAGAAAGTTTGCCTAATTCAGTTAAAGATAATATATTGAAGATAAATGGAATTAAAGATGTTAATTTAAAACTGGTATGGGATCCACCTTGGACCAAAGATAAAATGTCAGAAGCAGCGAAATTGGAATTAAATTTATGAGCGAACAAATAATTAAACTTAGCGATAATGCAGTTAGTAGAATAAAAGAGATAATGTCAAAAGCAGAAAATTCTACAATAGGAGTTAGAGTTGGAGTAAAATCTGGAGGTTGCGCAGGTATGTCTTATATAATGGAATATGCTAAAGATATAAGACCAAATGAGGAAATCATCGAAGATAAAGGAGTGAAAGTTTTAATTGATCCGAAAGCTGTTATGTATCTTCTAGGTACAGAAATGGATTATAAAAAAGAGAAATTTTCATCTCAATTTGTTTTTAATAATCCCAATGAGACAGAAAGATGTGGATGTGGAGAGTCTTTTAAAATTTAACCACTATAATACATCTCAAACTCTATTGGATGTGGTGTGTGTTCAAATTTGTAAATCTCTTGAAACTTTAAATCAATATATGCATCAATTTGATCGTCAGTAAAAACTCCTCCTTGAGTTAAAAATTTTCTATCTTTATCTAAATTTTGCATTGCCTCTCTTAAAGAACCGCATACTGTAGGTAATTTTTTAACTTCATTTTCTGATAAAGAGTATAAATCCTCGTCAAATGATTTACCTGGATCAATTTTATTTTTAATTCCATCAATTCCTGCCATTAGCATTGATGCAAAAGTTAAATATGGATTTCCAGCGGCATCTGGGAATCTAATTTCCATTCTAGCTGCTTTTGGATTCATTATGACTGGTATTCTACATGAAGCAGATCTATTTCTTGCAGAATACGCTAAGATAACTGGAGCTTCAAAGCCAGGTATTAATCTTTTATAACTATTAGTTGTTGCATTAGCAAAAGCATTTATAGCTTTGGCATGTTTCAAAATTCCACCAATATAGTATAAAGCTGTTTTTGACAGTCCTGCGTATTCTTTTCCCATAAATACTGGTGTATTTCCTTTCCAAATTGATTGATGACAATGCATTCCAGAACCATTATCTCCCTTAACTGGTTTTGGCATAAAAGTTGCAGATTTTCCAAAAGAGTGTGTAACCATCTGAACTGCATACTTATAAAGTTGCACATTATCTGCCATATTAGTTAATGTCCCAAAATACATTCCAAGTTCATGTTGACTAGGAGCCACTTCATGGTGGTGTTTTTCAACTTTTACACCCATGTCTTTAAGAGCCTTTAAATATTCTCCACGCATATCTTGAGCGCTATCAACTGGAGGAACAGGAAAATATCCCCCCTTAATACCTGGTCTGTGTCCCATATTACCATTTTCATATTTTTTACCTGTATTGTATGGGCCTTCTGAACTATCAATTGAAAAACTAGTTTCATTCATATCATTTTTGAATCTTACGTCGTCAAAAACAAAAAATTCAGGTTCAGGTCCAAAATATGACTTATCTCCAATTCCAGATTTTTTTAAATAGGCTTCAGCCTTTTTTGCTGTTCCTCTTGGGTCTCTTTCGTAAGGATTTTTTTTAACAGCATCTAAAATATCACAAAAAATATTTAATGTTGTGTGAGAATTAAATGGATCAATAATAGGTCTTTCTAAATCGGGTTTTAAAACCATGTCAGACTCATTTATAGCTTTCCATCCCGCTATCGAAGATCCATCAAAAAAAACACCTTTTTCAAGCATTTCTTCATCAACAACAGTAGCATCCATGGTTAAGTGTTGAAGCTTACCTTTTGGGTCGGTGAATCTAAGATCTACAAACTCTACCTGTTTGTCTTTCATTAATTTTAGAATATTTTTAGAACTCATTTAATCTCCTTAAATAATTGCTTGTTATAAAAACTCCAGAGAACATATATACAGTAGTTTTTTAAATGTATAATTAAAATCATATATCTGATATGCATTTTGCACATAAATACAATCACTGCTTGAAATGAGAGAGGCAAAATCAATAGACATATTTCTTTTAACCTTATTAGGGTTAATTTGGGGGTCATCTTTTTTTAATATTAAGATTGCCACTTATTCCTATGAACCATTCACTTTAGCTTTAATCAGAGTTATTTTTGCGAGTATTCCTCTTTATCTGTTGTGTAAATTTAAAAATATTAGAATTAAAGCATTTTCAAATAATTGGAGACCTTATGCACTGATTGGTCTTTGTAATATTGCAATACCGTTTACACTAATTGCAATTGGAACAAGTGAAATTAATAGTTATTTAGCCGCCATGTTAATGAGCACTACCCCTATGAGCGGTTCAGTTCTAGCACACTTTTTTACTAAAAATGAAAAAATAACTTTATTTAAATCTATTGGTATTTTAGTTGGTTTTTCTGGAGTAGTTTTTTTATTTTTTGATAAATTAATAATAAATGAGAATAATTATATGTATGCTTTGATTACTATTCTAGGATCAACTTTTTATTCTATAGGGGGCATATTAACTCTAAAATTAAAAAAAGAAGGAAATGAAAATGTAACTACATCTACCACTTTATGGTCTATAATTTTTTTACTTCCACTATCAATTTTATTTGAAGCGCCTTGGCAATTAAACCCGTCGATTGAGTCGACTTTAGCATTACTTTATCTAGGTGTAGTTGCAACAGGACTTGCTTGGTTAATCAGATTTAGAATTCTTACAGTTAATGGATTAGTTTTTCAAACACAAGTAGCTTATCTAATTCCTATTTTTGGAGTTATATTTGGATATTTTTTAATGAATGAGATAATAACTTGGAGAGTTTTAATTTCTTTAGTTATAATTATATTAGGGATTTATATCGTAAAAAAAAATAATAAAGGTATGAAAAAGTAAATGCAAACAGATTCAATTGAGTTAGGTTTTTTATCATTATTTGCTCTAATAACGTTTTTTATTTTTTTAATAATTGAAAAGATATCAAACAAAAATTTAGATGGGATTCTTTTAGATAAAGATTTTTCGAAACCTCAATCTTTTCACAGCCGTGCAACTTCAAGAAGTGGAGGTATAGGTTGTTTTATATCACTATTAATTTTTTTAGGTATCTATTTTTTGTTATATTCCCAATTTCTTTATATATACTTTTTTACAGGAGTAAGTTTATTTTTAATAGGATATTTAGATGATATTAAAATTAAAATAAGTCCAAATTTAAGGCTAATATTAATGATAATTTCTTTAGTTTTATTTATAAGTGCTTTTTCCCTAAAAATTGAAAATGTCGATTTAATGTTTCTTAATTTTTGGCTAGAAAATAAAATTTTTTCTACTTTTTTTATTGTCTTGTGCTTTTTATTTATAATTAATGGAGCAAATTTAATTGATGGATTTAACGGACTTTTGACTATCAATTTGATTATAATAAATTCGATATTATTGTTTATAAATTTGAGTAATGCGCATCTTGAATTTTCTTTTTTTTTAACAGGCCAAATTATAATACTTATTTCTTTTTTACTTTTTAATTTTCCCAAAGCCAAAATTTTTTTGGGTGATAGTGGTTCGTATTTATCTGGAATTTTAATAGCCTTAAATGTTGTTTATACTAATAATTTAAATCCAGAATTATCATCTTTTTTCTTTTGTATATTATTATTTTATTTATTTTTTGAAGTATTTTTTTCTTTTTTTAGGAAATTATATCAAAATAAATCCCCTGTTTTACCAGATGACAGTCATTTGCATATGCTCATTCATAATAGAATTGTTAATATTTTTGGTCTTGAAAAAAGTAACTATATCAATTCTATAATTATAAACTCTATTTATTTAGCTCTAGTTTTTCCAAGTTTATATTTTATAGACAACAGTTTGGTGTGTAAGTATTGGTTTTTCTCTTTAATTTTAATCTACATGATAGCTTATCTGAGACTTTATCGTTTAACAAAAAACTAATTTGTTATATAAAAAACCGATTATTAAATTGGGCAAGTGGCGGAATTGGTATACGCGCTGGTCTTAGAAACCAGTGCCGCAAGGCTTAAGAGTTCGAGTCTCTTCTTGCCCACCAAAAGTATATTATGAAAACTGAAATACAGTCAAAAAAAGGTTTAAGAACAATTTTATCAGTTATAGTCGATAAAAAGACCATTCAATCTAAGCTAGATGAAAGACTTAAAGAATTACAAAAAGAAGTGACACTAAAAGGATTTAGAGCAGGCAAAGTTCCAGCTTCTTTAATTAAAAGTCAATTTGGAAAATCTATTTATGGAGAAGTAATTGACAAGATTTTAAGAGAAACATCAGCTAAGGCTATTGACGAAAAAAAAATAAAAGTTGCTGGCCAACCTAAAATAGATTTAAAAACTTTTGGAGAAGGTAAAGATTTAAATTATGAATTACAAATTGATACCCTGCCAGAAATTAAGCTAAAATCTTTTGATAATTATCAGGCAACAGAATATAGGATTGAAATTGAAGAGAAATTAGTTAATGAAAAATTGAATTTGATTTCGAGCCAAAATAAGCAGTTTGAAGATAAGAAAGTTGAAGAAAAAGCTAAATTAGGAGACCAAGTAGTTTTTGATTATTCTGCAACGGTAGATGGAAATAAATTTGAAGGAAGTGAAGGCAAAGGAGTCCAGTTAGAGCTAGGTAAAGATTTATTTTTAAAAGGTTTCGATGAACAGCTTGTAGGAGTTAAAAAAGATGATTTAAAAAGTTTGACAGCTACTTTACCAGCTAACCATCCTAAAAAAGAACTTGCTAATAAAAAGACTGTTTTTGAATGTAAAATTTTAAATGTAAAAAAGGCTAAAGAAAATAAGATTGATGATGATTTTGCTAAGACAATGGGAGCAAAAGATTTAAACGGGCTAAAGGAATTAATTAAGAATCAAATTTCAGGTCAATACATTCAATCTTTAAATTTAATTACAAAGAAAGAAATATTTGATCAAATTGAAAATAATTATCAAATTGAATTACCTCAAAATCTAGTTGACCAAGAGGTTTTATTAATGACACAAAATTTAAAACCTCAAGAAAAAGAAAAGCACAAAGCTAATAATGAAAAAATCGCTAAGTCTAGAATTAAACTTGGTTTGTTACTTAATGAACTTGGAGAACAGAATAAACTAAAAGTATCAGACAATGAAGTAAAAGATGAAATACAAAAACAAATTAAGGGTATGCCAGGGCAAGAGAAAATGATTTTTGAATATTACGAAAAAAATCCAAGCGCCTCCCAAAATTTAAAAGGGTCTATATATGAAGAAAAAATTTTGAATTTTATAAAATCAAAAATAAAACTTAATAAAAAGAATATTAATTCAAAAGAAGCGGAGAAAATAATTTCAGCATTTAATAAACCTGATTCAGAAAAATTGAGTAATATTAAAACTAAATCTTCTAATAAAGATAAAGTAAAATCAAAAAAAAATAGTAAAAAGTAACCAATAGTTGTATAAGTCGTTCTATGAGTCGTAAATTTGAAGAACAAATGAATAGCCTTATTCCGATGGTTGTTGAGCAAACAAGTAAAGGGGAAAGAGCGTATGATATTTATTCCAGACTTTTAAAAGAAAGAATAGTTTTTTTAGTTGGACCAGTTAATGACGCAGTTGCATCTTTGGTTACTGCTCAGCTTTTATTTTTAGAGTCTGAAAATCCAAATAAAGAGATAAATTTTTATATAAATAGTCCCGGAGGTTTAGTTACAGCTGGTTTAGGCATCTATGATACAATGCAATATATTAATTCACCAGTTTCTACACTTTGTATTGGTCAAGCATCTTCAATGGGATCTTTTTTGCTTGCAGCTGGAGAAAAAGGTAAAAGATATTCTTTGCCGAATTCAAGAATAATGGTTCATCAACCCTCTGCAGGTTTTCAAGGACAGGCCACAGACATTCAAATTCATGCTAAAGAAATACTCTCTCTTAAAGAAAGGTTAAATAAAATTTATTCAAAGCACACTGGTAAATCAATTGATGAAATCGGTAAGGCCTTGGAGAGAGATAATTTTATGACGGCAGATGATGCTAAAAAATTTGGTTTGATTGACTCTGTTGTGGAAAAAAGAAAATAAATCACTATATATAGATTTACTTACAACTTCAGCTTGATAAGAATATTGTAGACATCTATTATAGTAATGTTGATTCGATATGACTGAAAAAAATAACAAAAACATTCTCTACTGTTCTTTTTGTGGAAAGAGCCAACACGAAGTTAGAAAGCTAATTGCTGGACCAACTGTATTTATATGTGACGAATGCGTTGAACTTTGTATGGATATTATTAAGGAAGAAAATAAAAGTTCTTTAGTAAAACATCAAGATGGAGTTCCTACTCCAAAAGAAATTTGCAATGTGTTAGATGATTACGTTATTGGTCAAAAATTTGCTAAGGAGATACTATCTGTGGCAGTTCATAATCATTACAAAAGATTAAGCCATGAAACAAAAAGCAATAAAGATATAGAATTGTCCAAATCAAATATTCTTTTAGTCGGACCAACAGGATGTGGTAAGACATTGCTTGCTCAAACTTTAGCAAGAATTTTAGATGTTCCATTTACAATGGCTGATGCTACAACTTTGACAGAAGCAGGTTATGTTGGTGAGGATGTAGAGAATATAATTCTTAAACTTTTACAATCAGCAGACTATAATGTAGAAAAAGCACAAAGAGGAATTGTTTATATTGATGAAGTAGACAAAATAAGTAGAAAATCTGAGAACCCATCTATCACTAGAGACGTTTCTGGAGAGGGTGTTCAACAAGCCTTATTAAAAATAATGGAAGGAACAATAGCTAGCGTGCCTCCCCAAGGCGGCAGAAAACATCCCCAACAAGAATTTTTACAAGTAGATACTACAAATATATTGTTCATTTGCGGGGGAGCATTTGCAGGACTTGATAAATTAATTGATAGCAGAGGTAAAGAAACTTCAATAGGATTTGGTGCAAAAGTTAAAAATTATAAGGAACAACCTTTATCAACAATAATGAAGCAGCTAGAACCTGAAGATTTAATTAAGTATGGTTTAATTCCAGAATTTATAGGTAGAATGCCTATAGTAGCAACGTTAGATGATCTTGATGAAAAATCTTTAGTAAAAATTTTAAAAGAGCCTAAAAATTCATTAATTAAGCAATATAAAAGATTATTTGAATTTGAAAATGTAGATTTAGAGTTTCAAGACGATGCTATAGCTGAAATTGCTAAAAAAGCTATTTCCAAAAAAACTGGAGCAAGAGGCTTAAGGTCAATTTTAGAAAATATTCTACTCAAAACTATGTTTGAACTGCCAGATATGGAAGGTGTTATAAAAGTAACTATCGATAAACCCTCTGTAAAAGGTAATTCTGAACCGATTGTCACATATGGTAAAAAACAATCAACATCAGTAGCTTGATTTAAATTTGTTTCTTGAAATTACTATAATAATTGCCATATAGTTAGTGATGCAAGCTTCTTATATAAAACCACTTTTACCACTCAGAGACATAGTAATCTTCCCATCAATGGTTGTCCCTTTGTTTGTTGGAAGAGAGAAATCAATTAAAGCATTACAAGAAGTTATGAAGGCAGATAAATCTATTGTTTTAGTAACACAAAAAAATTCTGAGGTAGACGATCCTGAGGGAAAAGACTTATTTGGATACGGATGTTTAAGTAAAATTTTACAATTATTAAAATTACCAGACGGTACAGTCAAAGTTTTAGTTGAAGGAGAAAAAAGAGTTAAAATACTTAAACATACAGACCATAAAGACAAATTCATTACTTGTGAGGTACAAATTGAAGAGGATAAAAATATTTCAAAAGAGCTTGACAATTTTGCACTTGGCTTAATAAAAAAATATGAAAAATTATTAATTCTTAATAAAAAAGATTTTAACGAAGGAGCTAATAATCTCAAAAATCTTAAAAATGCCTCTCAAATAGCAAATAACATATCTTCTAATTTAAACATACAAATTATAGAAAAACAGGAACTGCTAGAAATAACAGACTTGAAAAAAAGATTAGAAAAAATTTACTCATTTATTGAAAAAGAAACTGGAGTGCTCTCTGTAGAAAAAAAAATCAGAGGTAGAGTCAAAAATCAAATGGAGAAAACTCAAAGAGAGTATTATTTAAATGAACAACTAAAAGCGATACAAAAAGAGCTTGGGGAGATTGACGAGGGCAAGGATGAATTATCAAGTTTAACTAAAGCTATCACAAATGCTAAAATGCCAAAATTAGCAAAAGAAAAATGTTTGTCAGAATTGAAAAAATTAAAATCTATGAGCCCAATGTCAGCGGAAGCTACTGTTGTAAGAAATTATTTAGATTGGATGACAGAATTGCCTTGGTCTCAAAAATCAAAAATAAATACTGATTTAAAAAATGCACAAAAAATTTTAGATGAAGATCATTATGGTCTTGAAAAAGTTAAAGATAGAATAATAGAGTTTTTGGCAGTGCAAAAAAGAATTCAAAAAATGAAAGGTCCAATTTTATGTTTAGTGGGCCCACCAGGTGTAGGTAAAACTTCTCTAGGAAAATCTATAGCAAAAGCGACAAATAGAAAATTTATAAGAATATCTTTAGGAGGCATTAGAGATGAAGCAGAAATAAGAGGTCACAGAAGAACTTACATTGGATCCTTGCCAGGTAAAATAATTCAAATGATGAAAAAAGCTGGAACCAAAAATCCTCTTTTTTTATTAGATGAAATTGATAAAGTTGGTAACGACTATAGAGGCGATCCATCATCTGCTTTACTCGAGGCTTTGGATCCAGAACAAAATAAAGAATTTAATGATCATTATTTAGAAGTCGACTACGATCTTTCTGATGTAATGTTTGTAACAACAGCAAATACATTAAATATTTTACCTCCATTACTTGATAGAATGGAAGTGATAAGATTGTCTGGTTACACAGAGGATGAAAAAGTTAATATTTCCCAAAAATTTTTAATACCTAAGCAAAGTGAAAACAACGGTTTAAAAAAGGACGAGTGGAATATATCTGAGGACGTAAATAGAAAAATTATAAGAGATTACACTAGAGAATCTGGGGTGAGAAATTTAGAGAGGGAAATATCCAAAATTGCCAGAAAATTAGTGAAAAAAATTGATAACAAAGAAAAAATTAATAACCCAATTAAAACGGAGGATATGAAAGACTTGCTAGGAGTTCAAAAATTTAATTATGGAGAAATTGAAGCTGAAAATAGAATAGGAGTAGTTACAGGTTTAGCTTGGACAGAAGTGGGCGGAGAAATATTAAAGATTGAGTCAGCAGTGATGCCAGGAAAAGGAAAAATGCAAATTACTGGAAAACTTGGAGAAGTAATGCAAGAATCTGTAAAAGCTGCTAAATCTTACATTAGATCCAAAAGCTTAGATTATGGAATTATCCCTCCTTTATTTGATAAAAAAGATTTTCATATTCATGTCCCAGAAGGTGCTCAACCAAAAGACGGTCCTTCAGCGGGAGTAGGAATGGTTACATCAATAGTTTCAGCGATTACGGAGATACCAGTTGATAAAAATGTTGCAATGACTGGAGAGATAACATTAAGAGGAATTATTTTACCTATTGGTGGTTTAAAAGAAAAGCTTTTAGCTGCTCATAGAGCTGGAATTAAAAAAGTTTTAATTCCAATGGAAAATAAAAAAGATTTAAGTGAAGTCCCAAAAACAATTTTAGATAAAATGGAAGTCATTACGGTTGAAAACGTAGATGAGGTTTTAAAAATAGCATTAACTAAACCCTTGAAAAGAGTTGAATGGGTGGAAGTAGATCAAATTGCAGGAAAAGAAAAGTCTAAAGAAGAATTAAGCAGACATTAAATTAATCTAACCAATTTTCATATTTTTTAAGATTTGACCAAATATGATTTGGTAAAAAACTGTTTTCTATTTTTTTTAATTTTACTTTTCCTGACCACTTATAACCTTTAGAGTCAATATTATGATCATAGATCACTCTCTTTTCAGATATTATTTTTTTTAAGTCTTCAATTTTTAATCCACTAGCCTCAAATTCATAATGATGAGCAAAATTTAAGAGTTTTTTTTCAAGCTCTTCTGGAGTTTTAAGGCAAGTAAAATGCCAACCTCCCTTATCTATAAATTTCAAATTTGAATACTTTTTTTTTGAAAAAAAAATATCTGGACGCCATCTAGGATAATTTTTTGCTTTAATATTTCTTAACCATTGAGGCGATATAAAATTTTTTTTTTTTGTCGCTTTTGTTCCATACCATTTAAATTCATCATAATATAAATTTAGTTTGTAATAAAAAATTTTTTGCTCAAATACGTAAATCTGATCTTTGATTTCTGATAAATTTATATTTTCTAAATTTGGAATTTCATCTAAATCACTAACTAATATTAAATCTTC
>CACGMG010000011.1 GCA_902574045.1 uncultured Pelagibacteraceae bacterium | reverse complement strand
TAACTAATTGCTTAAAAAAACATTGATATTACTAACTTTTTTTAATCTTATAAAAAAATAAAGATTTAATAAAATTTTAATTTTTTTATCTAAAATTAGAAATTATTTTACAATTGACATGAATAATAAATTAATTAATGTTTAAATTAACAAACGAATCATTAAGATTTGTTTAAAACAAGGGAGAATAAGATGGCTAAACGTAGAAGAAAAAAAGCTAAAAAAGCTAAAAAAGCAAAAAGAAGAAAAAAAAGAAGAAGATAGTTTCGCTTTTTAAAAACGCCCTTTTTAAGATTTAAAAAGGGCGTTTTTTTATTCTGTACTATCTAATATTTGTGTTCTTCCTAGAGCTTTGTCCATTTTTTTTTGAACATCTTCAGTGCTAACTTTTAAAACAGCTTCAAATTCCGACTTCAATCTTTCGTAGGCTTTTTCAAATAACTGTCTTTCCGAATAAGATTGATCTGCAATAATATCAGTGTTTTTATTTAAGTCTTTAACTACCTCTGCCAATTCATAAATTTTTCCAGAATTTATCTTTTGATCGTATTCTTGGGCGCGTCTACTCCACATAGTTCTTTTAATTTTAGGTTTAGTTTTTAGTATAGAAATACACTTATTAATCTGATTTATAGAAGATATAGATCTTAGTTTAGATTGCTGGTTTATAGGCACGGTTAAAGTAAGTTTTTCTTTCTCAATAAAGATTTTATAAAATTGAATATCTATTTCACCAATTTTTGCTTTTTCAATAGCAG
Organism: uncultured Pelagibacteraceae bacterium; assembly: GCA_902574045.1. Taxonomy (GTDB): domain Bacteria; phylum Pseudomonadota; class Alphaproteobacteria; order Pelagibacterales; family Pelagibacteraceae; genus Pelagilacustribacter. The sequence goes on along the minus strand of CACGMG010000011.1, from coordinate 25,573 downwards.
TTATTTTCCCCACCCCATGTTTTGGATAAACTACAAAATCCTTAAGGTTATAAACTCTTTTTTCTGTGGGTTGTTTTTTAATTTTTTTTATTTCAGGTTTTTCATCTTGTCCTCCCGAAACAACTTTTTTTTCACTTATCTTTGACTCATTTTTACTCTTAGATTTTAAAATTGTGGTTTTCTTTTTTTTTAAGTTTTTTATTTTTTTATTTTTTCTCTTTTTTGGCATATGAATTATTTAGCTGGTTTTTCAGAGAAATACTTTTCGTATTTATCTTTAATGTTTTTAAATTTTTCGTGATCTTCCATAGGATCTTTTTTTTTAGAAATATTAGGCCATTTTGCAGAAAACTTTTTATTAATCAACAACCATTTATCCATATCTTTAACACTGTCATCTGTATCTGCTTTAATAGCATCTATGGGGCATTCGGGTTCACAGACTCCACAGTCTATGCACTCATCAGGGTTTATGACCAAAAAATTTTCTCCTTCATAAAAACAGTCCACCGGACAAACTTCTACACAATCGGTAAGTTTACATTTAATACACTCGTCTTTAACAATATAAGTCATCGGCTATTAATAATTCTTAGTTTTATTTCTGCGCTCATTTTATCTGGAAAATATATAAGACCACAAATTCTCCTCATTAAATTAGACTCATATTGATCTATAGTCTTATCAGAAATTATTATTTCCCATAAATGTTTAATTATATCTGATTTTATTTCTTCAGTATTTTTCTTAATAATATTAGTAAAACTTAATAATTGATTTGAATTTTTTTCAACCTCTTCAGCTTTTATCAAAATATCTTCCTCATTATCATCTTTAAGATAAGATTTAATAAACTTTTTTACAAGAACTCTCTCATCGTTTGTATAATGTTCATCTATTTTAGCTGCATGCACTAATAAAGCAGCTACACCAATAATATTATCTTTGTCTAAATTTTTCATTTATTTTATGTTTAAAGATAGAAGCTTTTTAAATGGATTTTCTTTTTTGTCAAATTTAATAATTTTGTTTGTAGACTTTTTTTCACCTATAAAAATGTAAGTATCTTCACTTTTATCTTTTTTATAATTCATATAGGTCATCAACTTATAAAAATTTTCCTTAGTACAGCCAAGCAAATTCATCATTTCAGCGTTTATCTTAAACTTTCGATCTTTAGTAGAGTGCAAAATCTTTAAAAATAGTTTTTCCAATATATCGATTCTAACAAAAAATTCTCTAAAATTTTCAAAACCACATAATAGAAGAAAATTTTTTTCAAACTTTTTATTTTGAATGAAATTCAATCCTGATTTTGGAATCTCTTCATTCCTATTAAGACTGTTATATATTTTCCATAATGAGACTCTAAATTCCACAGCTTTTGGTTTAAGCATCTTGGGTAAGTAAACGTGATACCTTCCAATCTTAATTCCCATACCCCATAACTTTTTTCTTTCTTCAACAGGGATTAGTTTAACTATCTTTTCAATTTCACTTCTTTTAATAACTCCATTTCTCTCAAATAATTGAAAAACTAATGCCCTCAAATATTGATTTTTCACTCTTCTCTTAGTTAAGTTAATCAGATCCCCCAAAATTTCATTGATATATTTTTCAAACCATTGTTTTAAAAATTTTTCCAGTTTGAGCTTAGACTCTTCTTCTAGGGCTTCATCTGCGATAATATCTATTTCTGGGCTTAAATAATTGTGTCCTTTTTTTAAAGTGCCTATAGAATTTCCTTTCCAAATTAATTTACTATCAAGATTAATGCTAATTTTTTTATCATTGATTATTTCATTTACTCTTTTATCTAATTCCTCTTTAACTCCTCTTCTTGCTGCTTTTTTAATTGATTTAATATCTGTGTCTAAGGTATTGGAGGTCAGTTCAATTAAAAACTTTAAACCTTTTAACTCACCAATTAATTGTCCATCAATATATACTTTATTTTCTTGATTGATCTCAGTATTCAAAACTAAATCTTGTTTTAGGCTCCTTGATAAAATACTTATTTTTTTATCAATAAAACTTTTGGTAAGTTCCTCATGTAATTTGTCAGATAATTTATCTTCTATATCTTTTGTTAATTGAACCCAATAGTCTGAATTTTCAACCCAATTTTTTTTATTAGCTACATACGACCATGTTCTTACATTAGAAAGTCTATGAGATAAAAGATCAACATTTCCGTGGTCTTTCTCTAAACCTTTTAATTGTTCTTTCATAAATTTACTTGGTATTCTTCTTTTTCTTGTTGATAGAAATTGAAAAACTTTGTCTATAATATTTATGTGTTGACCATAGGCCTTTTTCTCAAAATCTGGAATTTGACAGCATTCCCAAAGCAATTCTAAATTTTTGTGATAAATAATATTATTAGATCCTTTTTTTAAAAAATACCTTAAAACACTCTCATCAAGAGAGTCATTGGTTCTCAAAAGATTTTTTTTGTTAGGTTTTAACTCAAGAGAGGTGATTAATCTGCTGGGGCTGTCAAAGTCTAATTTTGAATTCCTCCAATAGATCATTTTTGTTTCTGGTAATTGATGTTTTTCAATATTTTCTATTTCGTCGGAATTTAAGTTTTCACAGTCTCCAGTTGTTCCAAAAAATCCATCGTTTTTAAACCTACCAGCCCGCCCAGCAATTTGAGATAATTCAATCAGGTTTAATCTTCTGGTCTTTTTTCCATCAAATTTTTTTAAATTAGAAAAATAAATTTCATTTATATCCATATTCAATCCCATACCAATGGCATCTGTAGCAATTAGATAATCAACATCTCCAGACTGATAAAGACCAACTTGAGAATTTCTTGTTTTAGGACTTAATGAACCCATTATAACTGCTGCTCCGCCTTTTTGCCTACGAACTAACTCCGCTATCGCGTAGACTTCTTCAATTGAAAAAGCAATAATTGCTACTTTTCTATCTAATCTAGAAATTTTTTTATACCCTGTGTAACTCAACTTTGAGAATCTCTCCTTTTTTTGAAAATCTACCTCTTCAATTAAGTTGTCAATTATTCCCGCCATAACTTGAGACCCCAAAAACATTGTTAATTTTTGACCTCTTGCATATAGAAGTCTTTCGGTAAAAATATGCCCTCTTTCACGATCTGCACACATCTGAATTTCATCAACAGCTATAAAATCTACTTTCTTATTTTTTGGCATTGATTCCACTGTACAAATAAAAAAAGTGGCTGAACTGGGTATAATTTTTTCTTCACCTGTAATTAAAGCAATTTTTTCTAAACCAACTTTTTCTACACATTTGTCATAAACTTCTCGAGCGAGAAGTCTTAGTGGTAAACCAAATATACCACTCTCGAAATTCAACATTTTTTCTATAGCAACATGAGTTTTACCCGTATTGGTCGGTCCTAGTAACGCTATAATCTTTTGAGAGAAGTTTTGCATTCTTGTGTTAGATAAATAATTTTATACTATATATAGATCAAAGTTGAGAACAAAATAAGATTAAAACATGACCGAATCAATTTGTCAAATGTTCTAATTTAAAATTTAAATTGACTTAAAACCTAGAGTCCCCGTAAGGTTATTAATAGCTTTTTTTAAAAAGTTATTATGAAAGATCTTACAAAGAAAAATATCTTAAAGCTTAAGCAGTCCTCAACACTAATTATTAATGAAAAGTGTAAATCTCTTATAAGACAAGGTAAAAAAGTTTATCAGTTTGGGTTTGGACAATCACCATTTCCAGTTCCAGAGCAAATTGTAACTGCATTGAAAGAGAATGCTCATAGAAAAGAATATTTGCCTATCCAAGGGCTTGAAAAATTAAGAGAGTCAATTTCAATTAATTTAAAAAAGAAAACAGGAGTAAACTATCCAAAAGAAAATATTGTAATTACTCCGGGCTCTAAAGAAGCGATGCTTCTTTTACATGTTGCATTTAATGGTGAAATTATTCTTTCCGCACCAAGCTGGGTGTCTTATGAGCCCCAAGCTATTATCGGAAGAAATAAAGTTCACTGGATAGAAACTACAAGAGAAAATAATTGGTTTCCTACAGCCACTCAACTTGAAAAAAAAATTAATTCAATAAAAAAAAAAAATCTTATATTTATTTTAAATTCTCCAAACAATCCTTCTGGGACTTTATGTAAAAATATAAAAGAATTGGCATCTGTTGCAAAAAAATATAGTTTAATAGTTTTGTCAGATGAAATTTATACTGATATTACTTTTTGCAATAAATATGAGTCTATTTCCAAATATTATCCAGAAAGAACATTTATTAGTGGAGGGCTAAGTAAATGGTGTGGGGCAGGTGGATGGAGAGTAGGCTTTTTTGCAGTTCCAAATAAACTGTCGGAACTCTTAGAAGATATTAAAACATTGGCAAGTGAGTCTTATTCTACAGTAAATAGCCCTGCTCAATTTGCTGCTGTTGAGGCGTATGATGGTAACTATGATGATTATAAAAAAAGAACTGTTAATATTTTAAGGTCAGTAGGAAATTATGCTTATGATCATTTAAAATCGAATAAAGTTTTAATTAATGCTCCTCAAGGTGCCTTTTATTTAATGCCAGAATTTCCGAATAAAAAGTATAAAAGTTCCACGGAATTATGTGAAACTATACTAGATGAAACAGGAGTAGCAATGCTACCAGCATCCGATTTTGGATTTACTCCGAAAAGAATGCTTACCAGATTGTGTTATATTGACTTTGATGGGGCAGAATTTCTCAATGCAGTTTCAAATGATAAAATACTCAGTAATGAAATTATTGAAAAGTATGCACCAAATGTAGTCGAGGGGATTAAAAGGTTATCAAATTGGGCTAAAAATTTATAAGATTCTCTTTGACCTTAGGCTTTTTCCATAGTTAAATTATTACATTAACAAACAGGAGATCATATGAAAAAAATGATATCAATGATTTCAGCAGTTTTAGTAACTTTTGCTTTATCAAGCCCTATTACTTCGATTGCGAAATCAGCAGAGTTCTTTACAATAGGAACTGGTGGACCTACTGGAGTTTATTTTCAAACAGGTAATGCTATTTGTAAAATGCTTCACAAATCAGCAATAAGTGCTGATCATGGTAGAAAAAAGGGTACAGCTAAAGCTTATAGATGTACTGCACCTTCAACAGGTGGTTCAAATTATAATATTGGACAAATCAAAGATGGTGAGTTTCAATTTGGTGTTGCTCAGTCAGACTGGCAATATCATGCTTACAATGGTTCAAGCAAATGGGAGGGAAATCAGTTCGGTGACTTGAGAGCTGTATTTTCTGTTCATAACGAACCTTTTCAAATTTGGGCAAGTAAAAAATCTGGAATTAAGAATTTTAAAGGCCTAAAAGGAAAAACAGTAAACATTGGTAATCCAGGTTCTGGTCAAAGAGGAACTATGGAAGAGTTAATGAAAGCTATGGGAGCAGATATGAGTATGTTCAAAGCAACTACAGAACTTACTTCTTCTGAACAAGTAAAAGCTCTTTGTGACGGTAAAATTGATGCATTCGGATATTCAGTGGGATTTCCAAATGGTGCAATGGAGCAAGCGGCTACTTGTAAAGCGAAAGCTAGCCCAATTAATTTGACAGGTGCGCCGGTTCAAGGTTTAATTGATGGAGCAGACTATTATGCTAAAGCAGTTATTCCAAAAGGAACTTACTCAAATCAGAAAAAAGATGCTACGACTTTCGGTGTGAAAGCCACTGTTGTAACAAGTGCTAATGTTTCTGAAGAACTTGTATACCTAGTAACAAAAGCGGTCATGGAAAATTTTGATTCTTTTAGAGATCAACACCCTGCTTTTGGACCTCTGGAAAAGAAGAATATGATAGCTGATGGTTTATCAGCTCCATTACATCCAGGCGCAATAAAGTATTATAAAGAAGCTGGATTAATGTAATCTAACTATCTTATTAAACTTAAAAGGCCCAATTTTTATTGGGCCTTTTTTTTTAGAATAATGTATCTTAATCAAAATGAGCCAAAAAATTCAAAGTAAAATTAATGAAAAAATTAAAGAAGATATTTCGCCAACAAGAAATTTATCAGGTATTCATTTAAAGATAGTTTTCGGTATTGCTATTCTTTGGACTTTTTTTCAACTTTGGTATGCATCCCCATTTCCTTTTTGGTTTAATTTTGGAATGTTTAAAGGTTTACCTGCTCGCGCAATTCATCTTGGTTTTGCTCTAACATTAACTTTCTTGATTTTTCCAATGACTAGAGGAAAAAAAATTTCAGCGTTTGATATTCTAATTAGCATAGTCGCTGCGTTTTGTTGTTTATATATCTATTTTTATTATGATGATCTCGTAAATAGAGGTGGAATACTTTTAGTTAAAGAGATATTTGGATTTAAAGTTCCAGTTGAACTTATTATAGGTGCTACTGGTATTTTAGTACTTTTGGAGGCTACAAGGCGAGCGATAGGTATACCTTTGGTTATAATTGCGGTCTGTTTTCTTTTATTTTCATATTTTGGCAAATATGCTCCAGAAATTATCTCACATGGAGGACTTTCTTTAAAAAGATTAGTTGGTTTTCAATGGTTCGATCAAGAAGCAATTTTTGGAATACCTATAGGGGTTTCAGTAGATTTTATATTTTTATTTGTGCTGTTTGGAGCTTTGTTAGAAACCGCTGGCGGCGGTAAATATTTTTTAGATTTAGCTTTTGCAATGGTTGGAAAAATGCGAGGTGGACCAGCGAAAGCAGCTATACTAGGATCTGGAATGACAGGCATGATTTCAGGCTCATCAATCGCAAACACCGTTACGACAGGAACTTTTACAATTCCTATAATGAAAAAAACTGGCTTTTCCAAAGAGAAAGCCGGAGCAATTGAAGTTTCTTCATCAGTAAATGGTCAAATTATGCCGCCGGTGATGGGAGCAGCAGCTTTTGTAATGGCAAGCTTTATAGGTGTTACTTATTTTGAAGTAGTTAAACATGCTTTTTTACCAGCTATTATTTCATACATTGCTTTATTTTATATATCTCATTTAGAGGCTCTCAAATTAGGGTTAAAAGGAATGGATGCTGCTGATGTACCACATCTGAAGAAAACATTTTTATCAGGATTACATTATTTAATACCAATTTTTGTTTTAATTTTTTTACTTGTTTATATGAGATATACTGCAGGTTTTTCAATTTTTTATGCAACAATTTCTTTAATATTAGTTAATTTAATAAACCGTGTCGTAAAAAACTCTGACTTTAAAGCTGGTTTGATTGACTGGTACAATCAAACAATTATTGGTCTTCAAAAAGGTGCAATCAATATGGTAGGTGTCGGAATAGCAATTGCAACAGCAGGAATAATTGTTGGAGCAGTTGGTTCTACAGGATTAAGCACTAATTTAATCATCGTCATAGAAACAATCGCAAGGGATAATGTAATAATATTGATTTTATTAACCATCATACTTTGTTTGCTGCTTGGAATGGGTCTTCCAACAACAGCAAACTATGTTGTAGTGGCATCCCTTATGGCAACGGTGCTTGTGGATGTTGGAAATGCGTCTGGTTTTATCTTTCCTTTAATCGCTGTTCATTTATTTGTATTTTATTTTGGTTTAATGGCAGATGTTACCCCTCCTGTTGGTTTAGCATCGTACGCAGCAGCAGCAATTTCTGGAGGAGATCCCTTAAAAACAGGTCTTCAGGCAATTTGGTACAGTTTAAGAACAGGGATTTTGCCGATTGTATTTTTATTTAATCATGAATTACTTTTAATTGGGATTGAAAATATTTGGCAAGCATTACTAGTGATCATAACTTCTTTGATAGGCATATTAGTTTTTACTGCAGCTACTCAAAGATGGTTCATAAATAGATTAAGATGGTATGAGATAATTGCATTTCTGATAATCTCTCTATCTTTTTTAGCTCCTGATTTTGTAATGAGCAAGTTTTATCCTAAGTACAATGAACAAAATTTATCTTCAAGTACAATACAAGAACTTACCTTTGACTCAACCAAAGAGGTACATATAAAAGTTACCAGATTTACAGAATACGGTGAAAGATATAAATTATTTGTCATAGAGAAAGGTAGCTTTAAAGATGATTATAACCTAGAGGAATTTGGTATAACTTTAAATGATAAAGATAATCAAGTTACCGTGAATAAATTAAATTGGAAAGGAAAAGCAAAAAAATCTGGATTACAAATTGGAGATGTTATTAGTAGCTTTAAAATTGAGAATCCTGATCGACCAAATAAGTCTTTAGTTTATCCTTTTGCTTTACTTCTATTATTTTTATTTGGATATACAAACTATAAATTTGGAAAAAGTTTTACCCCTAATAAAAATACCTAAACGATAATTTATTTTTTATTGTATTAACTAAAAATTGTTACTAAAATAGCTGCAACTATTAATATTTCCCAACCTGACATTTATTACCTCCTGAATTGATTCTAAAAGTTTTTATGGTCAAATTATGATTAAGTGGTTGTATTTGTTGTTTTGTTATGTCGGATTTCATAGATTTGAAAAGATAGACATAAGCTTTAGTTTTGGACCAGGTGGTTCAACTGAAACTATAAAATGTAAAGATTGTGGTATAAAAAAATTAAGGAAAAAACGTTAAAGAATTTTCCATGTTCCAGAAGCTGTTGCCACAATTTTTTCAGCAGCAAATATTTCACTAGAGATAAAAACTAAAGTTTTTGTTCTTTTTAATACTTTAACTTTTCCAATTAATTTTTCATTTAACTTTCCTGCTGAAATAAATTTTATGTCTAAATTAATTGTCACACATCTTTTATTACCTGCAGAAATATGAGCTGCGTTTCCCATACCTGTATCAGCTATAGTAGCGATAAAACCACCATGTGCTATACCACCTGTATTAAGAAAACTCTCTAAAATTTTAATACTGTATTCGAAATTTGTTTCATCTATTTTTTTGAAAGATAAATCTCCAATATTTTGCATAAAACCTTTTTTAGTTTCGTCCATAGGATTTTTTACCATAATTTGGGGCTAGTTGAGAGAAAATTACTGCTATTAATATTAATACTATTCCAAATATTTTAAGATCATCTAAGAACTGATTTAAAATTATCCAACCGAATATTGCAGCAAAAACACCCTCTAGTGAAAAAATAATTGCAACAGGTGCTGGAGATAAATTTTGTTGACTAAAAGCTTGTAATAAAAAAGCTATTCCACTAGACAGAACACCAGCATAAAGAAGTTCTTTTTTTTCCAATAATAAATTTCCTAGCGTGATGTTTTCAAATACCAAAGACGGTATAAAAGTAATTATAGACCCAAACAGACAAGCTCCCATTGTTATAGTAATAGGATAGTTAAATAATTTTAAAAATTTTGATAAGTAAACAATATGAAAAGCCCAAAAAAAAGCTCCTAGTAAGACCAATGTATCTCCTAATCTTACTGTCACATTATTTATTTCAGTAAGCAAAAAACCTCCAATTACACAAACAAAAACTGATGGCCAAACAGACCAGTGAATTTTTTTAGAAAAAAAAAAATACGATATAGCAGGAACAATCAAGACATAAAATATTGTAAAAATTGCTGCATTTGCAACATCAGTATAAAGTAATGAGTATTGTTGTAACGCAAATCCTCCACTGAGAAAGAATCCCAAAAGAGTTAGATAAATTAGAAAAGTATTAAAAGAAAATTTCTTTTCTTTAACCTTTTTAAATTCAAAAATTAAAAAAAAAGGAATTAATGTAATAAAACCTAGAAACATTCTTCCGGCAGAAAAAGAAAAGGGTCCGATATAATCCATTCCCATGTCTTGAGCAATAAATGCTGTACCCCATAAAAATGAACATGAAATAGCACAGATCAGAGAGATCAATTTTTTATTCATGATATTTATTATTGTAATTTATATTAAACAGCAAGCTTGAATGCGAAGTCTTTACCTAAACACTCACTTAAATAAACACAAAATCTTGCACCTTCAGCACCATCAATCAATCTATGATCATAAGACAAAGATAAAGGAAGTATTTTTCTTGAAACTATTTTCCCTTTTATTTTTACCAATCTATCAAAAGTTTTTCCTATTCCTAAAATAGCTACTTCTGGTGGATTAATTATTGGAGTAAAGAAGGTTCCACCTATTCCCCCTAAACTTGAAATTGTCATTGAACCTCCAAAAAACTCTTTTTTATCAATCTTCAATTCTCTACAAAGCTTACTAGTTTTTTTTAACGCTTCTCCAATTTCTTTAATACTCATTTGATCAACATCCCTGATTTTAGGTACCATTAGTCCATGGGGTGTATCAACTGCAAAACCTATATGAAAATATTTTTTATATACAATTTTATTTTGATTTGGATCAATAGAAGCATTAAAATTAGGAAACTCTTTTAAAGCACTAACTAGAGCTTTAGCTATAAATGCTAGTGGGGTTACTTTAATAATTTCACCAGAGTAATAGTCATACAATGACGATCTAAATTGTTCCATCTCAGTTATATCTACTTCATCATGTTGAGTAACGTGTGGGATTTCAGTCCAAGATCTTACTAAGTGTGGTCCAGACAATCTTTTTACTCTAGGTATTTCTTTTATTTCAATCTGACCAAATTCCTCGTGGGTGAACTCTTCTTTATATTCTTTTTTTTCAACTGCTCCTTTATTCACAGTTACTTGTGATCGAACAAATTCTTTTACGTCCTCTTCAGAGATTCTTCCAGATCTTTGAGAACCAGAAATTTCTAATACGTTTGCCCCTAATTCTCTTGCGAATTTTCTTACTTTAGGACTAGCCAACTTTGTCCCTGTTCTTGTTATCTTTACAGCAGCAGGTGGAGGTATTTTTATCTTCTTAGGTTGATCTTTTTCTACATTTATTTTTTTTGCTGGCGTTTTTGCAACAGGCTCTTTTACTTGTTCGACCTTTTCAGATGATTTCAAAGTCAAAATGAGGTCACCTTGATTAACTTTATCACCTACTTTCACATTAATTTTATTAATAGTACCTGATTGTGTTGATGGAACCTCAACACTGGATTTGTCACTTTCAAGAGTAATTAAAGACTCATTTTTATTAATTGTTTGGCCCTCTTTTACTAGCACTTCAATAATTTCTACATCCTTGAAATCACCCATATCAGGAACTGTAACTTTTAGATCAGACATAATTATAAGTAAGTAGGTAATTCTTTTTCTTTATCGATTTTATATTTCTTTATTGCCTTTTCAGCCTGATCAGAACCTATTAGTTGTTCTTTAGCTAAAGCACTCAATGTATAAGCAACAATATGTTCTTTATCAACCTCAAAAAACTTCCTCAAGTTTTTTCGAGTATCACTTCTTCCATAACCATCTGTTCCAAGAGAATAAAACGATTTTCCAGTATACGGTCTTATTTGATCTGAAAATGCTCTGGTATAATCAGATGCAGCAACAATTGGTCCATCTCTTTTTTCTAAACATTTTTCTACGTGTGATTTCTTTTTTTTATTCGAATTTAATAAATTCCATCTTTCTATCTCCATTCCATCTTTTCTCAATTCATTAAAACTTGTTACACTCCATACATCAGAGTCTACCCCATACTCCTTCGATAATATTTCAGCTGCTGAAATTACCTCTCTTAAAATTGTACCTGAACCAAGAAGTTGTACCTTTGTTTTTCCTTTATTATTATTTTCTTTGAATAAATACATTCCTTTTAAAATTCCCTCTTCGCTTCCTTTTGGTTTTGTAGGATGAGAATAATTTTCATTCATTGCTGTAATATAGTAAAAGACATTTTCCTTTTTTTCATGCATACGTTTTAATCCCTCTCTAAGTATTACAGCCATCTCGTAGGCAAATGTAGGGTCATAACTTACACAATTTGGTATATTAGAAGCTAACAAATGACTATGACCGTCCTGGTGTTGAAGTCCTTCACCAGCTAAAGTTGTTCTTCCTGCTGTAGCTCCAATTAAAAAACCCCTAGCTTGAGAGTCTCCTGCGGCCCAAGCAAGATCACCGACTCGTTGAAAACCAAACATAGAATAAAATATATAAATCGGTATCATCTCTAAATCATGATTTGTGTAAGAAGTTCCAGCAGCTATCCAAGAAGACATTGCACCAGACTCGTTAATACCCTCTTCTAATACTTGACCACTTTTATCTTCTCGATATGAACTTAACTGTTCTGAGTCGACAGGTTCATACTTCTGTCCCTCGTGAGCATAAATTCCAATTTTCTGAAAGAAACCTTCCATTCCAAAAGTTCTCGCTTCATCTGGAATTATCGGTACAAGTCTTGGTGATAAATTTTTGTCTCGCAGCAAAGCAGTTAACATTCTTACGAGTGCCATTGTAGTTGACATTTCTTTATCCCCTGTAGATTTCATAAAATTATCGAAAATGTCTTTGGGTGGAGCTTTGATTGCTTTTGCAAAAGAAGATCTTTCTGGAATAAATCCACCAAGTTTAATTCTTTGTTCTTTTAAATACTTAATTTCTTCTGAATTTTCGCTGGGTCTATAATATTCGATATTTTTAACTTGTTTATCTGTAAGAGGAACTCCAAACCTATCTCTATAATAAAGCAAATCCTCCTCATCTAATTTTTTTTGCTGATGAGTAGTATTAATACTTTCTCCTGATTTACCCATTCCATATCCTTTAATAGTTTTAGCAAGTATCACAGTAGGAGTACCAGTATGTTGCATCGCAGTGTGGTAAGCTGCATAAACCTTATGTGGATCATGTCCTCCTCTATTAAGTTTCCAAATATCTTTATCTGTCATTGAAGAAACTAGCTCCTTAAGCTCTGGATATTTTCCAAAAAAATTATTTCTCACATACTCACCACCTTTAGCCTTAAAAGCTTGATATTCACCATCGACACACTCGTTCATTCTTTTTACAAGTAAACCTGTTTTATCTTTTGCTAATAATTGATCCCAATAAGATCCCCAAATAACTTTAATTACATTCCAACCTGTTCCCCTGAAGCTTCCCTCTAATTCTTGAATAATTTTACCGTTACCTCGAACAGGACCGTCTAATCTTTGAAGATTACAATTGATAACAAAAATTAAATTATCTAATTTTTCTCTTGCAGCCAAACCTATTGCACCTAAAGACTCCGGTTCATCCATTTCACCGTCTCCAAGGAAAACCCAAATTTTTCTTCCTTCATCTTTGACTAAACCTCTATTAATTAGATATTTTAAAAAACGTGCTTGATAGATGGCCATAATTGGTCCTAAGCCCATAGAGACTGTTGGGAACTGCCAAAAGTTTGGCATTAACCAAGGATGAGGATAAGAAGATAAACCTCCTTTAGCAACTTCTTGTCTAAAACCATCAAGTTGTTTAGTTGTCATTCTTCCTTCTAAAAAAGCTCTAGCATACATACCCGGAGCAGAGTGACCTTGAAAATAAATAAGATCACCGCCAAATTTATTATTTTTAGCTTTCCAGAAATGATTCATTCCAACATCGTATAAAGTTGCAGCAGATGCGAATGTTCCAATATGACCTCCTAGCTCAGAACTTCTTTTATTAGCTTTTACAACCATAGCTGCTGCATTCCATCTAACATAAGCTCTGATTTTTTTTTCTATATTTTGATCACCTGGAGATTTTACTTCTATCTCAGGGGGAATAGTGTTTATGTAAGGAGTTGTTCTTGTATCTGGGAGAACTAATCCAGATTTATATGCCTGGTCTATAACTTTGTTTAAAAGGTAACTTGCTCTTGGAGCTCCGTCATTTTCAATAACTGAATTTAACGACTCTATCCATTCATTTGTCTCAACTGGATCAATATCATCTTTAGAAGCTGGTTCAGCAAAAACTTTTTTGACCTGTTTTACAGGATTTAAATTTCCGTTAGATTTCGGTTTTTCTTTAATCTCTTCTACTTTGGTTTCTTTAATTTTTGAAGAAGATTTAGCAGCTTGACCATTTTCTATAGTAGCAAGCAAACTACCTTCCGAAACTTTATCACCAATTTTTACTTTAAGGTCTTTAATTTCTCCTGCAGATGGAGAGGGAATTTCGAGACTGGATTTGTCACTCTCAATAGTGACAATCGGATCATTTTTGTTAATTTTATCTCCAGGTTTAACCAGGACCTCAATCACTTCTACATCTTTAAAATCACCGATATCAGGAACAGAAATATTTTGAGCCATAAATGTCTATTATAAACTGGTTAGAAGATATTAAAAAGAGGACCAATAATAAACAATTAATAAAAAAGGGGGGTCAAATTGCGTGAATATTTCATTTTTTGACACATTTTACGCTATTTTTAGTCATTAAAATTTAGTCAGATGAGGCATGAAGTGGTTGATAGATCTATTATTTAAAAAAAAAGAAATTAAATCCGATAAAAAACTGATTGTTCAAAAGATTTTATTAAAGAAGTATTTGATAAAAAACTAGATAAAATTCGCACAACTTTTATGAAGTTTGGAATGTAGTTCTATCAGTTTATCAAAATCTCTATTATAGCCTCCCCCTAATACTCCACAGAGAGGAACTTTTTTGATAAAATTATTCTCAATTACAAGCATGTCTCGTTTCTCAATCCCCTCGTCAGAAAGTTTTAACTTACCAAGTCTATCATTATAGTGAACATCAACTCCAGCAATATAAAAAACAAAGTCAAAATTTAATTTATTTAATTTTTTTAAGTTGAAATTAAGAATATCTAGATACTCTTTGTCCTCCATATTTTCTTTTAGCTCTATGTCTATATCACTTTTTGATTTTTTCGCAGGATAATTTGAAGCGCAATGCATACTAAAAGTAAATACATCTTTATCATTTTTGAATATTTCAGAATTCCCATTTCCTTGATGAACATCTAAATCTAAAATGAGAATTTTTTTTGCGTATCCTTTATTTTTAAGATAATTTGCCGCCACCGCAACATCATTAAATACACAATATCCTGCGCCATAACTAAAAGTAGCATGATGACTACCACCAGCTGTATTACAAGCAAGTTTCGAGTCTAATGCAAGTTTACTTGCAAGAACTGTGCCACCAGTTGCAACGAATGATCTTCTCACGACACTATCATTAATCGGAAATCCAATTTTTTTTTGTAATTTAATATCTAAAGTTTTATTTTTAATTTGATTTATATATTCTATAGAATGAGAAGTTTTCATTGTTTCAATTGAGCATTCTTTAGGAATATGAAACTTTGTTATAACCTTAGTTTTTAATAGATGTTTAGCTAGGGCGCCAAATTTTTTGATAGGAAATTTGTTATCGTCATTTATTTTTGCAACGTAATCTGGGTGATTAACGATAGGAAGCTGCATTTTACTTTTTTTAATAGTAAGCTAGGTATATAGAAATAATTAATATCCAGAAGAAAGCATAATAAAGAATATACCCTTTTACAGTGAAGGGCATTTTTTTTAATTTTCGTTTACCTTTTCCTTTATAAGGTTTTGAAATTTCCATTATCTTTCAACACACATTGCTATACCCATGCCCCCGCCAATACAAAGAGATGCAAGCCCCTTTCTTACATCTCGTTTTATCATTTCATGGATCAATGTAACTAGTATTCTTGTCCCAGATGCACCTATTGGGTGACCCAATGCAATTGCCCCACCGTTTACATTTACTTTTTCATCTGGAACCGAAAGTGTGCGAACAACAGCAATACTTTGAGCTGCAAAAGCCTCATTAAATTCAAATAGATCTACATCTTTAATAGACCATCCTGCTAAGTCTAGAGCTTTTTTAGAAGCTGGAATTGGGCCAGTGCCCATTAAAGCTGGATCAACCCCACAACTTGCCCAAGATTTAATAGTTACTAGCTTTTCTAAATTTCTTTTTTCAGCCTCTTTGTTAGACATTAGAGTAACTGCAGCCGCTCCATCATTTATTCCTGATGCATTACCAGCTGTTACAGTTCCATCTTTTTTAAATACTGGTTTTAATCTTGAAAGAGTTTCTAAATCAATGCCTTCCCTGGGATGTTCATCTTTGTTAAAATTTATCTCACTTTTTTTAGACTTTATTTTAAGAGCAATTATCTCGTTCTTAAATCTATTTTCTTTTTGAGCTTTTATAGCTTTCTCTTGAGATTTAAGAGCAAAGTTATCTTGATCTTCTCTAGTTACTTGAAATTTCGTAGCTACATTTTCTGCAGTTACTCCCATATGGTAGCCATGAAAAGCATCTAACAAACCATCTTTCATTAATGTATCAACCAATTCTGCATCTCCAAGTTTCTTACCATCTCTTAAGTGAATTGCATGTGGAGCTAGAGACATATTTTCTTGTCCACCAGCAATTATAATTTTAGAGTCCCCAGATTTTATGCTCTGATATCCAGATGCTACTGATCTTAATCCAGATCCACATACTTGATTAACAATGTAAGCAGGTGTTTCTTTTGGTATCCCAGCTTTAATAGCAGCCTGTCTTGCTGGATTTTGCCCTGTGCTTCCAGTTAATACCTGGCCCATAATTATTTCGTTAATTTCTTCACTCTTTAGATTTGATTTTTCAATTAACTTAGAAATTACTGATGCGCCCAAATCATTCCCAGGTATGTTCTTTAAGGATTTGCCCAGAGATCCAACCGCAGTTCGTACTGCTGATGTAATTACTACTGAATTGCTCATATCGATAATATAGATTTTAATACTTTAAATACAATACTTTATTTGATATTTCATTAATATGCGCCTGTAGCTCAACTGGATAGAGCGCTTGGCTACGGACCAGGAGGTTCTGGGTTCAAATCCTAGCAGGCGCACCAACTTGCAATTATATGAATTTGAATATATTTAGATTAGTATGAAGTTTTTAATAAATTTATCTTTACAAAGAAGTGTTATACTATTTTTTGTTATAATATTGATAATTTTGTTGTTACTAACTTTTATTCTATAAGTAGGCCAATATCAAAAGACATAAACCTAGAATTATTCTATAAATTACAAATATATTAAGGCTAAAAGTTTTTATATACTTCAAAAAGTATTTTATTGTTAAAAACGAAAATAAAAATGAAAGTATTATAGAGAATATAAGTAAAAATGAAAAATTATAACTATCTGATTTAATCAAATTACTTAGCCCATAAATTGAAACTGCGGCCAATGTTGGAATTGATAATAAAAATGCTATTTTCGCAGAGTCATATCTATTAAATTTTAAAAATCTTGCGCCTGAAATACTTATGCCAGATCTGCTGACTCCGGGTATAAGAGATAAAATTTGAAGCGAACCAATTAGAACTGCTGATTTTAATGTAAAATTAATTTCAAATTTATTTTTATTTTTTGATCTATCACTTAAATATAGTAAAATTCCAAAGATAAGTGTTGTCCAGCCTATTACTTTAGTATTTCTCATTTGGTCAATTAAGTTCAATTTTACTAATATATAACCAACAAGTATTACCGGTAAAGATCCAATAAAAATTTTTAAAAATAAATCTTTATTACTTATAAAATTAAAAATATCTTTTCTAAAAAATACAATGACTGCAAAAAAAGAGCCAATGTGTAAACTAACGTCTATTTCTAATTTTCGATTTTCGAAATTAAGAAATTCAGAAACAATTATTAGATGAGAAGAAGAGCTTACTGGTAAAAATTCAGTTATCCCTTGTATTAACGATAAAACAAAAATTTCAATCATTTTTTAATTTTCTTAAGATTATTGCTTGTTCATTTAATGACATGGGAATGCATACCAGGTATGCAAAATAAAATCGCTATTTATTGAGGTTTTTAATTTAAAAGGTCAGTTATATTTACCTAAATGTACTATTAAATTACTTAGTTTTCTATTAATTATGAGTTCTTATGAGCAAAGATATGTTAAAATTTGTAAAACTTCAAAAGGAGTCACCTCCCAAAAGAAGTACCCTTGAAAGAAGTCAAGATTTTCAAGAGATATATAGTGAATTTATAAATGAAAAAGCTAAAGAGCAATCAAGCAGATGTTCGCAATGCGGCGTTCCTTTTTGTCAAATTCATTGCCCTCTAAGTAATAATATTCCTGATTGGCTCAAGTTAACTGCTGAGGGGAGGATGCAAGAAGCATACGAACTTTCTCAAAGCACAAATAATATGCCAGAAGTTTGTGGAAGGATTTGTCCTCAAGATAGATTGTGCGAAGGAAATTGTGTTATTGAACAATCTGGTCATGGCACTGTAACTATTGGATCGATAGAAAAATATATAACTGATACTGCCTGGGAAAAAGGCTGGGTAAAACCAATAAAGATTAAAAAAGAGTTAAAACAATCGGTAGGAATAATTGGTTCAGGCCCAGCTGGTATGGCCTGTGCTGAAGAAATGAGAAAAAAAGGTTATCAAGTTACAATTTATGACAGGTATGATAGGCCAGGGGGATTATTAATATACGGTATACCAAACTTTAAATTAGAAAAATTTGTAGTGGAAAGAAGAACTAAGCTTTTAAAAGATGGTGGTATAAAATTTATACAAAATTTTGAAGTCGGAAGAGATAAATCTTTAAATGAAATACGAGAAAAACATGATGCTGTTTTGATTGCAACGGGCGTGTATAAAGCAAGGGAGATAGAAATTCCTGGCAGCGAGTTGAAAAATATTTTCCCTGCAATGGAGTTTCTTACTGCTTCAAATAAAAAAGGCCTAGGAGATAGAGTTGAACTGTTTGATGACGGCACATTAAATGCAGAAGGAAAAAACGTTGTAGTAATTGGAGGCGGAGATACCGCTATGGATTGTGTAAGAACTGCAGTTAGACAAAATGCTAAATCAGTAAAATGCTTATATAGGAGAGACAGGTCTAATATGCCTGGATCATCAAGAGAAGTTAAAAATGCTGAGGAAGAGGGTGTGGAATTTATTTGGTTAACTAGTCCTAAAAAATTTATAGGGGACAAAAAAATTAATAAAGTTGAAGTAGATAAAATGACTTTAGGTGAACCAGATTTATCTGGTAGAAAAAAACCTGTTATCAAACCAGGATCTGAATTCACAATCTCTGCAGATTTGGTAATTAAATCTTTAGGTTTTGACCCCGAAAATATTCCTAAGTTATTTAATGCAGAAGAATTAGCTATTTCAAAATGGGGAACAATAAAAATAAATTTAGACTCCATGGAAACAAATTTAGATGGAGTATTTGCTGCTGGTGATATTGTTAGAGGAGCCTCTCTGGTTGTTTGGGCTATAAGGGACGGTAGAGATGCTGCTACTCAAATTGAAAAATATTTAAAAAGTAAGGCAAAGGAAAACACTATAGCTGCTTAAATATGAAATTATACGAGAAGAATAAAAAAATATTAATTAAGAACCATTCATATAATGAAAATATGGAACACGATGCTTGTGGTGTAGGAATGATCGCTGCAACAAATGGAAAAAAATCTAGAAAAATTGTTGATTATGGCATAGAGGCCTTGAAAGCTATATGGCATCGAGGCGCTGTCGATGCGGATGGTAAATCAGGAGATGGAGCAGGTATTCAAATAGAAATAGCACCAGATTTTTTCAGAGATAAAATTATTTCATCTGGTCAAACACTTGACGAAACAAAAAGAATTTGTGTTGGAATGGTTTTTTTACCTAGAACAAACTATGCTGATCAAGAAAAATGTAGAGAGATTATCGAGGCAGTTTTACTTGAAGAAAATTATCATATTTATGGATGGAGACAAGTTCCAGTAAACTCAAATGTTTTAGGGTCAACTGCAGAACGAAGTAGGCCAGAAATTGCTCAAGTTATGTTTAAAAAGAATGAGATTTTAAAAACAAATAATTTAGAAAGAGATTTATTTGAAACTAGAAA
The DNA here is from genome assembly GCA_902574045.1 of uncultured Pelagibacteraceae bacterium. GTDB lineage: Bacteria > Pseudomonadota > Alphaproteobacteria > Pelagibacterales > Pelagibacteraceae > Pelagilacustribacter. The sequence continues at coordinate 5,791 of CACGMG010000011.1, read as the reverse complement.
AAAAATTGAAAAGCTTGCAAGAGAGAACCAGTTAAGGAATTTTTATATATGTTCTTTTAGCTCTAGATCGATTGTTTACAAAGGAATGTTTTTAGCAGAATTGCTGGCAGAGTTTTATCCAGATTTAAATGATAAAAAGTTAACTTCAAGATTTGCGATATTTCATCAGAGATATTCTACTAATACCTTTCCAAGCTGGGATCTAGCTCAACCTTTTAGAACTTTGGCACATAATGGTGAAATAAATACTTTAAAAGGAAATATAAATTGGATGAAAATTCATGAACAAGATATGTCAAGCTCATTATTCAAAGACGTAAAAAATTTGCAACCCGTCATTAGAAGCTCTTCAGACTCTGGAGCTTTAGACAATGTATTTGAATTGTTAACACATTCAGGGAAATTAGCTCCACTAATTAAACTTATGATGATACCTGACTCTTGGTCAAAAAGAAGCAAAACCGTTCCTAAAAATCATCAAGATTTATTTAATTTTTTAAATAGCACAATCGAGCCTTGGGACGGACCGGCTGCTATTTGCGCTACAGATGCTAAATGGGTTTTGGCATCTACAGACAGAAATGGATTAAGACCATTAAGATACACGATTACTTCAGACGATTTATTTTTTGCTGGCTCCGAGTCGGGAATGATTAAAATTCCGGAAGAAAAAATTATCGAAAAAGGCAAATTAGGGCCTGGGCAAATAATTGCTATAGATTTAAAAAAGGGCAAACTTTTTAAAGATAAAGAAATTAAAGATTTACTAGCTAAAGATTATAAGAAATATAACAAACAAATCATAGATCTTGATAAAAAAATTATGCCTGATAATGAAAAAGCAAATTATTCAGGAGAAGAACTTAAAAAGAGACAATATTTATCAGGATTAAGTGTAGAAGATCTTGAATTAATTTTACATCCTATGGCTGAAGAAGGGAAAGAGGCCTCAGGTTCCATGGGTGACGATACTCCAGTTGCAGTGCTCTCTAGTCATTATAGACCTGTTTCACACTATTTCAGACAAAATTTTAGCCAAGTAACTAACCCTCCAATTGATTCATTACGAGAAAATAAAGTCATGAGTTTAAAAACTAGATTCGGAAACTTAGGAAATATTTTAGACTTTGACAATTTAACAGAGGAAAATATTTTTGTTTTAAACAGTCCTGTTCTTACTAATTCTCAACTAAAAAAATTTAAAAAGATTTTTTCGACAAAAATTAAAGAGATAGACTGCACCTTTGAACTCAAATCTTCGCTAAAAGACAGAATAGAACAAATAAGAGTCGAATGCGAAACAGCTGTAAGAGAAGGCAGTACGACATTAATATTATCGGATAAAAATATTTCAAATTTAAGAGCAAGCATACCTAGTATTCTTATAGTTGGCGCTGTTCACTCTCATTTGATTAAGAATGGATTAAGAGGATATTGCTCTTTAAATATAGAATGTTCTGATGTATTAGACACACACTCTTTTGCAGTTTTAATTGGGGTCGGAGCTACAACTATAAATCCGTATTTAGCTATTGATAGTATTTACCAGAGGTTTGAAAAAAAACTATTTGGCGAGTCTGATTTTGAAGATTGTATTAAAAAGTTTAAAAAATCAATTGATGCTGGGTTATTAAAAATTATGTCAAAAATGGGAATCTCAGTGATTAGCTCATATAGAGGCGGATGTAATTTCGAAGCTGTAGGATTAAGCAGAGGAATTGTATCAGATTATTTTCCTGGAATGTCTTCAAGAATATCTGGCATCGGAATTAGTGGTATTGAGAAAAAGATAAAAGAGCTGAACTTTAAGTCATCTACACAAAATATTTTTACATTACCTATTGGTGGGTTATACCGATATAGAAAAAGCGGAGAGGATCATCAACATCAAGGGAATTTAATACATTTACTTCAAAGTGCAGTTGGACAAGGTTCTTATGAAACTTATAAAAAATATTCAAAAGGCATACATGACTTACCTCCAATAAATCTTAGAGATTTATTGCAATTTAATAGTAAAAGAAAATCAATTGATATTAAAGACGTTGAGCCAGTAGAACAAATATTAAAACGTTTTGGTAGCGGGAGCATGTCTCATGGAGCTTTATCTGCTGAAGCACATGAAGTACTAGCTACTGGTATGAATAGAATTAAAGGAGCCTCTTGCAGTGGAGAAGGCGGAGAGGATCCCAAGAGATTTAAAATGCTTTCCAATGGCGACTCAGCTAATTCAAGAGTTAAACAAATAGCCTCTGCAAGATTTGGAGTTACTCTCAACTATTTGAATAATGCAAATGAAATTGAAATCAAAATGGCGCAAGGTGCAAAGCCTGGAGAGGGCGGACAATTACCAGGTTTTAAGGTTACAGGTGAAATAGCTAGATTAAGATATTCTACCCCTGGAGTAACTTTAATTTCACCTCCTCCACACCACGATATCTACTCGATTGAAGACTTAGCTCAATTAATTTATGATTTAAAACAAGTCAACCCGAAAGCAAGAGTAAGTGTAAAACTTGTGGCTTCAACAGGAATTGGAACTATTGCTGCTGGGGTAGCAAAAGCAAATGCAGATATAATTTTAATTTCAGGACATTCAGGCGGTACTGGTGCTAGTCCTCAAACAAGTATCAAGTATGCAGGAATACCTTGGGAAATGGGATTAACTGAAGCAAATCAAATTTTAACTTTAAATAATTTAAGGCATAAGGTTACTCTAAAAACTGATGGCGGAATAAAAACTGGAAGAGATGTTTTAATGGCAGCGATGATGGGCGCAGAGGAATATGGAATGGGCACATCATCCTTAGTTGCGATGGGATGTATAATGGTACGACAGTGTCACTCAAATACTTGTCCAGTAGGGGTATGCAGTCAAGACAAATCACTTAGAGATAAATTCAACGGTACCCCAGAAAAAGTAGTTAATCTATTTACATTTGTTGCGACTGAAGTAAGAGAAATTTTGGCATCTTTAGGATACAAGTCTATTAATGAAATTATAGGTAGAACTGATCTATTATCTCAAATTAATAAAGGAGCTCCAAATTTAGATGATTTAGATTTAAACCCCCTTTTAGTTCAAGCAGATCCCGGTTCAAATCCTAGATATTGTAAAGAAAAAATTATAAATACAGTTCCTGATACCTTAGATGAAAAAATTTGGTCAGATATTAAAGATAAAATTGAAATTTCAAAAAAAAATCAATTTAGTTATAAAATAGAAAATACCTTTAGATCGGTGGGTACAAGATTATCACATTATGTTTATAAAAAATTTTTAAATCAAAAACTAAAGCCAGATACAATATCTATCAAGCTAAATGGATCAGCTGGACAATCCCTAGGAGCATTTTTAACATCAGGAATTAAGCTTTTGGTGGAAGGAGACACTAACGACTATGTTGGAAAAGGATTGTCTGGAGGATCAATAATTGTGAGACCATCTTCAAAAAGTAAATTGGTATCTAATGAAAATACTATAATTGGGAATACCGTGCTTTACGGAGCGACATCAGGAAAGTTATTTGCATCTGGTCAAGCTGGAGAAAGATTTGCCGTAAGAAATTCAGGTGGTTTAGCGATTGTTGAGGGTTGTGGTGCACACGGATGTGAGTATATGACTGGTGGAGTAGCTATTATTTTAGGTAAAGTAGGAGATAATTTTGGAGCAGGCATGACAGGAGGAATGGCTTTTGTTTATGATGAAAAAAATAACTTTAAGAACTTTGCTAACCCTAATTCAATTATATGGCAGCCTGTAGAAACAGACTATTGGAAAATTTATTTAAAGGATAATTTAAAGCAATTTTTCACGGAAACAAATTCTAAAATAGCGAAAAAAATCATTTCTAATTTTGAAAAAGAATTACAAAATTTTATTCAAATATGTCCAATAGAAATGCTTGATAAGTTAGAACATCCTATTACTCTAAAGGACTCAAAATTTAAATCAGCTTAATGAAAAAAAAGATGAAATTCTTTTTTTTTGGTTTTGGTCAAAGTGCTAAATATTTTGTTGAAGAGTTATTGAAATCAAAAACAAAATTTGTTTTTTTCGCTACTAACACGACGAGAACAAAAAATATTTATTTTAAAAAGAAAAAATATAAATCTTTCAAATTTAGAAATAATATTTTCGATAAAAAATTAATTAAATCATTGCAGGATTCTGAATATATTTTAGTCTCAATACCTCCTCAAGGAAACAATGATCTAGTATTAAAAAGTTTTGACAAAATTTTAAAGAAACACACTTTTAAAAAGCTAATATATTTATCAGCCACTAGTGTATATGGAAATCATAATGGTAGGTGGGTTAATGAAAACTCAAAGCTGAAAGGAAAAACTAAATTTGGTAAGAGAAGAATTAAAGTGGAAAAAAGGTGGAAAAATTTTGAAAGAAAAACTAATAAAGATATTAATATACTCAGGGTGTCTGGTATTTATTCTAAAGAAAATAATGTGATAAATAAGATTAAGAAGAACAAAATATATGTCAAAGATGAAAAATTTTTTTCAAGAATTAGGATAGAGGATTTAGCACTTATTATTAAAAAAATATTTATTTCAAAAAAAAAATCAATGGTTTTAAATGCTAGTGATGATAAACCAGCAACTAATAAAGAAGTGGCATTTTTTGCAGCCAAGTTGCTTAAGGTTAAATCCTTAAATGCAATATCAATCTCAAATTTTAAAAATAAAATGATTAAGCAATTTTACAGAGACTCAAAAAAAGTAAGCAATAAAAACATGAAAAGAAAACTTAATTTGAAATTAAGATACCCAACATACAAAAAAGGTTTAACAGATATCTTTTATAATCTTAGTTAATTGTTTTTTTATTAAAATAAGTGATTTATTATCTGATAAACTATGATCTCCTTTTTTAATAATAAATAATTTTTTCTTTGCTTTTCTAAAAATTTTAAGAACTTTTCTTGAATAAAGCACTGGAACAACTTCATCTTTTTTTCCATGAAACATAACTACTTGAATTTTTATAGAAATTTTTTTTGACAAAACTTTATTTTTTCTTCCATCTTTTATTAATTGTGCTGTTATTGGATACTTATATTGCCCAGCCTCAATTGTCGTAATACCTTTTTTTTTAATTTCTTGTTTTACTTTTCTTGGAAACTTATTCCACATTAATCTTGTTAAAAATTCTGGAGCCGCACCAATACCAACAAACCCTTTTATCTGTTTTCTAAAATATTTGAACTGGTTTAACGCTATCCAGGCACCCATGCTAGATCCAATTATTATAAAATTATTTTTTCTAACTATTTTCTTTATTAAAAATTTTACATTGCTAGTCCAGAGACTTATATTTCCTTTAGTAAATTCTCCCGATGATTTACCGTGACCTAAGTACTCTAGTGCTAAAAAACCTAATTTGTTCTTGATAGCAAACCTTTTGAAAGATTGAGGTTTTCTTCCTTCTATATCTGACATGAATCCCGGAAGAAAAATAATATAGAGTTTTTTATCTGAATAATTGTCTATATATCTAAGTTTTTTGGACTGTGAAATTTTAAAATACTTAAATTTTTTCATAATAGTTATAAGTTTAATTTGGTAATATATAACAATAAACATGACTTCTAAAATAAAAGTTCTTCAAGTAATTCCTAAATTGGGATACGGGGGTGCAGAGACAGGCTGTTATGACCTTGCTCATTATTTAGCAGAGAAAGATTGCTCTTCTTATATTGCAACATCTGGTGGAGCTTTGTTAAAGTATGTTAAAAAAAATAAAGTCAAAATATTCAGATTGCCAGTTCAATCT
>CACGMG010000010.1 GCA_902574045.1 uncultured Pelagibacteraceae bacterium | reverse complement strand
TAAGAAGGAAGGAAATTAAGAAACCACTTGAATTTGTAATAAAAAGAAAAATAATTGAGGTTAAATCTGTAAATTCAAACATATTAGGTAAAAACAAAAATTTAGGCTACATTAGGTTAAAATCTTTTAATGAAAATAGCGATAAGCAGTTTCTTGAAATAGTTAAAAAATACGAGAAAAATTCAAAAATTAAAGGGTATATTCTAGATCTAAGAAACAATCCGGGTGGATTGTTAAATCAAGCAATCAATATAACTGACTTTTTTTTAGATGATGGACAAATAGTTTCCACAAAAGGACGCAAAGTTTCTGAAACTAGAAAATTCTTTGCTAAAAAAGGTGATGAAATAAAAGGTAAGCCAATAATTGTTATAATAAATAATGGCTCAGCTTCAGCTTCAGAAATTTTTGCTGGAGCTTTAAAAGATCACAAAAGAGCAATTATTTTAGGCGAAGCCTCTTATGGTAAAGGTTCAGTTCAATCAATTATTCCATTAGGTAATGGCGGTGGTATTAGACTTACCATTTCAAAATATTATTTACCGTCAGGAAATTCTATCTCCGAAGTCGGTGTTACTCCAGATATTTTTGTCGAAGAAAAAGGAAATGATTTCAAAATTAATTCGGAAAAAGATAATCAGTTAAATTACGCTCTAAAATTGTTTAATTCCTAAATAAATGGAAAAGAATAATCTTCCTTTAAGAATTGGTGTAGGAGCTATTGTTTTAAATAATAAAAATAAAATCTTTGTAGGAAAAAGAAAAGATAATCCTGTGGATAAGTGGCAAATGCCTCAAGGAGGAGTAAACAAAAATGAGAATTTTTTGACAGCTATGAAACGGGAACTGGAGGAGGAAACAAGTATTAAGTCAATTAAAGTTCTAAAAGAGATAGATAATTTTTTTGTATATGAATTACCCAAAGAACTTTTAGGTATAATTTGGAAAGGTAAATTTAGAGGACAAAAACAAAAGTGGTTTATAGTGAGATTTAATGGAGATGAAAATGAAATAAACTTAAATACAAAACATCCTGAGTTTATTGAATGGAAATGGATCGATATAAACGATCTACCGAAAGTTATCGTAAATTTTAAAAAGAACGTTTATGAAAAATTATTAGTCGAACTAAAAAAATTTTTTAGATCACGTGCTTAAGTACGTCAATCTTATGACTTAGTAAGTATTTTTCTTTATCGCTTACATCTTTTTGACCAATTTTTTCCTGGGAATTTTTAATTAAGTCGTCAACATTGTCCCTACTTAACTCAGCAAGACTTTTTGCAGTGGATGTCAATATCAGCAGATTATTATTAGAAAACTCTACTGTTCCTTCTTCAACAAAAAATTTTTTTTCTTTATTATCCTTTTTAATCGTTATTACTCCTGGCCTCAAGAATGTTATTAAAGATATGTGATCTTTTAAAATTCCCATTTCCCCTTCAAATGATGGTATTGTTACTTCCTCGGTATCCTCTTTCAAAACTGATTTATTGGGACTTACAATCTCTATAGCAAAATTTTCAGACATTATTTTTTATTATCTTTTGACATTTTTTCTGCCTTTTCAATGGCTTCTTCTATTCCTCCAACCATATAAAATGCAGCTTCAGGTAAATTATCGTGTTCTCCTTTACAAATTTCATCAAAACCTTTTATAGTAGAGTCCAAATTTACTAATTTTCCTGGGGATCCAGTGAATACTTCTGCAACAAAAAATGGTTGAGATAAAAATCTTTGAATTTTACGTGCTCGGGCCACTGTAAGCTTATCTTCCTCAGAAAGTTCATCCATTCCAAGAATAGCTATTATATCTTGAAGAGACTTATATGCTTGAAGGATTCTTTGAACATCTCTTGCTACTCTGTAATGTTCTTCTCCAACAACTCTAGGGTCTAATATTCTTGAAGTTGAATCTAAAGGATCTACCGCTGGATAAATTCCTATTTCGGCAATTTGTCTTGATAATACTGTGGTAGCATCTAAGTGAGCAAATGAAGTAGCAGGTGCCGGATCAGTCAAGTCATCAGCTGGAACATAAATTGCTTGGACTGATGTAATGGATCCTTTGTCGGTAGACGTAATTCTTTCTTGCAAATTACCCATATCTGTAGCTAGAGTTGGTTGATAACCTACTGCAGAAGGAATTCTTCCAAGTAAAGCTGAAACCTCTGAGCCTGCTTGAGTAAATCTAAATATATTGTCTACAAAAAAAAGAACGTCTTGGCCTTCTTTGTCTCTAAAATATTCTGCTACAGTTAATCCCGTTAGTGCAACTCTGGCCCTAGCACCTGGAGGCTCATTCATTTGTCCATATACTAATGCAGCTTTAGATCCTTTTCCTTCAGTTTTAATTACACCTGACTCTATCATTTCGTGATACAAGTCATTACCCTCTCTCGTTCTTTCTCCAACGCCTGCAAAGACTGAAAATCCTCCATGAGCTTTTGCGATGTTATTGATTAATTCCATAATTGTAACTGTTTTACCTACTCCTGCTCCACCAAATAATCCAATTTTTCCTCCTTTGGCGTAAGGTGCTAATAAATCTATTACTTTAATTCCAGTAACTAGTTGTTCTGTTTCAGTTGCTTGATCTGTAAATTTAGGCGCAGGTCTGTGTATTGGCCATTTTTCCTTAGTAATAACTTTACCCTTTTCATCAATTGATTCTCCTACCACATTAATAATTCTTCCTAAGGTTTCTGGTCCTACTGGGACACTAATTGGAGATCCAGTGTTTAATACTTCGTCACCTCGCTTTAATCCCTCAGTCGCATCCATAGCTATAGTTCTTACATCATTTTCTCCTAGATGTTGGGCAACTTCTAAAATCAATTTATTACCTGAGTTATTAGTTTCAAGTGCTGTATAAATTTCTGGGAGATCATCTGAAAAGTTTACATCAACTACTGCTCCAATTATCTGAGTGATTTTTCCTTTTTTACTCATATTTATAAACTTTCTGCTCCTGATATAATCTCGATCAGCTCTTTAGTAATTGCAGCTTGTCTGCTTCGATTGTAGTTAATTGTAAGTTTATCTACTAACTCGCCAGCGTTTCTAGTGGCATTATCCATTGCAGTCATTCTTGATCCCTGTTCACTCGCCGCATTTTCTAAAAAAGCTTTAAAAACTTGAGTAGATATATTTTTAGGTAATAAGTCCTCCAAAATTTCATCTTCGTCTGGTTCAAATTCATACGATGTTAGATTTTCCTCTTTATTTTCAGATGAATTATTTTCTGCTGGAATTATTTGTTGGGCTTGTGGAATCTGCGTAATAACATTTTTAAAATTATTATAAAACAAAATACATTTATCAAATTGACTCTGATTGAATAAATTTATAATCTCATTTCCAATAATCTCGGCTTCACTAAATGTAATCTGTTTTTTATTCTTAAAACTAAACTTTTTAATTATATATTTTTCATATTCTCTTCTGATCTGGTCTAATCCTTTCGATCCTACAGTAATTATCTTTAATTCTTTTCTTTCACTTAAAATTTTTTTAAAATTTATCTTTGCTAGTTTGCAAATATTAGAGTTAAAACCTCCACACAATCCTCTATCAGCCGTCAATACAACGCATAAATATGTTTGATCTTTTCCAGTGCCAACTAAAAGCTTGGGTGCATTTTGTGGGTCGTTAATTGATTTGGTTAAATTAAGAATTATATTTTTCATTTTTTGACTGTATGGCCGGCCATTTTCAGCGTTTTCTTGAGCTTTTCTTAGCTTAGCTGCAGCAACCATTTTCATAGCCTTTGTAATTTTCTGCGTAGATTTGACACTTTTAATTCTTTTTTTTAGATCATCTAAAGTTGGCATTATTTTTTGTCTTTCTTATAGTCTTCAATTATTTTGGATAGAAGTTTTTCTGTTTCTTCATCAAGTTTTCCGGATGTCTCAATTGTATCAATTATCTCAGGTTTTTCCGATTTAATCTTTTCGACAATATCTTTTTCAAATATTTTTATTTCATTTAATTCAATATCATCTAAGTAGCCTTTAACACCTGTAAATACTGAAATTACTTGCTCTGCTACTGTCATAGGAGAATACTGATCTTGCTTTAAAAGTTCAGTTAGTTTTGCTCCTCTATTTAACAATTGTTGTGTAGAGGCATCTAAATCAGAGCCAAATTGTGCGAAAGCAGCCATCTCTCTATACTGAGCTAATTCTAACTTAATCGAGCCTGCTACTTTTTTCATTGCTTTAGTTTGGGCAGCTGAACCTACTCGCGATACCGACAATCCAACATTTACAGCTGGTCGTATTCCTTGGTTAAACAACTCGGTTTCTAAAAATATTTGTCCATCTGTAATAGAAATAACATTTGTGGGGATATAGGCGGAAACGTCACCGGCTTGGGTCTCAATGATGGGTAGGGCTGTTAAAGAACCACCTCCATTTTTATCATTAAGTTTTGACGCACGTTCTAATAATCTACTATGTAAATAAAATACATCCCCAGGATACGCTTCTCTTCCTGGTGGCCTTCTCAATAATAAGGACATTTGTCTGTATGCTACTGCTTGTTTTGATAGATCATCATAAACAATCAAAGCATGCATACCATTGTCCCGAAAATATTCACCTATAGTACATCCTGTATAAGGTGCTAAAAATTGCAATGGAGCAGAATCTGACGCTGTAGCAGCAACTATAGTTGTATACTTCAAAGCACCTGCCTCCTCTAAAGTTTTTGCTATTTGAGCTACTGTTGAACGCTTCTGACCAATAGCAACATATACACAATATAATTTTTTCTTTTCATCTGAAGACTCATTTATTTTTTTTTGATTTATAATTGCATCGATTGCTACTGCTGTTTTTCCAGTTTGTCTATCTCCTATAATTAATTCTCGTTGTCCCCTTCCAATAGGTATAAGGGAGTCTATCGATTTTAAACCTGTCTGCATTGGCTCATTAACAGATTGTCTTGGGATAATACCAGGTGCTTTTACTTCAACACGTTTTCTATCTTTGGCTGAAAGGCCACCTTTTCCATCTATTGGATTCCCGAGACCATCCACTACTCTTCCTAAAAGTTCTTTCCCCACTGGTACGTCTACAATTGCTTTTGTTCTTTTTATTGTATCACCTTCTTTAATTTTTCTATCATCACCAAAAATAACTACTCCAACGTTATCGTTTTCTAAATTAAGCGCCATTCCTTTTGATCCATCCTCAAATTCAACCATTTCACCAGCCTGAACGTTATCAAGCCCAAATACTCGGGCAATACCATCCCCGACAGATAAAACTTTTCCTATTTCTGAAACTTCGGCTTTTTCACCAAAGTTCTTTATTTGATCTTTTAATAGTTTTGTAACTTCCGAAGGATTAATTGTCATATCAACTTTCTAACATCGCTTGTTCGTATTTTTTTAGTTTATTTTTAACAGAAGTATCAATCATAAAACTACCCACTTGCAGCTTTAAACCTCCAATTAACTCTTTGTCTACCTTATAGTCAAATATTATTGTCGATCCCATTGATTGTGATAAATCTTTGCTTATCTTATCTAATTCAGTAGTAGATAGTTCTTTTGACGAAACTAATGAAGCTTTAACTTCTCCTCTTTTTTTTGAACATAATTTCAAAAAACTCTCAGAAATTTTTTTAACAAAAAATATTCTTCTTTTTTCAATCAATAATAAAAAGAAATTTTTTAAATTTTTAGAAAAATTCAATTTATCGGAAATTAGATTAATAAAACTATTCTGTGTTTCTATCGGTTGGGTAGGATTTTGAATAAAATTCTTTATCTCAAAGTTAGAATTAAAAAGGGACTGAAAAGACCTAACTTCGCTCTCAACTTTATTTAATTCATTAGCCTCTTTGGCTACTTCAAATAAAGCACGAGAATACCTTTCAGATGTTTCGGAGGAGAAAGATTTATTTGTGCTCATTTTAATTGTTAGATTTTATCGTGAAATAATGTTGTGGTCGTACCATAAGAGTATAACTTGATCAAGTTGCCAATTTTCAAGTCAAGCAAAGTTGATCGGATCTACATCAACCGTAAGTTTAATTTTTTGTGATATTTTAAGCCCATTTAGTACTTTTGTTATTTTTTTTTGCATAAAAATTTGACTATCAAACTTAATTAATAGCCTTGATCTAAATTTTTTTTTAATTTTGACTAGAGGTGAGTCTACTGGGCCCAAGACTTCCAGATTTTTGATTTCACTCAATTTAACTTTTATCTCTCTAGCCCCTTGTAAACTTAAGTCATAGTCTTTAGAGGAAATTATAATAGACACCAATCTCTTGAATGGAGGTAACTTATTCTCCTCTCTTAATGAAAGTTCGTGCTTCAAAAGCTCCTCTGATTTATTTTTTATTAATTCATTTAAAGTTGAGTCATGAGGTGTTAATGTTTGGTAAATAATTAAAGACTCTGGGCTAAATCTTCCAGCTCTACCACTTAACTGATGATATAATTGAATATTTTTTTCTGTCGTTCTTAAATCATAACCTCTACCAGAAAAATCAGCATCAACTACTATGATACAGTTTAGCCTTGGAAAGTTAAAACCTTTTGATATCATTTGAGTTCCAACTAAAATATCAACTTTATTATCACTTATCTTTCTGAATAAATTTTTAGCATCTTCTTTTTTCTTCAAATAATCACTTGAAAATATACTAATTCTTTTTTTTGGAAATATTTCTTTAACTTCCTCAAATATTTTCTCAACGCCTGGACCATACATAACTAATTCACAATTTCCTTTTAATTTACATTTCATTTCAATTTTTCTTTCAAAAGAACAGTGATGACAAATTGCTTTATTTTTTATTTTATGAAAAGTTAAGTACAAAGAACAATTAGCGCAAATATGTTTGAAGCCACATTTCTTGCAAAGTAAATATGGTGCAAAACCTCTTCTGTTAATGAAAAAAAGCGCTTGATCACCTTTCTTTAAATATTCTTTTACATAATCTATAGTATCACTAGCAATAAACTTATTTTTAAACTTATTTAAGTTAAAATTAATTATTTTAGCTTTAGGTAAAGGATAATTATCAAATCTTTTAATAATTTTTATATGTCTATATTTTTTATTTTGGATATTATTATATGTTTCTACTGAGGGAACTGATGTAACAAGATGGATAGGAATTCCCTCAAAGTTTGCTCTTGAAATTGCCATATCCCTGGCATTATAAATTACACCCTCGTCTTGTTTATAAGAAGTGTCATGCTCTTCATCTACAATTATAATACCAAGTTTTTTAAATGGTAAAAGCAAGGCTGATCTTGCTCCAACTAATATTTTTATTTCATTATTAATAATTCCCTTCCAGATTAATCTTTTTTGTTTAGGTGTAACTTTAGAATGCCAAATAGCAGGCTCAAAACCAAAAAAATCTTCAAATCTAGACTTGAAATCATCTGTTAGAAATATTTCAGGTAATAAAACTAAAGCTTGATTATTTTTTTTTATAATTTTTTTAATTCTCTCAAAATAAACTAAAGTTTTTCCAGACCCTGTTGTACCTTGCAAAACTGATACATCAAATCTATTATTTACTTTTTCAAGAAATTTTAAAGCTAATGTTTGTTCTTCGTTTAAATTTAGATTTTTTATATTTGTTTTTTTTAGGATAAGTGAACTATCTTTTATTCTTATAAATTTATCTGAACTTCCAATAACCATCTTTAATACAAGTCCAATTGGAACCATATTGTAAGATGAAAACCATTCTATAAAGTCTACTAATTTTTTATCTATATAATATTCAGTTTTTTTACTAATGTTTTTTATCTTTATATTTTTTGGCTCAGAATAGTTATTTTTCCAGATTACACCTATTTCATTTTTTGATCCAAAAGGGACCTCTACTAAATTTCCAATTTTTCCTTGAGTCTGAGAATTATACGTAAAAGGAAAATCAAAAACCTTTGGCAACAAGACTTGTGCTTTCATACAATAATTGTATTAGATTTTTTTTTAATTAAAAATGAATTGGTCTTTTATCAACAGCTAATGCTGCCTCTTTAATTGCTTCTGTGTGAGTTGGATGGGCATGACAAGTTCTAGCTATATCTTCAGCGCTAGCACCAAATTCCATTGCTAAAGCCATCTCCGCAATCATATCTCCACAATGTGGACCAATAATATGTACACCTAACACTTTATCTGATCTACTATCCGCTAGAATCTTTACAAAACCCTCTGTTTCGTTATTAACTTTTGCTCTAGAATTAGCTAAGAACGGAAATTTTCCAACTTTATAATTTTTGTTTTCCTCTTTAAGTTGTTCCTCAGTTTTTCCTACTGTAGCCACTTCAGGGGAAGTATAAATCACTCCTGGTATAATATCATAATTCACATGTCCCGCTTGACCTGCTAAAATTTCAGCTACTGCTATACCTTCCTCTTCAGCTTTATGTGCTAACATTGGTCCTTTTATAACATCACCTATAGCATAAATATTTTTTATCGATGTTTGCAATTTTTCATTTACTTCAATTCTTCCTTTGCTATCTTTTTTTACACCAACTTTTGTTAAATTAAGTCCTTCCGTGTATGGTTTTCGTCCAACAGAAACTAATACTTTATCAACTTCTAAGACTTCATCTTTCGAATTTTTTACGTCTGTATAATTTATTGAAACTTTTGTTCCAGTGTTTTTTAATGAATTAACTTTTGATCCCAGTTTAAATCTTATCCCCTGCTTTGTTAGTATCTTTTTGAATTCATCAGAAACTTCTCTATCCATTCCAGGAGTTATAAACTCAAGATATTCAATTACAGTAACTTCTGAACCTAGTCTAGACCATACTGAACCCATTTCTAAGCCAATATAGCCTCCTCCAATCACAGCTAATTTTTTAGGCACTTTGTTCAATGATAGGGCTCCAGTAGAAGAAATTATATTTTCTTCATCTATTTTTATTCCTGGCAAAGAAGCTACCTCTGAACCTGTAGCTATGACTACATTTTTTGTTTTGTAGCTAGTTTTTTTGTTGTTGTCGTAAACTACAACATCATTCTTCGAAAATAGTACACCTTTTCCTTTAATGTAAGTTACTTTATTTTTTTTAAACAAAAACTCTACACCTTTTGTAAGGACTTGGACTGATTTATTCTTATTTGACATCATCTTTTCAATGTTTAATCTAATACCTTCAACTTCTATACCTTGCTGGTTAAAGTCCTTCTTAGCTTTATAAAAATTTTCTGACAAATTAAGTAGGCTTTTCGATGGAATACAGCCAACATTTAAACAGGTTCCTCCTAAAGCTCCTCTGGATTCAATACATGCTGTCTTCAAACCGAGTTGTGCAGACCGTATAGCACAAACATAGCCTCCGGGACCTCCACCAATAACAATTACATCAAAATTATTATCCATCATCAAATATTTAAAAAAAGTCTTTTTGGTTGCTCGAGAGACTCTTTTACTATTTTTAAAAATGACACTGCTTCTTTTCCATCTATTATTCTATGATCATAAGATAAAGCTAAATACATAATAGGTCTCACCTCAATATCGCCATTAACTACAACAGGTCTCTCAACTATATTATGCATCCCTAACACAGCTGATTGAGGCGGGTTTAATATAGGAGTAGATAACATAGATCCGTATATTCCTCCGTTAGTTATAGTAAAAGTGCCACCTTGCAGGTCATCAATAGTAATTTTTCCATTTCTTGCTTTTTCTCCTAAAGCTCCAATATTTTTTTCTATGTCTGCAAATGACATTTCATCTGTTTCTCTAAGAACTGGAACTACTAATCCTCTATCAGTTCCTACTGCTATACTTATATTATAATAATTTTTGTAAACTATTTCATCTCCTTGAATTTCAGCATTTATAGAAGGAAAATTTTTCAATCCTATAACACACGCTTTTACAAAAAAAGACATAAAACCAAGTTTTACTTTATAGTTATTTTGGAACTCCTCTTTATATTGATTACGCATAGAAATTACTTCGCTCATGTCAACTTCATTAAAAGTTGTTAGCATAGCTGCATTTTCTTGAGCTTCTTTTAATCTTTTTGCTATAGTTAAACGTAACCTAGTCATCTTAATTCTTTCTTCAGGACCATGTTTAATCTTTCTTTCTGAAGGTTGAGGCCTAGTACCCATTAAATTCATAACGTCCTCTTTTAAAATGACGCCATTTTTTCCTGAACCTTTAATTTTTTCTATATCTAATTGAGCTTCTTTTGCCATTTTCCTGGCAGCTGGCGAAACTATTGGATCTGCTTTTTTTGAAGTTTGCTTAGTCTCTAAATTTTCTGGATCTACGAAGTTATCAAGTATTAAAGTTTCCTCTTCTTTAGGCTTAAGGGGTTTGACCTCCTTCTTTACCTTAGGCGGCTGAGTTATTTTATCTACATTTTTTTTATGCGGTTTAGGTGGAGAATAGCTTTTTATTTCCTTAACTTCATTTGATTTTTCTTTTGTAGATCCATTAATCATACCAAGGAGAGATCCTACATTTACAGTTTGACCTTCTTTAACTGATATTTTTTCCAATACTCCGTTAGATGGAGCTGGAACCTCTACATTAACTTTGTCTGTTTCTAGTTCAACAATAGGTTCATCTGCAGATACTTTTTCTCCCTGATTTTTTAACCATTTTGAAACTGTAGCTTCTGAAACTGATTCACCTAAAGCTGGTACTATTATTTTATCCGACATTTACTTTCCTACTATCTTTTCTAGTATTTCTTTTTGTTGTGCAAGATGTTTATTCAAATTTCCAGTCGCTGTTGATGATGAAGCTTTTCTACCAACATATTTTACCTTATCTTTAGGAAAATATATTATTTCTAGTGTTCTATCTATATAATTTCTTACAGTATTCCAAGCTCCCATGTTTTTCGGCTCTTCCTGACACCAGATAAATTCTGCTTTTTCATACTTTTTTAATAAATTTGCCAAAGTCTTTGCTGGAAAAGGGTATAATTGCTCAATACGAATGAAAACCACTTCATCATTTTTAGTATTTTCTCTAGCTTGAATTAAATCATAGTATATTTTTCCAGAACACATAACGATTTTCTTAATCTCATCATCTTTTTTTAATTTAATTAGTCCGGAAATACTTAAATAGGCATCATCGTTTAAAACTCGATGGAATGTACTTTTAGATGTAAATTCATTAAGATTTGATACACATCTTTTATGCCTTAATAATGATTTAGGTGTCATTACAATTAAGGGTTTTCTGAAGTCTCTATGCATCTGTCTTCTTAGTGCGTGAAAATAATTTGATGGGGTGGTACAGTTTACAACTTGCATATTTTCACCAGCACATAATTGCAAAAATCTTTCTAATCTAGCCGAAGAATGCTCCGGACCTTGTCCCTCATACCCATGAGGTAATAGCATTACCAGTCCACTTGCTCTTCCCCATTTGGATTCTCCAGATGCAATAAATTGATCAATTATTACCTGTGCTCCATTAGCAAAATCACCAAATTGCGCTTCCCACAAAACTAAAGTTTCCGGCTCTGATAAAGAGTATCCAAACTCAAAACCTAAAACTGCTAGCTCAGACAAAAGGCTGTCAATTATCTCAAATTTTTGCTGCTTATTTTCAATATTGTTTAAAGGAACATATCTATCATGGCTATCTTGACTTCTTAAAACTGCATGTCTTTGACTAAATGTGCCTCGTCCAGAGTCTTGTCCAGACAATCGTACTGAAAATCCTTCTGTTAGTAAGGTTCCAATTGCAAGGGTTTCCGCGGTTGACCAATCTACAGGTTTATTTTTTTCAAATATTTGAAGTTTAAAATCAAATATCTTTCTTAAGGTTTTATGAACATTTAAATTACCAGGTATCGTCGAAATTTTTTTTCCAACACTTATTAATCTTTCTCTTTTAACTCCGCTTGCTCCTCTTTTATCTTTTCCCAAACCGGGCTTAAATCTTGACCAGGCGCCTTCAAACCATTTCAGCTCTGATTTATAATTTTTAGATAATTCAAGTTCTTTTTCTAATAATTTCTTAAATTTTATTTTTTGATTTTCTATTTCATCAATAGAAGTTAGACCTTCATTGCTAAGTCTTTTGCCATAAATCTTAAGAGTTGTTGGATGAGCTTTTATCTTCTTGTACATAATTGGTTGGGTAAAAGAAGGTTCATCACCTTCGTTATGCCCAAACCGTCTGTAACAGACCATATCTATGACCACATCTCTATTGAACTTTTGTCTGTATTCTGTAGCAATTTTTGCACAATGTACCACCGCCTCTGGATCATCGCCATTTACATGAAAAATTGGAGCTTGGGCAATTTTAGCAACATCTGAAGGATATGGTGATGATCTTGCAAATCTCGGAGCAGTTGTGAAACCTATTTGATTATTAACAATTATATGAATAGTCCCTCCAATATTATGGCCAGGCAATCCTGACATTGCAAAACATTCGGCAACTATACCCTGCCCGGCAAACGCTGCGTCTCCGTGCATTAAAACTGGAATAACTTTTTTTCTTTTAATATCTTTATGAAAAAATTGTTTTGCTCTTACTTGTCCTAACACAACTGGATTAACCGCCTCTAAATGAGATGGGTTATCAGTTAAACTAATATGAACAGAGTTTCCGTCAAACTCTCTATTAGAAGATGCTCCTAAATGATATTTAACATCACCTCCGATTTCCTGGTTATTACTTTTACCAAAAAATTCACTGAATATTGCTTTATAAGGTTTTCCCATTACATTTGCTAAAACGTTTAGTCTTCCTCTATGTGGCATTCCTATCTTAATTTCTTTTGCACCTAAGTTACCACCGCGTTTTATAATTTGCTCTAACGCGGGTATTAAAGATTCTCCACCATCTAAACCAAATCTTTTTGTGCCCACAAACTTTACAGCTAAATATTTTTCAAAACCCTCCGCTTCTACCATTTTGTTTAAAATTGCTTTTTTTCCGTTTTCTGTAAATTTAATATCTTTTTCTGGTCCTTCTATTCTATTTCTAATCCAAGTTTTTTCATCAGGATCTCCCATATGCATAAATTCGTAACCAATATTTGAACAATAAGTCTTCTTCAAAATTTGTAGTATCTTATTTAAATCAGCATATTGTAAGCCGAGAACTCCATCTAAAAATATTTTTCTATTGAAATCCATTTTTTTAAAGCCATAAGTTTCTGGTTTTAATTCAGGATGTTCTTCTTTCTTTAGTAAGCCCAAAGGATCTAAAGATGCTATTAAATGTCCTCTTATTCTAAAAGCTCTAATCAGCATTATGGCTCTAACTGAGTCTTGTGTGGCTTGTTTGGGTGATTCTAAATTTAAATCTTTCGTTTCTGACTTTAATTCTTTATTTGTCTCAATTTTATTTAAATAAATTTTTTTTGTTTTTCTGATTGGAGACCAGCTGGGACCTTTGAGATCATCATAAATTAACTTTTGTTCGTCACTGAGGCCCTCAAAAAACTGTCTCCAACTTTGTGGTAATGATTTTGGATCAGAGAGAAAATCAGCATAAAATTCATTAATAAATTCAGAATTATTTCCTGCCAAGAAGGATGTCTTTTTATAAGTTGTGTTATCTTTTGATGATGACATTTAAAACCTATTTTAACACAAATTATCGAATTTTAACCACTTAGTTTTTGCAATAGTGTCTCGCCAATATCAGCTGGTGATTTTGAAATAGAGATTCCAGCAGATTTCATTACTTCTATTTTATCCTCTGCACCACCTTTTCCACCAGAAATTATTGCTCCTGCATGCCCCATTCTTCTTCCTGGAGGGGCTGTTAAACCAGCTATAAATCCCACCATGGGCTTTTTGATTTTTTCTTTTTTTAAAAATTCTGCAGCTTCCTCCTCTGCAGAACCACCAATTTCTCCAATCATAACAATTGATTTTGTTTCCTCATCTTTTAAAAATAATTCTAAACAGTCTATGAAATTAGTTCCATTAATAGGATCTCCTCCTATTCCAATACAAGTGGATTGGCCCATTCCACTAGTAGAGGTTTGTGCTACTGCCTCATAAGTTAAAGTTCCTGATCTAGATACAATTCCGACAGTTCCTTTTTTATGAATATTACCTGGCATAATTCCTATTTTACACTCATTAGGAGTAATTATTCCTGGGCAATTTGGTCCAATTAATCTTGAGTGACTATTGCTTAATACTTTTTTTACTTTAAGCATGTCTATTACTGGTATTCCTTCTGTAATGCATACAATTAATTCAATTTTAGCCTCTATTGCCTCAATAATAGCTTCTCCTGCAAACTTTGGAGGAACATAAATCATTGTTGCATTAGCAGAAGTTCGATCTTTTGCCTCTTGAACAGAATTAAAAACGGGAAGACCTAAATGCTTTTGACCTCCTTTTTTTGGAGTAACTCCTCCTACTAATTGAGTTCCGTATTTTAATGCTTGTTCAGAGTGAAAGGTGCCGTGCTTTCCAGTAAAGCCCTGACAAATAACCTTTGTATTTTTATTTACAAGAACTGACATATTATTTGATTGCCTCAACAATTTTCTTAGCTGCATCATTTAAATCTGAAGCAGATAATATTTTTAAATTTGATTTATCTAGTATATCTTTTCCCTCTTTAAAATTGGTCCCAGCTAATCTAACAACCAATGGAATTGATAAATCAATTTGTTTAGCCGCGTCTACCACTCCTTGAGCAAGAACATCACATCTCATTATTCCTCCAAATATATTTATCAAGATACCTTTTACATTTTTATCTGATAGTATTAGTTTAAATGCAGCAGCGACCTTTTCCTTAGAAGCACCTCCACCTACATCTAAAAAGTTTGCAGGTTCTTTTCCATAAAGTTTTATGATATCCATTGTTGCCATAGCTAATCCTGCTCCATTAACCATGCAACCTATGGATCCATTTAATTTGATGTAAGCAAGATCATGTTTGCTAGCTTCAATTTCAGTGGGATCTTCCTCATTCAAATCCCTCAGTTTAAAAATTTCTGGTCTTCTATAGATTGCATTATCATCAAAATTCATTTTAGCATCTAAACAGATAATTTTATCACTTTTAGTAATAATTAAAGGGTTAATTTCTATCAAACTTCCATCTTTCTCTATTAAAATCTTATACAAAGATCTAATCAACTTCCTTGCAATTATTTTTTGTTGATCATTAAAACCAAATATAGAGATGATATTTTCAATTTCTTTATTAGTTGGTCCTTCATCTCTTAATTCTATCTTGTTTGTGATAATTTTTTGAGGATTTTCAGAAGCGACTTTTTCTATATCCATTCCACCCTCTGTACTACTAATGAAAGCTATTTTTGAACTTTCTCTATCTATTAAGCAAGATAGATAATATTCTTTTAAAATATCTGAGGCTTCTTCTATGTAAAGTCTTTTCACCTCTTTTCCTTCGGGTCCTGTTTGGTGGGTAACAAGGGTTTTACCCATCATTTTTTTTGCTTCGATTTCTAATTCGGAAATACTTTTAATAAGTTTTACACCTCCAGCTTTACCACGTCCTCCAGCATGGATTTGCGCCTTTAAAACAAATTCTTTGCCCTTTAACTTAGTTATCTCTCTTTTAATATCATCTATAGATAAAATAACCACACCGTTTGAAACAGGGGCTCCAAATTCTTTAAGAATTTGTTTAGCTTGGTGTTCATGAATATTCATTAATTATCTAAGAGTTTCATCAATCTTTTTAGCTGCATCAAATAATTCTTTGACTGAATCAATCGATTTATCAAAATCTATTTTTTCTTTAGCAGATAGATTTATTTCAATTATTTTTTCTACTCCTTTAGAGCCAATAATTACTGGAACTCCAGCATAAATATCTTTTACTCCATATTCTCCATTAAGGTATACTGCACAAGGTAATTGTTTTTTCAAATCTTTCAAATAACTTTCAGCCATTTGGACTCCTGAAGCTGCAGGTGCATAAAAAGCAGATCCCTTTTCTAAATATTTTACTATTTCTGCTCCACCTTTTTTAGTTCTTTCAATTATCTGTTCTAATCTTTCCCTCTTTAATTTCCCTTCTTTAATTAAATCTTCTAATTTTTTTCCATTAACCTCAGTTGACCCCAACATTGCTACCATACTATCTCCATGCCCACCCAAAACGAATGATTTGATATTGTTAACTGGTACGTTTAATTCTTGTGATAAAAAATAGATGAATCTTGATGAGTCCAAAATTCCAGCCATACCTACAACTTTATTTTTTGGTAGGCCTGAGTATTTCTGCAGCGCCATAACAATTACATCAAGAGGATTAGTAATACAAATTACAAAAGCATTAGGAGAGGTATCTTTAATTCCATCAGCAACTTGTTTTATTATTTTAAGATTTATTCCGAGAAGGTCATCTCTGGTCATACCCGGTTTTCTTGGAACACCCGCTGTTACGATAATCACATCAGAATTTTTAGTGTCATCATAGTTATCAGATCCAGATAAATTTATATTAAAGCCGTTAACTGGAGAAGATTGAGCAATATCTAATGCTTTGCCTTTAGCTATACCAGCCGCTACATCAAATAAAACAACATCTCCTAATTCTTTTAAAGCAATTAAATGCGCTAGAGTTCCTCCAATTTGACCAGCTCCTATTAAAGTAATTTTCTTTTTCATATATTTTCTCTATTTCATTGTCGGCATTACAAACTCTGGGCCAGATCTTACCCCAGAAGGCCATCTAGAGGTAATTGTTTTTAGCTTTGTATAAAATCTAACACCTTCTGGTCCATGCATATGTTGATCTCCAAACAAAGATCTTTTCCAGCCTCCAAAACTATGAAAAGCGACTGGTACTGGAATTGGGATATTAATACCAACCATACCAATTTTTGCTTTAGTTGAAAAAGTTCTTCCAGTGTCTCCATCTCTTGTAAATATACTTACTCCATTTCCAAATTCATGGTCATTAACTAGTTTAAGTGCTTCATCAAAATTTTTTGCTCTAACAACTGATAACACTGGACCAAAGATTTCTTCTTTGTATATTTTCATATCTTTGCTTACATGATCAAATAAACATCCACCTATGTAATAACCATTTTCATAACCTTGTAATTTAAAATTTCTTCCATCTACTACTAATTTTGCACCTTCCTTTACACCTATGTCAACATAGCCTTTAACTTTTGATAAATGCTCTTTTGTAACTAAAGGACCCATTTCAGACTGTTTATCCATTCCAGGTCCAACTTTTAGCGCTTCGACTTTACTAGCTAAAGAATTAACCAGCTTATCTCCTATGTTGCCTACTGCGACTGCTACAGATTGTGCCATACATCGTTCACCAGCTGAACCATAAGCAGCGCCCATCAATCCGTTTACTGCTTGATCTAAATCACAATCTGGCATTACTACACAATGATTCTTAGCTCCACCTAGTGCTTGAACCCTTTTTTCATTTTTAGCGCAATTTTCATATATATACTTCGCGATAGGCGTTGATCCTACAAAACTCATCGCAACAACATCTTTGTTTTTTATTAAAGTATCGACTGCCTCTTTATCACCATTTACTACATTAAACACTCCATCAGGTAGACCTGCTTCACTTAAAAGTTCAGCTAATCTTACTGAACATGAAGGATCTTTT
Organism: uncultured Pelagibacteraceae bacterium; assembly: GCA_902574045.1. Classification (GTDB taxonomy): domain Bacteria; phylum Pseudomonadota; class Alphaproteobacteria; order Pelagibacterales; family Pelagibacteraceae; genus Pelagilacustribacter. Next base: position 15,498 of record CACGMG010000010.1, on the reverse strand, counting down.
TCTGATGGTTTTAAAACAAATGTATTTCCGCATGCTATTGCCATTGGGAACATCCACATAGGAACCATTGCAGGAAAGTTAAAAGGAGTAACCCCAGCGCAAACACCTAAAGGCTGTCTTATCGACCAACTGTCTACATTAGATCCAACATTTTCAGTGAATTCGCCTTTTAACATTTGAGGAATACCACATGCATACTCTACAACTTCTAGACCTCTTGTTAAAGATCCTCTAGCATCCTCATAAACTTTTCCGTGCTCTGCTACTATAATTTTTGTAAGTTCATCTGAATTTTTTTCTATTAATTCTTTAAATTTAAACATTATTCTAGCTCTCTGAAGAGGAGGTTTATTAGACCAAGTTTGAAATGCTTTTTTGGCATTCAAAACTGCATCGTTAACGTCTTTAGAAGTCGCAAGTTTCACCTCAGCACTTTGTTCACCAGTTGCTGGATTAAAAACTTTCCCTACTCTTTTAGAATCACCACTAAAAGATTTGCCATCAACAAAGTGCTCAATAATTTTCATGAAGTAATTGAATAAATAAGGATTTAGCTAGTTGCAAGCATTTTCTTAATAGATCCAATAGCTTTTGCAGGATTCAATCCTTTTGGACAAGAATTAGTACAATTCATTATAGTATGACATCTGTATAACTTAAGCTCGTCAGCAACCTTTTTTAATCTCTCTTTTTTATCATTATCTCTACTATCGTTAATCCATCGATAAGCTTGTAGCAACACTGCTGGCCCTAAATATTTATCGCCATTCCACCAATAACTTGGACATGAAGTTGAGCAACAAGCACAAAGTATGCACTCATAATAACCATCAAGTTTTTCTCTATCTTTCTGAGATTGTTGTATTTCTACTTTCTCTTGTCCAGTCTGGCCAACTTTAAGCCATGGTTGAATAGATTCGTATTGTTTATATAGAGTGCTTAAATCTCCTATTAAATCTTTTATGACTTTCAAATGAGGAAGAGGATATATATTTAGATCTCCATTGATATCCGAGTGTGATTTAATGCAGGCTAAAGTATTAATTCCATCAACATTCATCGCACAAGATCCACAAACTCCATGCGCACATGATCTTCTGAAAGTGATAGACGGATCAATCTCATTTTTTATCTTAATAAGAATATCCAAAACTTTAGGACCACAATTATCCATGTCGACTTCAAATGTATCTACCCTTGGATTTTTTCCATCAGAAGGATCCCATCGATAAACATTTATTTTTTTTAAATTTTTAGAATTAGTTTTATCTTTAAAATAATTTCCTACTTCAATTTTTGAGTTTTGAGGTAAGCTAAATTGAGCCATTTAATAAACTCTCTCCTTTGGAGGGAAATATTGAACATCATTAGTAAGTGTTCTTGAATGAACATCTCTGTATTTAATCTCTACTTTATTTTCATTTTGCCAAGCTAGTGTATGTTTCATAAAGTTTTTGTCATCTCTTTTAGTAAAGTCTTCTCTAGCATGCGCTCCTCTACTTTCTTTTCTGTGATAAGCAGAGTCCATAGTTGTTAAAGCTTGACGTATCAAGTTATCAAATTCTAAAGTTTCTACCAAATCAGTATTAAATAATAATGATTTATCTTTAACAGAAATATCATTGATACCTTCGTAAGGTTTTCTTATTTGGTCTACTCCTTCTTTTAATGTTTTTTCAGTTCGAAAAACAGCACATTTAGATTGCATTGTTTTTTGCATAGCCAGTCTTAACTCTGAAGTTTTTGTAGAACCATTTGAATTTCTGATATTATCAAATCTTTGTAGACACTTATCAGTTTCATCTCTAGAAACCTCTTCGTGAGGACTACCTGGTTTAATTAATTCTTTGGCTCTTTTGGCTGCAGCTCTTCCAAAAACAACAAGGTCAATTAATGAATTTGATCCCAAACGATTAGCGCCATGAACAGATACGCAGGCGGCTTCCCCGATTGCCATTAGGCCTGGAACAGTTTTTTCAGAGCCATTTAATGTAAGCACTTCTGCTTTATAATTTGTTGGGATTCCTCCCATGTTATAATGCACAGTTGGAACAACTGGTATTGGTTCTTTGTTTACATCAACATTAGCAAAAGTTTTTGCGGCCTCAGCTATACCCGGTAGTCTCTCTTCGATTACTGAGTTATCCAAATGATCTAGATGAAGGTTTATATGATCTTTATTTTTTCCTACACCTCTTCCTTCGTTAATTTCAACTTCCATTGATCTGCTTACAACATCTCTTGAGGCTAAATCTTTTGCATTAGGAGCATATCTTTCCATAAACCTTTCTCCTTTACCATTAACTAAAAATCCTCCTTCTCCTCTTACTCCTTCTGTGATTAAACATCCTACCCCATAAATTCCTGTAGGGTGAAATTGAACAAACTCCATATCTTGCAGCGGAAGTCCTGCTCTTAATACCATTGCATTTCCATCACCTGTACAAGTGTGTGCAGAAGTAGCTGAATAATAAACTTTACCATATCCTCCAGTAGCCATGATAGTTATATGCGATCTAAATCTATGAATTGTACCATCTGTTAAATTCCAGGCAATTACACCTTTGCACTGTCCATTTTTCATTATTAAATCTAATGCAAAATACTCAATAAAAAATTCAGTTTTTTGTTTTAAAGCTTGTCCGTATAGTGTGTGTAAAATAGCATGGCCAGTTCTATCAGCTGCGGCACAAGTTCTTTGAACTATTCCGTTCCCATAATTTTTAGTCATGCCTCCAAAAGGTCTTTGATAAATTTTTCCATCATCAGTTCTACTAAAAGGTACTCCATATCTTTCTAGCTCAACTACTGCTCTAGGCGCCTCTTTACACAAATATTCTATTGCGTCTTGATCACCTAACCAATCTGAGCCTTTGACCGTATCATACATGTGCCATCTCCAATCATCCTCACCCATGTTTCCTAGTGCAGCAGAAATTCCTCCTTGCGCTGCTGAAGTGTGGCTTCTTGTAGGGAATACTTTCGATATACATGCAGTTTTTAATCCACCTTCAGAAAGGCCAACTGCTGCTCTCAGACCGGAGCCACCTGCTCCAAGCACCACCACGTCGTATTCATGATCAATAATTTTATAATCGCTCATTATGATAAATTATATATTCCTATAATAGTTATTACTGGGATTACTATAGCAAAAATATTGAGCAATTTATTTGCGACATTTTTGATTTTTTTATCATTTATATAGTCCTCAAAGATCTCACTTATGGTTAAAGCTGAAAAAAAGTACGCAACAACAATAAAAATAGAGAATAAAATTTTAGATGGTTGAGAGCTAAAAAAATTAACTATACTTATATAATCTTTATCATAAATTGAAGATAATTTTATTATAAACCATATTTTTAATGGAATTAATAAGAGTGAACTAGATTTAATAAATAGCCATTTTTTTGTAGATGTGTGCATATCAAAAAATATTCTTTCCTACTAAATAGAATAATATTGTTAAAATAAAAGACCCGAAAAAAGTTAATATTCCGGTTATTTTGGCAACTTTTAAATCAAAGCCCAAACCTATATCCCAAAATAAATGTCTAGCTTCATTTAAAATTTGAAAACTAAATGACCAGCATAAAAAAATAATTAAAAATTTCCCAAAAAAAGTATTCAAATAAAAATTTGTTAATTCATAAGTTTCTTCTCCTAAAAGTAAAGATAAAGCCCAGAAACATATAAAAGTGACAGCAATAATATTTGCAACACCTACGATTCTGTGAGCAATAGAAAGAAGGGATGAGACATGCCACCTATATATCTGTAGATGGGGACTTAATGGATTATTTTTATACTGCATAATTTTGTTTTAAACTTATTACTTTATTTTTTGTTTATCAAACACTCTGCAATTTGTACTGCATTTAATGCTGCTCCTTTTAACAAATTGTCTGAAACTACCCACAAATTTACACCTTTTACATTAGAATTATCTTTTCTTATTCTTGATATAAATGTCGTATAATTATTTTCTACTTCCAAAGGGGTAATATACCCTGCATCTTTTTGCTCATCAAAAACTTTACAACCTGGCGAATTTTTCAAAATTTTTTTTATATTTGCGAAATCAAATAAATTTTCAAATTCTATATTTATGGACTCTGAATGACCAGTCTTTACTGGAACTCTTACACATGTAGCTGTTAGTTCTATATCATTGTCTAAAATTTTTTTTGTTTCATTTATCATTTTTAATTCTTCTTTTGTATAACCATCAATGCTAAAAGAATCTATGTGCGGAATTAAATTGAAAGCAATTTGCTTTGTAAAATTTTTAGAAACTATTTTTTCTTCATTTAAATAATCTTTAGTTTGTTGAAATAATTCATCCACTGATGCTTTTCCAGCACCTGATACGGCTTGATAAGTTGATACAACCACTCTTTTAATCTTATATTCATCATGCAAGGGTTTTAAAGCTAAAACCATTTGTATTGTTGAACAGTTTGGATTTGATATTATATTTTTGTGCTTGTCCAAACTTTCTACGTTTACTTCTGGAACCACTAAAGGAACATCATTTTGCATTCTAAAAAAACTTGAGTTATCTATTACAATAGTTTTTTTTGAGGCCTCTGGAATCCATTTTTTAGCAATTTCACTTCCAGCAGCAAAAATAGTTATTTCTGCTTTAGCAAAATTGTATTTTTCTAATTGTTCAATAATGATTTCTTTTTTTTTGAACGATAATTTTTTTCCTGCACTTTTTTCTGAGGCTATTAAATAAAGATTATCAATTTTTATTGATGACTTTTCTAATACTTCTATTGTTTTTCTACCAACGTTACCGGTAGCACCGATTATCGCGAAATTCATAAGATTTTTATTTTATTTCAATTTTGAGATAATTGCATCACCCATATCAGTTGTGGTGACCTCTTTATTACCTTTAGATATAATATCTTTTGTTCTTAAACCATCATCCAAGACTTTTTGGACAGCTGCATCTAATAAATCTGCCTCTTTTTCTAAATCTAGAGAATATCTTAGTGCCATAGATAAGCTTAATATTGTTGCAATTGGATTAGCAATATTTTTCCCTGCAATATCTGGGGCTGAACCATGCACTGGCTCGTATAAAGATCTTATTTTACCATTTTTATCTCTTGCTCCTAAAGAGGCTGAAGGTAGTAGTCCAAGAGAACCTGTTAACATTGCTGCTTCATCTGATAACATATCTCCAAATAGATTATCGGCAAGTATCACATCAAATTGTTTTGGATTTCTTAAAAGTTGCATTGCACAATTGTCAGCTAACATATGATTTAATTCTACTTTTTTGAATTCTTTATCTTTTATCAGTTGAACTTCTTCTCTCCAAAGAACACCTGCTTCCATCACATTAGATTTTTCACAAGAAGTAACAACATTTTTTCTTTTTTTTGCTAAATCAAAAGCAACTCTTGCAATTCTTTGTATTTCACTAGTAGTATAGCTATGAGTGTTTATGCCTCTTCTTTGATTGTTTTCTATTGGTTCAATTCCTCTAGGCTCGCCAAAATATATTCCTCCAGTTAATTCTCTCACTATCATTATATCTAGACCAGATACTATTTCAGGTTTCAACGTAGATGAGTCTACTAATTGTTTAAAACATATAGCTGGTCTTAAATTCGCAAATAATTTAAGTTCTTTTCTCAATTTTAAAAGAGCTCTTTCTGGTTTTTTGGAAAACTCTAAGTTATCCCACTTAGGACCCCCGCATGCTCCTAGGATTACAGCATCAGACTGTAAAGACTTATAAAAAACTTCATCAGTAATTGGAATTTTATTAACATCTATAGATGCTCCTCCTATGAGTTCTTCGTCAAAACTAAAATCTAGTGATTTATTTTTGTTAAACCACTCTAAAATTTTTTTTACCTCTCTTACAACTTCTGGTCCGATGCCATCACCAGGTAATAGTAAAATCTTTCTGCCTTTACTACTCATTTCTTAAAATCCATGGTTTTTCTGAAGTTAATACTCTTTCAAAATTATCTATTTGATTAATTTTCTTCATAGATAAATCAATATCATCTAACCCTTCTATTAAACATTTTTTTTTAAAACTATCTAATTCAAATTTTGAAATTTTGTTTCCAAATGAAATTTCTTGTTTTTCTAAATCTATTCCTATTTCCTCTTTTCTTTTTGAATACTCTGATAATTCTAAAATTATTTGCTCATTTATCTTTATAGGTAAAATACCGTTCTTAAAACAATTGTTATAAAAAATGTCCGCAAAGCTAGAGCTAATTACACACTTAATACCAAAATCAGACAGAGCCCAAGGAGCATGCTCTCTTGAGGAGCCACAACCAAAATTCTTTCCTGCTATTAAAATTTTGGAATTTTTATACGGTTCTTTATTTAATATAAAATCTTCCAATAACTTTCCGTTCTCGTCATATCGCATTTCATAGAATAAACTTTTACCTAGTCCAGTTCTTTTTATAGTTTTTAAAAACTGTTTTGGAATTATCATGTCAGTATCAATATTTTGCAGCGACAAGTATGAAGGTATGCTTTTTAATTTTGAAAACTTATTCATTATTGTATCTCTCTTACATCTGATAAATGCCCGTTAATTGCTGCAGCAATTGCCATGCCAGGACTAACCAAGTGAGTTCTGCCCCCTCTACCTTGCCTACCCTCAAAATTTCTATTTGATGTTGAAGCGCATCTTTCTTTTGGTTTTAATTGATCTGGATTCATGCCCAAACACATAGAACAACCAGGTTCTCTCCACTCAAAACCTGCTTCAACAAAGATTTTATGTAATCCCTCTTTTTCAGCTTGAGCTTTTACCAAGCCAGATCCGGGTACTACCATCGCGCTCACATTTCTAGCGATTTTTTTTCCTTTTAATAAACTTGCTGCCAACCTTAAATCTTCTATTCTGCCATTAGTGCAACTACCGATAAAAATTTTATCAATTTTTATTTCTGAAATTTTTGTGTTAGCTTTTAAACCCATGTACTCCAAAGACCTTTTCATTGCCATCTTTCTATCCTCATTCTTTTCATTATTTGGATCAGGCACAATCCCTGTAACCGGAGATACGTCTTGAGGTGAAGTTCCCCAAGTAACCAGTGGTTCAATTTTTTCTCCTTCAATATTTATTTCTTTATCAAATTTACATTCTTGATCCGAATATAAAGATCTCCAAAATATTACTGCTTTGTCCCAATAATCTCCTTTAGGAGACATTGCTTTGCCTTTTAAATATTCAAAGGTTTTTTCATCAGGGGCAATTAATCCAGCTCTGGCTCCAGCTTCTATAGTCATATTGCAAACTGTCATTCTCTCTTCCATAGTTAAATTCTTAATTACTTCTCCAGCAAATTCTATTACGTAACCTGTTCCGCCCGCTGTACCTATAGTTCCAATGATTTTTAAAATTACGTCTTTAGCTGTCACCCCTATCGGTAATTTTCCATTTACATTAATTCTTAAGTTTTTTGATTTTTTTTGAATTAGTGTTTGAGTAGCTAGAACGTGCTCAACTTCTGATGTTCCTATTCCAAATGCTAAAGATCCAAAAGCGCCATGAGTGGCTGTGTGGCTATCCCCACAAACAATTACGGTCCCTGGCTGAGTAAATCCTTGTTCTGGTCCAATAATATGAACTATACCTTGTCTTTTATCATTAACATCAAAAAGTTCCACCCCGAATTCTTTACAGTTTTGTCTTAAAGTATCTACTTGTATCTTTGACTCTTTATCATTTATTCCTTTTGACCTGTCAGTAGTTGGCACATTGTGGTCCGGAACGGCTAAAGTTAACTCTGGTCTTCTTACTTTTCTTTTTTGTAATCTTAATCCTTCAAAGGCTTGTGGACTCGTAACCTCATGAACTAGATGACGGTCAACATAAATTAATGAGGTCCCGTCTTCTTGTTCATGTACAAGGTGGTTTTCCCATATTTTATCATATAGTGTTTTAGGCATAAAAAATTAGCTTATTTTTTATCTTCAGCTTTTAATTTAATTTGTTCTTTTGCAACATCTGTTTCTTTTTTATCAACATTTTTTGTTGCTTCTTTAGTGACTACTTCTTCTGTTTTTACAGATATTTCAGGTTGAGTTGAAACATCGACTCCAATTTTTTTTTTAATTTTTTCAGCAATTCTTGCAGATTTTCCTTTTCTGCTTCTCAAATAATATAGCTTTGCTCTCCGAACTTTTCCTGTTCTAATAACTTTAATAGTATCTAAATTTGGACTGTAAAGTGCAAAAGTTCTTTCTACCCCTTCACCAAATGAAATTTTTCTCACAGTAAATGAAGAGTTTAAATCTCTGTTTTTTTTTGCGATACAAACACCTTCAAAATATTGAATTCTCTCTCTTTTACCCTCAATAATTTTTACACCAACTTTTATAGTATCGCCTGGAGAAAATTCAGTTATTTTTTTATTTGCAACAATTTTTTTTATTGCTTCTTTATTTATGTCTTCAATGTTTTTCATTTTTTCTATTCAAATATTTTTTCCAAAGATCTGGTCTCTGGCGACGTGTTATAGCCTCAGATTGTGATAAACGCCAGCTTTTAATTCTCGCATGATCACCTGATAAAAGTACTTCTGGAGTGTTTTTTCCCTCCCAATTTTGAGGTTTTGTATATTGAGGATATTCTAGTAGATCATTTTCGAAACTTTCCTCTTTTAATGAACTATCGTTGCCTAGGACCCCAGGTAGTAATCGAATAATAGAGTCAATGAAAACAAATGAAGCTGCTTCTCCACCAGATAATATAAAATCACCAATACTATATTCTTGAATATTTCTTGTCTCTAAAAGTCTTTGATCGATACCTTCAAAATGGCCACATAGCAAGTTTAGTTTTTTATGCTTACTAAGTTCTTTCGCAATAGTTTGATCAAATTTTTTACCTTTGGGAGATAAATAAATAACAGGTTCATTTCTATTTAAATTTGGATCAAGAGCTGACGCAACTACATCTGGTCTCAGCAACATTCCACTTCCGCCTCCGAAAGGAGTGTCATCAACAGATCCATGTTTGTCATTTGCGTAATCTCTAATATTAATTACTTTTAGACTCCAAATATTTTTTTCCTTAGCCTTTTTATATATCCCAGAATTAAGTGGTCCAGGATATAAATCAGGGTATAGAGTAAAAATCTTGACCTCAAACATAAATATTACTTCCAATTAAGCTTTAGGCTCTTCCTTTTTAGCTTCTGCTTTAGGCTCTTCCTTTTTAGCTTCTGCTTTAGGCTCTTCATTTTTAGCTTCTGCTTTAGGTTCTTCCTTTTTAGCTTCTGCTTTAGGTTCTTCCTTTTTAGCTTCTGCTTTAGGATCTTCCTTTTTAGCTTCTGCTTTAGGTTCTTCCTTTTTAGCTTCTGCTTTAGGTTCTTCTTTTCCTTCCTTTTTTCTGTCTTTCTTAGGTATCGCTTTCAAAGGATTATTTCCAGGTTTAGGCATAGGCATTAATTGCATCTCTCCTAAAATTCTCGAAACTCTTAGAGTTGGTTGAGCGCCTTTACTCATCCAGTATTTAACTCTCTCAAATTCTACTTTTACTCTTTCTTTTTTATCTTTTGGCAAAAGAGGGTTGTAAGACCCTAATTTTTCAATAAACTTTCCATCTCTTGGATATCTGCCGTCAGCTACTACTATTTTATAGACAGGCCTTTTTCTTACTCCACCCATAGACAATCTTATTCTTAACATTTTGTACCTTTCATTTTAGTTGATTTAACATTTCATCTGGTATCACACCAGATGGAATTTTTTTTCCTTCTGACATTTTTTTCATCATGTCAGACATCATTTTAAATTGTTTAAGAAGTTTATTAATCTTAGAAACATCTACGCCTGAGCCTGTTGAAATTCTTTTCCTTCTAGATCCACTAATAATTTTTGGATTTTCTTTTTCTTTTTTGGTCATTGAAAGTATTATGGCTTCATTTTCAATTAACATTTTTTCATCAATATTTGCCTGATCCATTTTTGTTTTCATTTTATTCACTCCAGGAAGCATTGACATAACTCCCTCCATTCCTCCCATTTTTTTCATTTGTCTAAGTTGAGCAAGGTAAGAGTCCATTGTAAATATTCCTTTTTTTAATTCTTCCTCTGTTTCTCTAATTTTTTCTTCACTTAAGTCTTGTTGAGCTTTTTCAACTAAAGTAACCACATCTCCCATACCTAAAATTCTATTTGCTAATCTATCCGGATAAAATACTTCTAGATCTGTGATTTTTTCCCCAACACCAATGTACTTAATTGGTTTGCCTGTTACGTGTTTCATGCTCAGTGCAGCTCCGCCTCTAGCATCACCATCAATTCTTGTAAGAATTATTCCTGATAAATTTACTGTTGTATTGAATTCTTTTGCTACGTTTACAGCTATTTGTCCTGTTAGTGAGTCTGCTACTAAAATTGTTTCAGCTGGTTTTGTGATCTTTTTAATTTGTTTTATCTCAGACATCATAGGTAAATCTACTTGAGTCCTGCCTGCAGTATCAAATATTATAATGTCAGAGCCATTAAGGTTAGCAGTATTCAAAGCTCTATTAGTGATATCGATTGGTTGTTGCTTTTCAACTATTGGCAAACATTGAATTCCATTTGTTTCTGCAAGTAATTTAAGCTGCTCTTGAGCTGCAGGTCTATAAACGTCTAAACTAACTAGCATTACTTTTTTTTTATGATTTTTCTCAATATTTTTTGCTAATTTTGCAGCAGTTGTTGTTTTTCCTGAACCTTGTAGGCCCACTAATAATATAGAAACTGGTGGAACAGCTTTAAAATTTAATTCTTCATTTTTAGAACCTAAAATTTTTACTAATTCATCATAGACAATTTTAATTATCATCTGGCCAGCTGAGGTTGATTTAATAATCTCTTGGCCAATAGCTTTAGGTCTTACATTTGAAATAAATTCTTTTGTGACTGGAAGAGCTACGTCAGCTTCTAATAAAGCTAATCGTATTTCTTTTAGACCAGAGTCTACCTGTTCCTCAGTTAAAGAAGGGGCGCTTTTAAGCTTAGAAAAAATACTTTCTAGTTTATTTGTTAAATTTTCAAACATTTTTATTACAACCAACACCTATCGCACTAGTGGGCGAACCTTCGCTGACTAGTGTCGACACTCTTGTTTTCAAGAGCACCGCAAAAACTTAGGTATTTGCGGAAAGTTTGGAGAAACTACAATTTGGGGTTTTAAAAGTCAATGAATAATTATATTAATCAATTATGGCAACTATTAACGCTTATAAAATGGATGGATTAGGTAATGATTTTATAATCATTGATAGAAGGGGAAACTCTATTAATTTGTCTAAAGAAAAAATTATTGAATTAGGGAATAGAGCTAATATTGGATTTGATCAAATAATCTTTATAGAAAAAGAAAAGGGAAATATTTATCCCATAACAATTTATAATTCTGATGGAGGTGAGATAAGTGCTTGTGGTAATGGATCTAGATGTGTGGCTTATCTTTTAGGTAAAAATTTAAACTCTAAAGAAATTAAATTAAAGACAAGTAATAGAATACTTAATGCAAAAATAATTAGTAATTTTGATGTTGAGCTTGAAATGGGAAAACCTTTATTTGGTTTTGATGAAATTCCATTATCAAAAACAATAAATCCTGGAGATGTAACATTGAATATTAATGGTAAAACTTTTAATGGTGGTTTTTGCGTTAATGTAGGAAATCCACATATAATTTTTTTTGTTAAAAATTGTTTTGAATATGATTTAAATATTTTAGGGCCCAAGATCGAGAATCATGAGCTTTTTCTAGAAAAAACTAATGTTACTTTTGCTCAAGTAGATAATGTAAACAACATAACAGTGAATGTTTGGGAACGCGGTGCAGGTTTAACTAAGGCATGCGGAACTGCTGCTTGTGCTACTGCAGTTGCGGCGTATGTTAATAAGCTTACTGATAGCAATGTTAATGTAAAATTTAAAGAGGGAATATTAAAAATTAAATATGATGAAAATAAAAATATTTTTATGACTGGACCAGTATCTGAGATAAAAAATATAAAAATAGATATCTGATATGGGATTATTTGATAAATTTAAATTAGGTCTTGGAAAAAGTTCTTCTGGTCTTTCAGAGGGTTTTAAAAATATTTTTTCAAAAAAAATTATAGATGAAGGAGTCTTAACAGAATTTGAAGAATTAATTATTTCCTCAGATGCCGGGGTAGATGTTGCCAAAGAACTTAGAAAAGATTTTGAAAATTTTAAGATCGATAAAAAATTAGATGATCACAAAGAAATTTTAAAGTTATTAGCTGACAAAATGGCAATCGAACTATTGAAATATGAGAAAGATCTCAGTTTAATGGGAAACGCTAATTCCTCTGTAATAGTTGTATCTGGAGTTAATGGTGTAGGAAAAACAACCACAATTGGAAAGCTAGGAAAATATTTTAAAGATAACAATAGGTCTGTTGTTTTTGGAGCAGCAGATACTTTTAGGGCAGCTGCTATTGATCAATTACAAGTTTGGGCAGCAAGAGTTAAAGTTGATATAATTAAATCAGAGATTAATAGCGATCCAGCATCAGTAGCTTTTAAAACAGCTGAGTTTGCAAAAAAAAATCAAATAGATATTGCTTTAATTGATACAGCTGGAAGGTTGCAGAATAAAAAAAATTTAATGGATGAGTATAAAAAGATTATAAATGTCCTCAAAAAAATTGATGAAAAGTTTCCTAATGAGGTAATCTTAGTTTTGGATGCAACTACTGGACAGAATGCGTTAAATCAAGTTGAAGAATTCAGTAAAATACATAACATTACGGGTTTAATTGTTACTAAACTTGATAGTACTGCTAAAGGTGGAATTATTTTAGCTATTTGTAAAAAATACAACTTACCCATTGTTGCAGTAGGCATGGGTGAAAAAGACTCAGACCTTCATCCTTTTAAAGCAGAGTTTTTTGCTAAGGCATTATTAGGATTAAACTCTTAATATTTTTCGATAAAATCTTTAATCACCTTTAATAAATTAGAATTAAATTCCATCATATGATCATCATCATTTGTAAAATATGAATGTTTTGGATTATTGGCTTCTTTAAATAATTCTTTACCCATTGAAAAAGGAATGACATCATCTTTCTCTCCATGCATTATCAAAATAGGAGTATTTATCATTTTAATTTTGCTAATTGAGTCATACCTATCCTTCAAAAGAAGTTTAACAGGTAAATAAGGATAATAAATTTTTGCAGAATTTTCTATTGAGGTAAAAGGAGACTCTAATATTATGCTGTTAAAATTATTTTTTTTCCCTAATTCAACTGCTACTCCACTCCCTAAAGATTCACCGTATAAAATAATCCGGCTATTATCCACTCCTTCTTTATTTAACCATTTTATTGATGCCTCTGCATCTTCATATAAATTTTGTTCCGTTGGTGACCCTTTATTACCACTAAATCCTCTCCAAGAAATTAGTAGAATATTAATATCTAATTTATAAAGTTGATTCAATTTGTAAGTCCTATTTGATAAGTGACCCGCATTTCCATGAAATATAACAAGTGTTTTAAACTTGTTAAAATCTTTTTTTATTATCCATGATTTAAGGAAAACTCCATCATTAGCTTTAATAAAAATTTCATCGTAATTGAATTGGATCTTATCATTTTGATAATTATTTTCTGAAGGAAGATAAAGTAAATTTCTTTGATAAAAATATATGAAAACTACTAATACAATATAAGCAATTATTAAGGATGATAAAGTTAAGTATAAATATTTCATCTAACAATCTTTCTGGCTAAATAAACCCCGATAAATACTAGAGCTGCTCCATAATAATGAAAGTTTAAAAGAGATTCATTAAATAAAACTATCCCATATATAGCAGAGTATATTGAAAATATATAAAGAGTAAATCCTGCTAGAGAAGCTCCAACATATTTCTGGACTTTTGTATATAAAGTGAAAGCAATAATCCCCGGAGAAATAGCGGCAAATAAAACCCAAAATATAAAATTAATATTAAATGCTGTATTAAAAAAATAAATCTCTTCAATTAAATAAAAAGGAAATAGAGAAATTGTTCCAAAAAAAGCTATAAGAGTAAATCTAGCCATAAGACTGAAGCTGCTTTTCCAATTAATAAGGAAAATAGAATAAACAGCCCAACCAACAGCTGCTCCTAACATCCATAGGTCTCCTGATGTGAATTTAAAATTTATAAGATATGTTAAATCACCTTTACAAATTATTATTAAAACGCCTGAGAGACATAAAATTAAACCAGCAATCCTAGAAAAGTTAATCTTATCTCCGAAAAATAAAACAGATAATACAATTATGAATATAGGAGAAGAAGTATAAATAATTCCCATATTTGCCATCGTAGTCGACATGCCCGCTATAAAAGGAAATGCTCCACAAATTCCGCACCCTGTAAGTCCTAAAAAAAATAGTTTGGGAGACTCTATTTTTACTTTTCCCTTTTTTTTTATTATTTCATCAAAAAAAAATGGTGTTAAAATAATAAAAACTGTAAGCCATCTCCAAAATGCTAATGAAACAGGAGGGACATACTCAACCCCACCTCTAGCAACAATTATATTAGAAGCCATAAAGATAGGCTGAATAAATAAAAGTAAATAAGGATAGAAATTATTTCTTTTTGTCACCGAAGGCTTCATACAACATCATTACTATAACTAAGCCCATTAGAATATAGACTGGCAAAACATCTTTGAAACCTATCATCATTGACCTAGTTAAAGTTGTTGCCAAGCCTATAAGAAAGGCAATACAGAAAGCGCAGCCAATTATTGATGTTATCTTATTCATCTTTACAATTTTTCTCCAACCAGTTAGCTGTGCCCAAAAATCTTAAGTCATCAAGCTTATTTCCAACTAACTGAACTCCTAATGGTAAATTATTTTCTCCAGTTAGTAAAGGTAGTGAAATAGTCGGCAAACCTAAATAAGTCCAAATTTTTTGAAAGTCTGCACTTCCAGTGGACTTTAAGCCTTTGTCAGCCACACCGCTTGAAGAAGGTGTAATTATACCGTGATAGTCCTCGAACACTTCTTTAAAAGACTCATAACTTTGTTTCATGAAATCTATAGCATCAGTATATTCCTTTGCTGAATATTTCATTCCTCTTTCTATTGCGTCTCTCATTTCCTTAGAAAGTTTATTTTTGTCTTTTTTATAATAAATTTGAAAATTATTAGCTAAATCAGTTTCATGAATAATTTGATGATATTTTGGAATTTCTTTAAAATATGAGGGTGTATCAAAAACCTCTACGTTTTTTTCTAATTTTTTAATTAAAAATTCGAAAGCTTTTTGAGACTCTTTATCAATATTTTTCCATTTATCAGTTTTATAAAAAATAAATTTAGGCTCGAATACTGGTCCCTCCTCACAAATTTTTATCATATCATCTGCTGCAAAATGAATTGTTGCTGGATCGTAAACCCGTATTTTTTCGCAATGTTGATCGCTTTAAATTTACAAACTTCTTTTTT
>CACGMG010000009.1 GCA_902574045.1 uncultured Pelagibacteraceae bacterium | reverse complement strand
TTATAACTTTATTTTCAAATTTTAGTGATTTAATTAACCAAAATACTAATTTTGGTAGTACTAAAAAATTATTTATTGGTTCAATATTTGGTTTAATACTTGCTTACTTTATAAGATTTTTTTCTCTTTCTTTTAATGGAATTAAATCTAGTTATGAAAAAATTAATAGCTCAATAGATGAGAGTGCTTATTTATTAGGATATTCTAAAATTAAAACATTTTCTAAAATTCACATTCCGTATCTTAAAAATAACGTTATCTTAATAGTAGTTCTCATAGCATTAGAAATTATAAAAGAGTTGCCAATAACAATGATATTAAGGCCTTTTAATTTTGAGACATTTGCTACTCAAGCATATGTATACGCATCTCAAGACCTATTAGAAGCAGCAGCTTTACCTTCATTATTTTTGATTGGTTGGGCTACTATTCTAATATTATTTTCTTCAAAATATATACTTTCGCAAAAAAATTAATATAATCAAAATATGTCCAAATACTTTCTAGATATTCAAAAAGGGAATTTTGTCGCTAGTGAAAAAAATAAAGTAAGCAACGTAGATTTAAAAATTGAAGATCAAGGACAGATTATTTCTTTGTTAGGACCGTCTGGAATAGGGAAAACTACAATCTTAAGAACACTAGCTGGGTTACAAAGATTAAATTCAGGAAAAATATTTCTTAAGGGAAAATTAATTGCTTCCAATAATGTCCATGTAGAACCTGAAAAAAGGAACATAGCTCTTTCATTTCAAGATAACTCTTTATTTCCAAATTATAAAGTAATTGATAATATTAATTTTGGAAAAAAAAGATCTAATGGAAATGGATTTTCTTTCGATACAAAAGAAATTATTGAATTATTACACATAGATCCTATTTTAAATAAATTTCCCCATCAAATAAGCGCAGGTGAGGCTCAACGAGTATCAATTGCAAGATCTTTAATGTCTAAACCAGATTTACTTTTGTTAGATGAGCCTTTTTCTAATATCGATCAAAGTTTGAAGGAAGAAATTCAAGTTTCAGTAAAAAAACTTTTAAAAAGAATTAATCTTACTACTATCATTGTCACTCATGACTCATACGAAGCTTTTTCAATGGCTGATAAATGTGGAATTATCTTAAATCAGGAATTAAAACAATTTGACATTCCGTACAATGTGCACCATGAACCAAATTCAATAGAGGTAGCAAATTTTTTAAATAAAGGCGTTTTTATTGATGTAAAAGTAATTGATAGTGAATGTGCAGTTCACAGGTTAAAACATGATGAGTTAGGTGAAATAAGGGGTAAATTGTCAAATAATTTTAATTCAGGAGATAATGTTAAATTACTTTTACAACCAGAAGATCTAATTCATGATGATCAAAGTAAATTGAAATTAGAAGTAGTTGATAGAAAATTTAGAGGCACAAATTTTATATATACATTAAAAACCAAAAATGGTGAACATTTACCTGTTTTTGTACATTCGCATCATATTCATCAACATGAAAAATCTGAAAAATTTGGGATAAAATCCCCGATTTATATTGACCACTTGGTATGTTTTTAAGTAAATATACTAACTAATTTAATTGCGCCCTTAGCTCAGTTGGATAGAGCATCGGTTTTCTAAACCGAGGGTCGTAGGTTCGAATCCTTCAGGGCGCGCCAAATTTAATGACAAAAAATATTCTTATTACTGGAGGAGCAGGTTATATAGGGTCACATATTTCTGAACTATTATTAAAAGATAAAAAAAAGGTTATAATTGTTGATAATTTATCTACCGGGTTCAAAAAATTAATTAACAGAAAAGCGAAATTTTATAAAGCTAATATAAACAATACAAAAAAAATTAAATCAATAATAATTAAAAACAAGATCGACTCTGTAATTCATTTAGCAGCAAGTTTAATAATTGGAGAAGGAGAAAAGAATCCAAAGAAATATTATAAGAATAATGTTTTAAATACAAAATCTCTAATTTCTACGTGTTTAAATACTTCAGTAAGAAATTTTATATTCTCATCTACAGCAGCAGTTTATAAAGATGGAAAATACCAAGTAACTGAAAAATCACAATTAAAACCGAAAAGTATTTATGGGAAAACTAAACTTGCAGCAGAAAAAATTATAATCAAAAATTGTAAAAAAAATAAAATAAATTACGGTATCCTAAGGTATTTTAATATAGTTGGAGCAAGTCCAAGTGGAAAATTTGGTTTAATAAATAAAGCCGACCATTTATTTAAAAATTTTTCTATACAAATTCTTAAAAAAAAACCGTTATTAAAAATATATGGAACAAAATACTCAACAAAAGATGGATCATGCATAAGAGACTTTATACATGTTTCTGATATAGCTGAGATACATGCTCAGGTTTTAAACAAAATTGATAAAATTAATAAATCGAAAATTTTAAACTGCGGTTACAGTAAGGGTATATCAGTAAGGGAGGTTGCTGAAAAATTTTTAGAATATTCAAACCAAAAAGGCAAAATAATTAAAGCACCAAAAAGAAAAGGGGATTTAGTTAAGATTATTGCTGTAACAAAAAATTTAAAAAACTTTATTAAATGGAGACCCAAATTTGATAAATTAGACGTAATGGTAAGGAGTTCAATTAAGTGGGAAAAAAGCCTCTAAAGATCGATTAATGAAAAAAGTTTCCTTAAAAAATTCTTTTTTAAAATTGTGTAAAGATAATAAATTTGAAAAAAATACTAAACAAATCGAAATTATTGAATCTTTGAATACTTTTATAAAACCCAAAAATAGATTTTTTAACTTATTTTCTAAAAAAGATAAGAAGCTTTGTTTTTATCTTTACGGTGATGTAGGACTTGGAAAAACAATGATTGCCAACCATTTCTTTAATTACATTGATATACCAAAAAAAAGATCTCATTTTAATGAGTTTATGATTAGCTTTCATGATTTCAAATATAAAGATAAGTCAAACTCAATAAATAAGTTTGTAAAAAATTTGAAGAAATATAAATTAATTTATCTAGATGAATTGCAAGTGACCAATATTGTTGATGCAATGATTTTAGGCAAATTATTTGAAACAATATTCTTAGAAAATATAAAAATCTTGATTACGTCTAATATCAAAATTGATGATTTATATAAAGACGGTTTGCAACGAGAGCAGTTTTTACCTTTCATTTCAATTATAAAAGAAAATTCGATTCAAAAAAAATTGATTATCCAAGAAGATTATCGAATGTCAGGCTTAAATGTATTACAAAGAGCGTATTTTCCTATCACTGAAAAAAATATATTTCAAATAAATCAAATATTCAGGAAATTAACTAAAAATAAGAAAAAAGATAAAATTATATTAAATATAAAAGGAAGGAAAATAGTAATTAATAATTTTTATGAGGGTATTACTAAATTAAGTTTTGATTATTTATGTAATGATAATTTAGGTGCTGAAGATTATATTGCGATATCCGATGTATGTAAATTTATTATTATAGAAAATATTCCTATATTTAAAAATGAAAATATCAATCAACAACAAAGATTTATAACTTTAGTTGATATTCTTTATGAAAAAAAAGTTTCTCTATTGATTTCATTACAAACAAATCTTGAAAATTTAAATTCATCCGGTAATTTGGCTAAGCCATTCAAAAGAACTTTGAGTAGATTGTATGAACTTACCTCGTCAGAAAAGAAATTAGCTTAAGGTTGTTTTATTATATATCTGTCCTTGAATATTGATAAACATCTAGATCTAGTGCTTCTAGAAGTCTCAATGTAATAATAAATCATATTGTGCACCAACTTAGATTAATCCATAATAAATTGTTTTGAAATAAATTTTCAAAAATATTGTTAACAATAAGAAAAAAAGAGAGGAAATCATAAATTATGATTAAATCAATTAAGACTTGGATTTTAGTTGTTCTTGCTTCTTCTTTGCTTGTGGCTTGTGGCCAAGGTGGCGGAGGATCTGGATCAAAAAAATCTAAAACTTTAGACAACACTAAAAAAGCCGGTTTTGTGAAATGTGGAGTTTCACAAGGACTTCCAGGATTCTCAAATGCTGATGAGTCTGGAAATTGGACTGGTATAGATGTTGATGTATGTAGAGCTGTTGCAGCTGCTGTTTTAGGTGATGCTGACAAAGTTAAATATACTCCATTAAGTGCTAAAGAAAGATTCACTGCTTTAACATCAGGTGAAATCGATGTACTAGCACGTAACACAACTTGGACATTATCAAGAGATGCTGACATAGGTTTAACTTTTGTTGGTGTAAACTTTTATGATGGTCAAGGTTTCATGGTTAGAAAAAATTCTGGTATCAACTCAGTAAATGATTTCAGAGACGGTATATCTGCTTGTACAAATACAGGTACGACTACAGAGCTAAACATGAGAGACTTCTTTAATTCTAAGAATATTAAGTATGAACCAATTGCGTTTGAAAAAGCAGACGAAGTTGTTCAAGCTTATGACGCTGGAAGATGTGATACTTATACAACTGATAAATCTGGTTTAGCTGCTCAAAGAACAAAATTGAGTGCACCGGATGATCACAAAGTATTGCCAGAAACAATTTCTAAAGAACCACTAGGTCCTGTTGTAAGACAAGGTGACTCAGTGTGGGAAGATATTGTGAGATGGTCTCTTAACGCAATGATCGAAGCAGAAGAATATGGTGTTAACTCATCAAACGCTTCAAGCCTGAAAGACTCAGATAACCCAGCTATTAAAAGATTAGTTGGAGCTGAAGGTGAATTAGGTGCTGCTTTTGGTCTTGATAATGAGTGGAGCTTAAGAATTATCGAGCAAGTTGGTAACTATGGTGAAAGCTACAAAAAACATATAGCTGACACAAATATATTGCCAAACAGGGGTCCAAATGAATTATGGACAAAAGGTGGAATACTTTACGTACCACCAGCAAGATAATTGCTGTTAAAATTAAAAAGGGCTGGATTTATCTGGCCCTTTTTTTTATTCTAAATTATATTTCAATTAATGAATTTAAAAAATTTTAAAATAGATTTGAGTAATAAAAATAAGGATTTAATTCCTCAAATTTTAACAATTTTATTTCTAGTACTAGTAATTATATACTTCACTATTAATGCTCAAGACAATATGGGAAACAGAGGAATTTCCTTTGGATTTGGCTTTCTTTCACAAGAATCTTCTTTTGACATTACATTTTCTCTAATTGATTATGATGGATCTCATTCCTACGCTAGAGCATTTTTAGTTGGATTGTTAAATACAATCTTAGTTTCATCTATAGGTATATTTTTTGCAACATTATTAGGAGTTACAGTTGGAATAGGAAGATTATCTCAAAATTACCTAATAGCTAAGTCTGCAGAATGGTATGTAGAGATTTTTAGAAATATTCCTCTAATATTACAAATATTTTTTTGGTATTTTGCTGCTCTAAGAGCACTACCTCTAACAGTAGACTCAATTAATTTTTATGATATTAGTTTTTTAAATGTAAAAGGTTGGTATGTACCAAAATTTATTTGGACTAATTTTTCAATTTTCTTTTATTCAATTATTTTAGCTACTATTTCAATAATTTTTTTTTCTAGATATGCAAGAAAGCAAAGAGATGAATTTGGAAAACAACTACCAACTTTTTATGTTTCTTTAGGATTATTAGTTGGTCTTCCTTTGTTAACTTTTTTAATTGGTGGAGTTAGTTTGTCATTCCAAATACCAGAGCTAGAACAATTATCTACAACAGTTTATGTATATAAAGGGGGGGTAAGCATTATACCTGAATTAATATCTTTAGCTTTAGCTCTGTCAATGTATACAGCAACTTTCATAGCAGAAAATGTAAGAGCTGGTATACTTGGTGTAAACAAAGGACAAAAAGAAGCTGCTGCATCAATAGGTTTAACTAAAGCCCAAATTTTAAAATTAGTAGTAATGCCTCAAGCGTTAAGAATAATAATACCGCCAACGACTAACCAATATTTGAACTTAACAAAAAATTCGTCTTTAGCTGCAGCAATAGCTTATCCAGATATAGTTCTAGTTTTTGCAGGAACTGCTTTAATGCAAACAGGCAGAGCTATCGAAATTATTTCAATTACAATGCTTACATATTTATCTCTTAGTTTATCTATTTCTGTTTTTATGAATTGGTATAATAAAAAAATAGCTATCAAGGAAAAATAATGAAAAAAATTTTAATGAAACCATCAAAAGAAAATTTAACCAGTTTTGTAATTTTTGGTGGTTTCTTTATTTTTATTAGTTTTTTAGATGTTTTATTAAATACATTTTTAAATCTAAATTTTACAGGTTTTTTACCAAGTAAATTAAGTTATTTTGCCCCATTAATCTTAGGAACCATTGGACTATATTTCATAAGAATAGAGTTTAGTGGCAATAAACTATTAGATAAAATTAATACCAATTTTAATTCAACTAATTTCAACGCCATTTTAACTTTAATAGTAATTTTTACTCTAATAAAATATATTCCACCAATATTAAACTGGTTCTTTTTTGACGCTAATTTTTCTGGAAATTCAAAAGAAGATTGCACTGGTAGTGGCGCTTGCTGGGTTTTTGTAAAGGTTTGGTTTAATAGATTTGTTTACGGAATGTATCCAGATGCTGAACAATGGCGAATAAATTCAGCTTTTATATTGTTATTTAGTTTAGTAGGCGCATCCTTTTTTGTTCCTTTAAAAATTAAAAAATACTTATTAATTTTTTTACTTTTTGTATATCCTATTATTGGGCTCAAGCTCATATCAGGAGGCGATTTTGGTCTTAAATATGTTGAGACAGGCGCTTGGGGAGGGTTATCTTTAACATTTATAGTATCTGCTTTTGCTTTAATATTGTGTTTTCCCATAGGAATGTTTTTAGCCCTAGGTAGAAGATCAAGTTTACCGGCCATTAGGTATACCTCTATTGGTTTTATAGAGCTATGGAGAGGTGTTCCCCTTATAACTGTTTTATTTATGTCAGCAGTAATGTTTCCAATGTTTTTACCTGACGGTACGTATGTTGACAAATTAATTAGAGTTTTAATAGCTATCACTCTATTTGAAGCAGCCTACATGGCTGAGGTCATTAGAGGGGGGCTGCAAGCTCTTCCAAAAGGACAATATGAGGCCGCAAAATCTTTAGGAATGGGATATTGGAGGATGCATTTTCTTATTATATTACCTCAAGCTTTAAAATTAGTAATACCTGGGATAGCTAATACTTTCTTAGCGCTTGTAAAAGATACTCCTCTAATTTTTGTTGTTGGATTACTAGAACTAGCAGGAATGGTAAATTTGGCAAAAACTAATCCAAAATGGCTAGGTATGGCCATGGAGGGCTACGTATTTGCAGGTTTAGTTTTCTGGATTATTTGTTATGCTATGAGTAGATATAGTCAAAATTTAGAGAAAAAATTAAGTACAGAGAGATAAAAATATGAGTAAAATTATTGAATTAAAAAACGTAAATAAATGGTTTGATAAATTTCAAGCTTTAAAAGATGTGAGTTTAGAGGTTAATCAGCAAGAAAAAATTGTTATTTGTGGACCATCTGGCTCAGGAAAATCAACACTAATTAGATGTATTAATCGTCTAGAGGAACATCAAGAAGGTGAAATTATAGTTGATGGGAAAGAAATTTCTGACAATACAAAAGATATTGAACAAATAAGGGCTGAAGTTGGAATGGTATTTCAACAATTTAATTTATTTCCACATTTATCAATTTTAGATAATTGCACATTAGCTCCAATATGGGTAAAAAAATTGCCTAAAAAACAAGCTGAAGAAATTGCTATGAGGAATTTAGAAAAAGTTCAAATTGCAGATCAAGCAAAAAAATTTCCAGGCCAGCTTTCTGGAGGTCAACAGCAAAGATCAGCGCTAGCAAGAGCTCTGTGTATGGAACCAAAAATAATGTTATTCGATGAACCTACATCAGCATTAGATCCAGAAATGATAAAAGAGGTATTAGACTCAATGGTAGATTTGGCTAAAGCGGGAATGACAATGATCGTTGTTACCCATGAAATGGGATTTGCTAAAGAAGTAGCAGACAATATGATTTTTATGGATGAAGGTAGAATAGTTGAAAAAGCTAAAACCAAAGATTTTTTTGATAATCCACAATCAGATAGAACAAAGCTTTTTTTAAGTCAAATTTTATAACCAATCGGGAATTGGGAGATTTTTACTTTTTAAAAACTCTTTATTAAAAATCTTACTAGCATATCTTTTACCATGATCGCAAAGTATTGTTACTATAGTTTTACCAGGGCCCATTTTTTTTGCTAATTTTATAGCTCCAGCTATATTAATTCCTGATGAGCCTCCTAAAATTATTTTCTGTTTTTTAATTAAATCGTATACAATATTTAAAGCTTCTGAATCGTCAGTCTGAAAAGCTTCATCAATAATAGCTTTTTCAAAATTTTTTGTTATACGTCCAGTGCCTATACCTTCAGTAATTGAACTTCCAGTGTTTTCTAACTTGTTATTTTTTATGTAAGAATATAAAGAAGAACCCATAGGATCTGATAACGCAATTTTGATATCTTTATTTTTACTTTTAAGCCCTATTGATACACCAGATAAAGTACCACCAGTACCTACCGAGCAAGTAAAACCGTCAACTTTTCCTGCTGTCTGGCTCCAAATTTCTTCAGAGGTGGTTTTAATATGTGCCTCTGTATTAACCACGTTATCAAATTGATTAGCCCAAAAAACACCATTTTTATTTTTTTTATTAAGATCTTCAGCAATTTTTTTCGATTGTTTTATGTAGTTTAAAGGGTTTGAATAAGGTACTGCATCTACTTCAATTAATTCAGCTCCTAATTTTTTTAATGTTTCTTTTTTTTCAATCGACTGAGTTTTTGGAATGATTATTTTTAGTTTTAATTCATATTCTTTACAAACTATAGCTAAACCAATGCCGGTATTTCCAGCAGTACCTTCAACTATTGTCCCACCTTTTGTTATCAGTTTTTTTTTAATTGCATCTTCGACTATAAAAAGTGCTGCCCTGTCTTTAACAGATTCACCAGGGTTAAAATATTCAGCTTTTCCGTAGATATCACATCCTGTTAATTCTGAGGCTTGTTTTAATCTTACTAATGGTGTATTTCCAATACGTGAAATAACATTGTTATTTTCCATAATCAAAAATATATGAAAAAAATAATTCTTTCAATTGTAATTTTATCCTTTTTTTACAATCCAGTTATGCCTCACGTTAAGCATTATGCAAATTTCAATTATCTGGAATACGAATTATTTAGAAATAATAAATTAATTGGTTATCATAAATATGATTTTATCAGAAAAGGTGGAATGCTGACTGTCAAAAGTGAAGTAAATTTCAAAATAACTAAATTAGGAGTAGATTTATATAAATATTATGCTGAAAGTGAAGAAAAGTATAAAAAAGATCAATTCTTTAGTTTTTCCTCTAAAACAAATCAAAATAAAAAAGAAAAATATGTGAATATTAGCATTGACGAAAATGAAGACTTGATTGTTGACGGATCCTCTTTCAAGGGTAAAACTAGTGCTGAAAATATTATTGGGACATGGTGGAATCATGAAATTGTTAAGGCAAAAGCACAAATTAGCGCTATTTCTGGAAGAGTAATTGAGCAAAAAGTAACATTTATTGGTAAAGAAGAAATAACTATTGGAGAAAAAACATTTAAAACACTACATTTTAATTTTAAATCATCTGATAAGACGTTACCAGAAAGTAAAAGATTGAATACAGATATCTGGTATGATGAGAACACATTTCTCTGGGTGAAAGCAGCATTTGATAAAACAGGATATTGGGAATACAGGATTAAAACTTATAAATAGTTGTATTTTGATCCAAATTTTTTTTAAATAAGTCAACTAAAAATATTAACTTTTAAGTCTTTTTATAGCAAAAAAAGGTCAATTTTTTTTCACCCGAAATGAACTTTTACTGTTGCCAAAAACAAAATTTTAGGGTTGTATTAATAAAAATAGGGAGATCTGGTGGAAGACAATTTTAATAAACATTTAGGAAAAAAACTAAGAATTCGTAGACTTTCTCTGGGATTAACTCAAACTAAAGTAGCTCAAGCTATTAACGTTACATTTCAACAAATACAAAAATACGAAAAAGGCACTAATGGTGTTAGTTCAAATAGATTAATGCAACTTGCTCAATTTCTAAAGGTTCCTATAATTTATTTTTTTGAGGATTTTAGAGAATTTAAGGATGTGAATGAAAATGATGCCACTGTAAATTCAAACGACGATTTAAACTATTCATTTTTAAGTAGAACTTTTTCATCTTTATCAAAGTTACAAAAAGAAAAAATTCTTCAAATATTAAATAATACCAGCAAATTTGAACGAGTAGGTTAGCTAACAATTATTTGATTTATGGCTCCTCGGGCAGGACTCGAACCTGCGACCAATTGATTAACAGTCAACTGCTCTACCAACTGAGCTACCGAGGAATAAAAATAACATACTTTTTTTAAATTCATAAAACAACAGATTTATTGGAGGCCACGCCCAGAATCGAACTGGGATAAAAGGATTTGCAATCCTCTGCGTAACCATTCCGCCACGTGGCCAATAATAACCTTTAAAAACTATTTAAAGCATTTAAGTACTTCAATAAAGCGAAATCTATCCCTTTTAGGTTTTTGTTCATTTGATATAAAGTAATATTAAATTAATCAAATAAAATGGAATTTAAAAAATACGACCATATTCAGGAAGAAAAAAAAATATCTGATTTTTGGATAAAAAAAGGCTGTTTTAAACCAAAGAAAAATAAGTCTAATAAAAAATTCTCTATCGTTATACCTCCTCCAAATATAACAGGCAGACTTCATATGGGTCATGCATTGAACAACAGTTTACAAGATGTTTTAATTAGATTTAATCGAATGAAAGGGCTCGAAACACTTTGGCAAGCAGGAACAGATCATGCTGGTATCGCGACTCAAGCTGTTGTAGAGAAAAATCTTGAAAAAGAAGGAATTAAAAAAGACGATCTCGGTAGAGATGATTTTATTAAAAAAGTATGGGATTGGAAAGATGAGTCCGGTGGAATTATTCTTGAACAACTAAAAAAACTAGGTTGCTCTTGCGACTGGTCAAGAACTAGATTTACTATGGATAAGGATATTTCCGATGCAGTGATAAAAGTATTTGTTGATCTTTACAACAAAAAATTAATTTATAAAGATAAAAAATTAGTTAATTGGGATACCCAATTACAAACGGCCATTTCAGATCTTGAGGTGGTACAAAAAGATGTACAATCTCAATTATACTATATTAATTACGATATTGAGAATACAAGTAAAAAAATAACAATTGCCACTACGAGACCTGAGACAATGATGGGAGACACAGCTGTTGCAGTAAATCCTAAAGACAATAGATATTTAGACTTAATAGGCAAATACGTGAAAATTCCATTAGTAAACAGAACTGTTAAAATTATAGGTGATCATTATGCTGACCCTGAACAAGGCACAGGAGCTGTCAAAATAACACCAGCTCATGATTTTAACGATTATGAAGTAGGCAAAAGAAATAAACTAAAAGTCATAAATATTTTCGAAAAAGATGGAAAAATTAACAAAAACGGAATTAAAGATTTAATAAGCTTTGATAGGTTTGAGGCAAGAAAAATTTTAGTGAAAAAGTTAAAAGAAAATGGAAATCTTATTAAAATTGAAAACATTAAAAATAAGGTGCCTTATGGAGACAGGTCAAACACTATCATAGAGCCACTTTTAACAGAGCAATGGTTTCTTAACGCAAAGGAATTATCTAAAAAACCAATTCAAATTGTTAAAAAAGGAAAAACTTCTTTTTTTCCAAATAATTGGTCTAAAACATTTTTTCAATGGATGAAAAATATTGAGCCTTGGTGCATATCAAGACAAATTTGGTGGGGTCATCGAATTCCCGCTTGGTATGATAATAACGGCAATATCTTTGTAGCTAAAAACAAGAAAGACGCATTGGTTTTAGCAAAGAAAAAAAACAAAAATAAAAAATTTAATCTAAAACAAGAAACAGATGTTTTGGATACCTGGTTTTCATCTGCTTTATGGCCGTTTGCTACATTAGGTTGGCCGAATAAAACAAAAGAACTTTCTAAATTTTATCCAACTTCAGTTCTTGTCACGGGATTTGATATAATTTTTTTCTGGGTAGCTCGAATGTTAATGATGGGAAATTATTTTAACAAACATACTCCATTTCAGAAAGTATACGTTCATGCTTTAGTTAGAGATGAAAAGGGTCAAAAAATGTCTAAGTCTAAAGGAAATGTAATTGATCCTCTTGAATTAATTAATGAATATGGAGCTGATAGTTTAAGATTTACATTAATTTCGATGGCCTCCCCAGGCAGAGATGTAAAATTATCAAAAGATAGGGTTACAGGAAACAGAAATTTTATAACAAAAATTTGGAGTGCTAATAATTTTTTAAAGTTAAATGACTGTAAATTAGATAAAGAAATTAATCTGAATTCATTAAAACTTCCAGTTAATCTATGGATATTTAATGAATTTATTAAGACCCAAAATTTAGTGTCAAAAAATCTTGAAATTTTCAGATTTGACGAAGCCGCTAAATATGTTTACCAATTTGTATGGCATTCATACTGTGATTGGTATTTAGAATTCCTAAAGCCAATTTTTAGCTCTAAAAATAAAGATGAAATTAAAGAAGCGAGAGTTTTTTCTTCATTCATTATGGCCAATATTCTGAAGATATTACATCCATTCATACCCTTTTTTACAGAATCTGTATGGGCAAAAAATAACTATAGAGTAGTTTTTAAAGATAATTTAATATCATCTTCTTGGCCTAATCATAAAATTCTAAAAAAGATGAACAATGATCGAAATGATATTAGTGATTTAATTGAGTTAATTTCAAACATAAGGTCTACCAAGGCTGAACTTAAGATTAAACCTAAACTCTTTTGTGATATTTCTTTTCCTGAAAAATCTGGAAAACTTAAAAGAATAATTAATGCAAATCTAAATTTGATAAAACAAGTCGGTAGAATTAATGGAATTTTGGAAAATAGAACGAGTGATAATAATTCTATTGATATTATAGTGTTAAAAGAAAAAATTTCTCTTAAATTTAATGAAGATATTGATCTTCAGTCACAAAAAGAAAGAATTTTACAAAAAATAGAAAGCATAAATAAACAAATTTCTAGCCTTAATAATAAGCTTAAAAACAAGGCTTATGTGACGAATGCGCCCAGAGAGATTGTTCAAAATGATAAAAATTTAATTAAAGAATTAACTATTGAAGATGAAAAATTAAGAAGTATTGTATCAAGTATTAATTAAATATGCCTAAAATTGACAAAAAAAAATTACCTAGTCGTCATACTTCCTTAGGACCAGATAGAGCTCCTCATAGATCATTTTACTATGCAATGGGTGAAACTGAGAAAGACGTAGCTAAACCCTTTGTCGGTGTAGTCTCAACTTGGAATGAAGCAGCTCCTTGTAATACTGCTTTAATGAGACAAGCTCAATCAGTAAAAAAAGGAGTTAGAAAATTTGGCGGAACACCAAGAGAATTTTGTACTATTACCGTTACAGATGGTATTGCAATGGGTCATGAGGGAATGAAATCATCTCTAGTTTCTAGAGAAGTAATAGCTGACTCTGCTGAACTAACAGTTAGAGGACATTGTTATGATGCTCTTGTTGGAATAGCAGGATGTGACAAATCATTACCAGGATTAATGATGTCCATGTTGAGATTAAATGTTCCAAGTGTTTTTATTTATGGAGGTTCAATATTGCCAGGAAAGTTTAAAGGCAAAGATGTTACTGTTGTAGATGTATTCGAAGCAGTTGGAAAACATTCATCTGGAAAAATGTCTTCAAAGGATCTTAGAGAATTAGAGCTTGTAGCCTGTCCTAGCGCAGGAGCTTGCGGAGGTCAGTTTACAGCTAACACAATGGCATGCGTATCTGAGGCAATAGGATTGGCATTACCATATTCAGCAGGCACACCCGCACCTTATGAGGAAAGGGACCAATATGCTTTTGAAAGTGGTAAAACGGTAATGAGTCTATTAGAAAAAAAGATTAAACCAAGAGATATAGTTACCAAAAAGTCTTTAGAAAATGCTGCAACGATCGTAGCAGCAACTGGTGGTTCCACTAATGCCGCTCTTCATTTACCAGCTTTAGCGAATGAAATTGGAATTAGATTTGACTTAATGGATGTGGCAAAGATTTTTAAAAAAACACCTTATCTAGCTGACTTAAAACCTGGAGGAAAATATGTTGCTAAAGATATGTGGGAGGCAGGTGGTGTTCCAATGTTACTAAAGACTTTATATGACGGTGGCTTCATTCATGGGGATTGTATGACTGTCACAGGGAAAACAATGAAAGAAAATTTAAAAAAGATTAAATTTAATATTAATCAAAAAGTTTTAAGAAAATATAATAATCCTTTATCTCCCGATGGAGGAGTAGTTGGTTTAAAAGGTAATTTAGCGCCCGAGGGAGCCATAGTAAAAATAGCTGGGTTAAAAAAATTACAATTTACTGGAAAGGCAAGATGTTTTGACAATGAAGAAGACGCAATGAAGGCCGTTCAAACTAAAAAATATAAAGATGGGGACGTAATTATTATTAGATATGAAGGTCCACGAGGAGGACCAGGTATGCGAGAAATGTTATCTACAACCGGTGCAATTTACGGGCAAGGTAAAGGAGAAAAAGTTGCTTTAATAACAGATGGAAGATTTTCTGGGGCTACCAGAGGTTTTTGTGTTGGACACGTGGGTCCTGAAGCAGCATTAGGAGGTCCAATAGCTTTACTTAAAAACGGAGACACCATTGAAATAGATGCAAAAAAAGGAACTATAAATGTCAGATTAACAAAAGCTCAGATAGCATCTAGAAAGAAAAAATGGAAAACAAAAAAATCTTCATTCGGCTCTGGAACACTTTGGAAATACGCTCAAACAGTTGGTCCCGCATATTTAGGAGCTCCAACTCACCCAGGAAAGAAAAAAGAAGTTAAAGATTATTCAAAAATTTAATGAAGATCAGACCAGTAATTTTATGTGGGGGAGCTGGAACCAGGTTGTGGCCTAACCTTAAAAAACACCAACCTAAACAATTCATTGATTTTGGTGGATGGACACTTTTTGGGGAGACATTAAAAAGAATTAAGAATCCTTTGTTTGATGAACCAATAATCAGTACTAACTTTAAATACCTTAGAGAAGTTAAAAGAAATTTAAATAAAAGTAAGATTAAAAAATATAAAATTGTTTTGGAGCCAGCAAAGAAAAATACAGGTCCAGCAGTTTTATCCTCGGCATTGATAGACGACATTCCAGATAAACAGCCTTTAGTTTTTTTGTCTGCTGATCACATAATCGAAAAATTTAAGTTATTCAATAATGTAATTAACCAAAAAAAAAAACTATTAACAAAAAACAATATTTTTATTTTTGGAATAAAGCCAAACTCTTCATCTGATCAATATGGATATTTTTTTACTAAAAAAGAGAAAAATCTCAGTAAAGTTTCAAGATTTCTCGAAAAACCTAGTGAAAGAAAAGCAAAAGCTATAATTAAAAAAGGTGGATATTGGAATTCGGGAATTTTTTTTCTAAGAAAAGACTCGTTAATTTATAATTTTAAAAAATATCAAAAATCAATTTTTAAGAATTCGAAAGAAGCAATTATAAAAAGTAAGTTTAGAAATAATACTTATTATTTAAATAAAAAAGCATATGCTAAAAATACTTCAAAATCTTTCGACTATGCTATTTTAGAAAAAACCAAGAATATTTATGCATTAAAGTTAAATATAAGCTGGTCAGATCTTGGTAGTTGGAAAGAAATTCTTTTAATGTTTAATAGAAATAAAATGAAATATTATAAGAAAAGAAATACACATTATAGACCATGGGGACAATATACTAATTTATTCAAGGGAAATAATTTTTTAATTAAAGAAATTTTTGTAAAGTCAAATGGTTCACTAAGTTTACAAAAACATTTTCATAGATCCGAACATTGGGTTATTACGAAAGGTATGCCTAAAATTACTCTTAATAAAAAATTTTTTCTTAAAAAAAAAAATGAAACAATTTTTATACCTAAAGGAGCTATTCATAGAATACAAAATCCGTTTAAACAAACTGTAAAAATTATGGAGGTTCAATTGGGTTCAATTTTAAGAGAAAGCGATATTGTTAGGCTTCAAGATATATACGGACGTGCTAATTAATTTCTAGTTCAATTGGAGTGTGATCGGATGGTTTAATTTTTGATCTTGGACTTTTATTAATATTAATTGATGAAATATTTTCAATTAAGTTATTTGATAAAAGAAAATGATCTATTCTCATTCCGTAATTTTTTTGCCACGATCCCGAAAAATAATCCCAAAAAGTGTATTCTTGTTTATGTTTGTTCTTAAGTCTAAACACATCAAAAAAACCTAAATTTAATATTTCACGAAATTTTTTTCTAATTTCTAATTTACCAAGAGCATCGTTTTCATACCTTTTAAAATCATAAACATCAATTTCCTCCGGTATAATGTTAAAATCGCCAGCTATTATTATGTTGGAATTTTTAGCAAGCTTTTTTTTAATACTAGAAATAAATTTTTTAAACCAGTTTTTCTTGTAGTCATACTTCTCGGTTTCAATTGGATTTCCATTTGGAGCATAAATATTAATCAATTCTATTTTTTTTTTTTTAAGATTAATTTCACCAGTTATAATTCTTGATTGTTTTAAGTCATCACTTATAAAATTTTTGTCTATATTTTTGATTTCTTTATTAGATAAAATTGCTACTCCATTGTAACTTTTCTGGCCAAATACATGAGATTCATATCCAATTTTTTTAAATTGGTCATAAGGAAAATTTTCATCTTGAGTTTTAATTTCTTGTAGAAACAATAGGTCTGGGTTTGATGTCTTAATATAATCTAGTATATTATTAATTCTTGCTCTTACCGAATTCACATTCCAGGATATAATTTTCATTATATTGAGAATGACAAGCCACAACCACATGAAGACGAAGCTTTAGGATTATTTATAACAAATGCCTCACCAATCATTTCTTTTTTAAAATCAACTGTTGAACCATTAATTATGTCCAGCGAATCTTTATCAATAATAGCTTTATCAAATATTATATCTTCATTGTTAACTTTATTATCAAAACTAAAATCGTATTTAAAACCTGAACAACCCCCACCTTTTACACAAATTCTAAAAAATTTTTTTGATTTATCTGTGTTAATAATTTTTTTTATTTGATCTATTGCTCTATTTGTAAATTCTATCTTTTTTTTCATAATTAGTTATTATGTAGTATATATTTTAATAATCAATTATGCAAAAAAATAGGCTTTCTAAAGTATCAGTATCTTTAAGTTCAAAAGGAAGATTTAACCATGAAAAGAAAAGTGATTTAAGAACTGCTTATCAAAGGGATAGAGATCGCATTATCCATTCAACTGCATTTAGAAGATTAAAACATAAAACTCAAGTCTTTATAAACACAACTGGTGATCATTATAGAACTAGGATTACTCATTCATTAGAAGTTGCTCAAATAGCTAGAACATTAGCTAGGTACTTTAATTTGAATGAAGATTTATGCGAAACTTTAAGTCTAGCTCATGATTTAGGTCATACGCCTTTCGGCCATGCTGGAGAAGAAGCTTTAAATGATTGTATGATTGAGCATGGTGGCTTTGATCACAATATACAAACTTTGCGAATAGTTACACTTCTAGAAAATAAATATTACAATTTTAAAGGGCTAAACTTAACTTATGAGACATTAGATGGTCTAATTAAACATAACGGTCCTGTCAAAAATCCAGCAAAATTTAATAACATATTAGGAAAAAATTATTTTAAAAAAAAAATAAACTTTCATAATAGTCCTTCCCTAGAAGCACAAATAGCATCAATCTCTGATGATGTTGCCTATAACAGCCATGATTTAGAAGATGGATTGAGAGCTGGATTATTCAATTTAAAAGATGTTAAAAACTTGCCAATTCTCAATATAATTCTAACAAAACATCAAAAAAAATTTGATAAATTTTCTCAAGATTTAATTTTACGACAAATTATAAGAGAAACTATTAATGAAATGGTCAAAGATATAATAGTAAATACAAAAACAAATCTAAAAAAAAATAACATCAAGAACATTGCGGATGTATATAAATCTAAATATCCTTTAGTATGTTTTTCAAAGGAAATGCAATTATTTGATATTAGTATTAAAAGATTTTTACGAGAAAAAATGTACTTTCACAAAAGAGTATTGGACAAAACTAAATTAGGCAAAAAAATTATTAAGAGTTTATTTATCAAAATAAGGGAAAAACCTGACAAATACATTAATGTTAAATTATCTAAAAAGTCTAATACAAATAGAATAATAAGTGATTTTATAGCTGGAATGACGGATAGATTTGCAATAAATCTATACAATAAATCAAAATGAATATATTTGAAGAGTATCTAAATATTATAAGAAATCTTATTCTTAAAAATCAAAAATCTTTAAAGATTAAAAACCTAAATGAATTTAAAGGTGTAATTGTTGAAATTCCTCCGTCGGAATTCGATTATGAATTGTCTTGTAATATTTGTCTAATTTTAGGAAAGATTAATAAAATTAATCCTAAACAATTAGCAAAAGAGGTTAAAGATTTAATAAAAAATCATTTAAAAGAATTTAGTAAAGTAGATGTAGCAGGACCAGGGTTTTTAAACCTAAAGCTATCAAACAAGTCTTTGATTCAGAATATTAATAATATTCTTGAAAACAAAAGTACTTATGGGAAAAAAAAGTCAAATAATAAATATAATATAGAATTTGTTTCTGCAAATCCAACTGGACCAATGCACGTTGGACACTGTAGAGGTGCTATATACGGCGATGTATTGGCTAATTTACTCAGATTTAATGGGAATCAAGTTACTAAAGAATACTATATAAATGATTACGGAACTCAGATAGTTAATTTTGTAAAGTCTGTTTTTTTAAGAATAAGAGAGATAAAATTTAACGAGAAATTTGTTGTAAATAAAGATCTATATCCTGGTGACTACATTATTTCAATTGGCCAAAAGATTATTAGTTTAAATAAAGCGCAGAAATTTGAAAATTTTGAAAATTCCTTTGAATTTCTCAAAAAGGAGGCTTTAAAACATTCTATGGAATTAATTAAATCTGATTTAAGAAAACTTGGTATAGTACATGATAAATTTTTTTCTGAATCAGAACTGGTTAGAAATAAGAAAGTCGATAAAGCTATAGATCAATTAAAAGATAGTAATTACGTTTTAAATGGCTATTTACAGCCCCCGAAAGGAGAAAAAAATAAAAATTGGAAAAAAATTGAAAGACTGATTTTTAAATCAACTTTATTTGGCGATGATACGGACAGAGCTATACAAAAGGACGATGGAAGTTGGACTTACTTTGCAAATGATATCGCATATCATATGGACAAAGTAGAGAGAAAGTATAATTACTTAGTTAATGTTCTTGGCGCAGATCATACTGGGTATATAAAAAGAATTGAGGCCGCAGTTAGTGCGCTTTCCCAAAATAAAGTAAAGTTAAATTGTAAAGTTTGCCAATTGGTGAAACTATATAAAAATGGCGAACCCTTTAAAATGTCTAAAAGAGCAGGGGATTTTATTTCTGCTGACGATCTATTGAAAGAAGTTAGCAAAGATGCTCTACGATTTATGATGTTAAATAGAAGTAATGATGTTGAATTAGATTTTGATTTTAACAAAGTGTTAGAAAAAAATAAAGAAAATCCAGTTTTTTATGTTCAATATTCATTTGCTAGAATTAGTTCTATTTTAAGAACTTTAAATAAGAGTCTTGAAGAAAAAATTGTAATTGATCCAAGTCAGTTTGAAACTAATGATTTTGAAATTAGAATTATAAAAAAAGTTTTTGAATGGCCTAAAATTATTGAAACATCATCTACAAAGTATGAACCACACAGAATTCCTTATTATTTATATGAGCTTGCAACATTATTTCACTCTTATTGGAGTAAAGGTAATGAAGATAAAAAATATAGAATAATAGAAAACGGTAAAATTAAAAATACAGGTACATTAGCAACTATTATTTTAACTTCGATTGTTTTACAAAGAGGGATGAGTATTTTAGGAGTATCATTACCTGATAAAATGTAATGAAAAAAGTTATTAATTTATTCGTAATTGCCTTATTTTTTTTATTTTTCTTTAGCATAATTAGATTTTATTTTTCTGAAAAAAATATTAAAGATACTAATTTAAACAGACTAAATATTAATGAAATTATAAAAAAAAAAACCTCTAATTTACCTGTACTATCAAATGATACTGATAACATTATAGAATTTAATTCCACCTACGCGGATGAAATTAAAGAAGAGGCACCTAGAAATTTTTGGAATTTGTTAAAATCTAAATGAAAAAAAAAGCAATTATAATAAGCATTAAAGGATTTAAATTAACCCAGGAAGAAAAATTACTTTTATCAAAAGAAAACCCTTGGGGATTGATACTTTTTAAAAGAAATATTGAGTCTTTTAGACAACTAAAAAGATTAATAATTACAATAAGAAGAATTACTAAAGACAAATACTTTCCGATAATGATTGATGAAGAGGGTGGAACTGTAAGTAGAATAAGTCAATTAATAAATCATAACGTTTATCAGAAATTATTTGGGGATCTTTATAAGATGAGACCGAAAATTTCAATTAATCTTTATAAGAGATATTTGCTGGAAGTTATTAATTTTTTAAAAGCTCTTGGTATCAATATAAACACTGTACCTGTTTTAGATGTTTTAAGAAAAAACACTAATAAGATAATTGGAAACAGGAGTTATTCTAATGACAAAAATATTGTTAAAAAGCTAGGGACAATTTGTGTTAATGTTTATGAACTAAATAAAATTGGTACAGTTATTAAACATATTCCAGGTCACGGATGTGCATCTGCAGATAGCCATATAAAAATTCCAAAAGTCAATTTGAGTACCCAGGATTTAAATGGTACAGATTTCTTTCCATTTAAGAACAATCGTTCAAAATTTGCTATGACCGCACATATTCTTTATAATAAGTTAGACAAAAAAAATGTTGCAACATTTTCAAAAAAAATAATTAAAGAAGTTATAAGAAAACAATTAGGCTTTAAGGGAATCCTGATCTCTGATGATATTTCTATGAAGGCACTCAAGTATGATCTTATAACAAATGCTAAAAAATCTTTATCCGCAGGTTGTAATATTGTTTTATATTGTGGGGGTAAATATGATGATTCTTTAAAATTGATTAAAGAAGTTCCTTTTATAGATAGTTTTACATCAAAAAAAACATCAGAATTTTATAAATTTTTAAGATAAAATAATATTATGGAATCAAATAAAATAGATCAAATTTCTATAGATATTCCAAATTTTAGTGGACCTCTTGAAGTTCTCCTTGATCTTGCCAAAGCCCAAAAGGTAGACTTAGCAGAAATATCAATAACCAAATTAGCAGATCAATTTTTAGATTTTATTAAAAGTAAAGAAAATTTAAATCTAGAAACAGCTTCTGAATTTCTTTTAATGGCAACCTGGCTTGCTTATTTAAAATCAAAATTATTGTTACCTGATGACGAAGATGATGATTTTAAAGCATTAGAAGTTGCCGAGAAACTTAAACTGCAATTAAAAAAACTAGAGCTAATTAGAATTTTATCTGACCAAATGTTACAAAAAAACAGATTAGGCGTTAATATTTTTACAAGAGGAATGAAAGGTGGAATCAAATCCATATATACCCCCATTTACGATATCTCACTTTATGAACTACTTAAATCGTACGCGAATTTGCAAATGCAGAAAACTTTTCAAACAATTAATATTCCAAAATTACCAGTATTTACTACCGAAGAGGGCATAAAACAAATTAATAATAATTTAAAAAAAATTGAAGATTGGAAAGATATCAAAGATCTTATACCAAAATTTTATATAAATAAGAATATGACAAAAACTGGTTTAGCAGGAATTTTAGCTGCATCGTTAGAACTTACAAAAGAAGGAGTTGTGAAGATTTTGCAGAAAGATCGATTTGATAGGATTATGATAAAAAAGATATAATTTAATGAAAAATAAAAAAAAAAATAATATTTACTCTTTTCAATCTAAAGATACAAAAATTGAAAGACAAATTGAAGCTATTCTCTTTGCAGCATCTGAGCCATTGGATGTTGAAACTATTGAAAGCAGAATTAAGACTACTTCAAATATTTTAAATGTTTTAAAAAAACTAAAAGATTATTATAAAAATAGAGGTATTAATTTAGTTTGCATTAAAAATAAGTGGTCATTTAGGACTGCCGAAGATTTATCAAAATTAATGTCACTTCAAAAATCTACACAAAAAAAACTTTCAAAAGCAACAATTGAAACCTTATCAATCATAGTTTACCACCAACCTGTAACAAGATCAGAAATAGAGGAAATTAGAGGTGTTTCATTTGCGACTAACACACTAGAAACTTTGCTAGAATTAGATTGGGTAAGACCCTCTGGTAGAAAAGATGTCCCTGGCAGACCAATTCAATACTCTACAACTGAAAATTTTTTAAATCATTTTAATATACAAAAACTATCTGATTTACCTACCGTTGAAGAATTGGGCTCAGCAGGATTAATTGATACATCCACAATTGATCAATCAATCTTTGGTACTGGAAAATTTTTTAAAGAACAGGCGATAAGTAAAAAGCAAAATATTTATGAAGAAATAGATCAAGCAATAAATAAAGCACCTGAAAAAGATAAATAAAGATATATATTTACCCTAAATTATTGTATATAATTCTCATTATGGGAATTAGTTTTTGGCAAATCGCAATCGTTGTTGTAATAGTAGTTCTACTTTTTGGTAGAGGTAAAATATCTAGTTTAATGGGAGATGTTGCAAAAGGTATAAAAAGTTTTAAGAAAGGTATGTCAGATGAAAGCTCTTCTAACAACGAAGATAACAAAACTGACTCTGATAATTCAGATACTGATAAAAAATAATCAAAATGCCTCAAATTGGTTGGTTAGAGATATTAGCGGTTGTAATCATTGCAATATTAGTTTTAGGTCCTAAAGAGTTTCCTATCGCATTAAAAAAAATTGGTTCCTATGTTGGTAAGATTAAAAATACGTTCAGCAGTTTTCAGAGAGAAATCTCATCAGCAACTAATGATTTAGATATTGATAAAAGTCTAACTGAAGAAGAAAAAGAAATTAAAAAAAAAGATAAAATAAATGACTAATTCGAACTCTTTTACTAGTCATTTTACAGAACTTAGATCAAGACTTATTAAATCAGTTATTTTTATTTTTATCATATTTGTAATTTCTTATATTTTTGCAGAGTATATTTATAATTTTTTAGTTGAACCATATGCAGAGGCAGTCAAAGGTGACACAGTTTCAAGAAGATTAATCTTCACTGCATTGCATGAGACTTTTATAACATATCTAAAAGTTGCATTTTTTGCAGCAATATTTTTAGGAAGCCCAATTTTATTAATACAAATATACAAATTTATTGCGCCAGGTTTATATAAAAATGAGAAACAGGCTATTTTACCTTATTTAATTTTTACACCAATCCTTTTTTTAGTTGGCGGGTTGTTGGTGTATTATTTGATTATGCCGCTAGCTATAAAATTTTTTTTATCATTCGAGTCAATAGGATCTAATAATACTTTACCAATTCAATTGGAGGCTAAAGTAAATGAATATTTATCTTTAATAATGAGATTAATCTTTGCCTTTGGAATTAGTTTTCAACTTCCAATACTTTTGAATTTACTAGCAAAGATAGGAGTAGTAAATTCTAATTATCTTAAAAATACTAGGCGATATGTAGTAGTTATTATTTTTACAGTAGCTGCAATTTTAACTCCTCCTGATCCAATTACACAAATTGGTCTAGCTATACCTTTATTATTACTTTATGAATTGTCTATTATAACAGTAAAATTTACTGAAAAAAAAGATAAAAATACTAAAAATTTAGAAGATGCATAATTTAAAAGATTTAAGAAAAAATTTGTTAGTTTATCAAAATAAATTTAAAGATAGAAATTTACATTTTGATGTCGATCTTTTCAATAAATTAGATAAGATCAATAGAGAACTCATTAAGGAAAAAGAATTACTAGAACAAGAAAAAAAATCTTTATCTAAAACCAAAGATAAGTTAAATTTCGAAAAATCAAAAAAAATTTCAGAAGAAATTGAAAAAATTATAGTTAAACAAAATTATTCTCAGAATAAACTTAATGAAATTTTGCATAACTTACCAAATATTGCTGATAAATCTGTACCTATAGGTAAAGACGAAAAAGATAATAAACTAATTAAAAAAGAGGGTAATGTAAAAAACTTTTCCTTTAAAATTAAGTCTCATATTGAGCTAGGTGAAAAAAGTCAAAATATTGATTTTGAAACTTCCTCTAAGTTGTCCGGATCTAGATTTGTTGTATTAAAACATAGATATGCTTTACTAGAGAGAGCGCTAATTAATTTTATGCTAGACATTCATACAAGTAAATTTGAATATACAGAAGTATCTCCACCTCTTATTGTAAATGAAGATATAATGTTTGGAACAGGTCAGTTACCGAAATTCGAAGAAGATCAATTTGAAATTAAATTTGATAATTCAAATCAAAGAAAATTTTTGATACCAACTGCAGAGGTTGTTCTTACAAATTTAGTTAGAAAATCTAGTATCAAAATTGAAAATTTACCGTTAAGATTTGTAGCTTCAACACCATGTTTTCGTAAAGAGGCAGGTAGTTATGGAAAAGATACAAAAGGGATGATGAGACAACACCAATTTTATAAAGTTGAACTTGTAAGTATAGTTGAACCAAAAAATTGTTTGATAGAACTTGAAAGAATGCTCAATTGTGCTGAAGAAATATTAAAACTATTAGGAATACCATATCAAATTAGGCTGTTATCAACTGGTGATATGGGATTTAGTGCTGAAAAAACTTTTGATATTGAAACATGGATTCCTTCAGAAAATAAATATAGAGAAATTTCAAGTTGTTCATCTTGCGGTTCTTTTCAAGCTAGAAGAATGAACGCTAAATACAAAACATCGGGTGGAAGTGAATTTGTAGGAACTTTGAATGGATCTGGATTAGCTGTAGGTAGACTAATGATATCTCTATTAGAAAATAATCAAAATGAAGACGGTTCAATTACTATTCCAAATATTTTAAAAAAATATATGAATAATTTGGATAAAATTTGATTATTATTCACTTGTTTAACTAACTCATTTATTATAATTATCGTTTATGAACGGATCTGGAATAGCACAATTCATACCTCTTATTTTAATCTTTGTAATTTTTTACTTTTTTTTAATAAGACCACAGCAAAAGAGAGTTAAAGATCATAAATTAATGGTTGAAAATTTGAAAAGAGGAGATGAGATTATCACTTCTGGCGGCATTATAGGTACTATAGAAAAAATAATGGAGGATGACCGTATTGAAGTAATTATAAGTGATAACGTTAAAGTTCAAATTATTAGATCAACTATAACAAGTTTACTTAAAAAAGAAGAAATTAAAAAATAATTCTTTTTCGTGTTAAATTTTTCTAAAATAAATATCCTTTTCATATACCTAATATTTTTTTCAATTTCTATTTTCGTCCTTTTAAATTTTCAAAATAAAGATAATTTAATAATTGATAAAAAAGTTAATCTTGGATTAGATCTTCAGGGCGGCTCTTATCTTCTTTTGGAAATAAATTCAGACTCTCTCGTTCAAGAAAAAATTCAATCCAAGGTCATACCAATCAAAAAGTTACTTAAAGATAATAATTTAAAATATTCTGACTTTAAAATAAATGATAAAACTTTATCACTTAAGGTTGATAATTTAGATAAATTTGAAACACTTTTTTTTTCAACAGAAAATAACTCAGTCAACATTTATATTGACAATTATAGATCTTTTGAACTTGAATATAATAAGATAGATAATAATTATATAGAGATTATATTTTCAAAATTCGGTTTATTAACAATTAATAACTCTGCTTTAAAACAATCTATTGAAATAGTTAGAAGGAGAATTGATGATGTTGGAACTAAAGAGCCAACAATATTACAAAGGGGAGAAAAAAGAATTTTAGTGGAGCTTCCTGGTCTTAAAGATCCAGATAGAATTAAAAAACTTTTAGGTAAAACAGCTAAACTTAACTTCAGATTGGTGGCCGATAATTCAGAATTTGGTATCGAAGAACTTCTTTCTGAAAATGGTGAAAAATTAAATGTGAGTAAAAGAATAGTCATGAGTGGAGAAAACTTGATAGATGCTCAACCAAGTATTCAAAATCAACAAAATGAACCAATAGTCTCTTTCACCTTAGATAGATTAGGATCACAAAAATTTGGTCGGGCTACGACTGACAACGTAGGGAAAAGACTGGCTATCGTATTAGATGGAAAGATAATAAGCGCTCCAAATATTAATGAGCCTATTACTACTGGCAATGGAATGATTTCAGGTAATTTTTCGTTTCAGGAAGCGACAGATTTATCTTTGTTGTTAAGATCTGGAGCTTTGCCAACACCTCTTAATATAGTAGAAGAAAGGTCAGTGGGACCAGACCTAGGAGAAGACTCAATTAAATCTGGCATAACATCATTAATAGTTGGATTTATTCTAGTAATATTATTTATGTTTTATAAATATAAAATTTTTGGATTAATTGCGAATACAGCTTTAATTGCAAATTTATTAATGTTGGTGGGCATTCTAACTATTTTAGAAGCAACTTTGACTTTGCCTGGTATTGCTGGAATTATTCTGACTGTAGGAATGGCAGTAGACGCTAATGTACTAATTTTTGAGAGAATTAAAGAAGAATTAAAAACCGAAAAATCAACAATTCATGCATTTGATTCTGGTTACTCTAAAGCAAAGATTACTGTTTTAGATGCAAATATTACCACTTTAATAGCCGCAACTATTTTATTTGCTTTTGGATCTGGTCCAGTTAAAGGTTTTGCCATTACTCTAGGAATAGGTATTGTTACTACACTTTTCACAGCCTATTTTTTAGCAAGACATTTAACATCATTAATAGTCTTAAGAAATAATAATAAAGAAATCAAAATATAATGCTTAAAAATAATATTAATTTTGCATCAGGTTTTAAAAAAGCAAATATTGCATCAACTATATTGTTTATTTTGAGTTTATTATTAATAATTTTTAAAGGATTAAATTATGGTATTGATTTTAAAGGAGGAACTTTAATAGAACTAAGGACTGAAAAAAATGTTACAGCATCTTCAATACGAACATCTCTAAGTTCAATGAATTTAGGAGACATAAGTGTGAAAAATTTTGGTAAAGACGGAGACTACTTAATTAAAGTAGAAGAAAAAAATACTAACGATCTGATACCTCAAATAAAGCAAACCTTGACTAGTAATATAAGTGCCGAGGTAAATTTTAGAAGAGTAGAAAATGTTGGGCCAAAAGTAAGTTCGGAATTATTAGAATCTTCCGTTATAGCAATCTCACTCGCTTTAGCAGCAATGCTTTTTTACATATGGATTAGATTTGAATGGCAATTTAGCATTGGTTCCATTATAGCTTTATTTCATGATGTTGTTTTAACGCTTGGTATTTTTTCTTTTTTATCATTAGAGATAAACTTATCAATTATTGCTGCGGTACTAACTATAGTAGGTTATTCGATGAACGATACTGTTGTTATTTATGACCGTATTAGAGAAAACTTATTTAAATATTCTAAAATGAGCATTGGTGAAATAGCCAATTTGTCAATTAATGAGACACTTTCCAGAACGATAATAACCTCAATTACTACATTGTTGGCATTAATATCAATTTTTGCTCTTGGAGGTGAAATTTTACGAGGTTTTTCATTTGCAATGATTCTAGGAGTTTTAGTGGGAACTTATTCATCAATATTTGTTGCTTCTCCAATTTTAAAATTTCTAAAAGTTAGTTATAAAACTTTAGAAAAAGAGGAAGAAAAAATCGTTCCCTAATTAGTATAAATTTTGTGCGGCAACCATAGAAAGCAACATTGGAAACGAAAGTAGAGTATTTGTTCTAGAAAACAACATGGCCGTTTTAGCAGATTTAGTTTTTTCCTCCAAGGAACATTCTACAATCCCCAGAGCTTTTTTTTGGTTAGGCCAAATGACAAACCAAACGTTATAAGCCATTATTATCCCTAGCCACATACCAATACCTATCGCAGTGGATTTAGGATCGTCTGCTCCAATTCCAAGGATCATAGCTTGATGAACATATCCTTGTAAGTATGAGACAATTAATCCAGTTATTATTGTTCCAAGAGCAGCCCATCTAAACCAAAATAAAGCTTTAGGAGCAATAACTTTACCAATTGCGGGTTTTTGTTCATCTGGAATATTTGGCATCGAAGGTATTTGGACAAAATTAAAATACCATAATAACCCAATCCACATTATCCCAGTTAATACATGTAAATATCGAAACAACCAGCTAAAAAAATATCTATCAAAGGCAAAGCCATCCCCAAAAAAATGTAAGCCTAAAAGTAATAGTATTGCGATACCTAAAGACAAATGGATAGTCTTTGATAGTGATTGTAAAATAGTTGTCATAGAATCTTTATAGCACAAATTCCAATATTAGGCAGTCTTTTTCATTGAACCATTACCAATGATTTCTC
This sequence comes from uncultured Pelagibacteraceae bacterium, assembly GCA_902574045.1. Taxonomy (GTDB): domain Bacteria; phylum Pseudomonadota; class Alphaproteobacteria; order Pelagibacterales; family Pelagibacteraceae; genus Pelagilacustribacter. The sequence continues at coordinate 5,106 of CACGMG010000009.1, read as the reverse complement.
TGATAAATTTACCTGTATAACTCTCTTTTACATTTGATACTTTTTCTGGAGTGCCTTCAGCAATTATTCTACCACCATTTACTCCTCCTTCTGGACCCATGTCTATAATATGATCAGCGGTTTTTATTACATCTAAGTTGTGTTCAATTACAACAACTGTATTTCCTGTATTTGCAAAGGCTTGTAAAATTTCTAATAATTTTTTAATATCATGAGAGTGCAACCCAGTTGTTGGCTCATCTAGTATATATAGAGTTCTTCCTGTTGGTCTTTTAGACAATTCTTTTGCTAATTTTATTCTTTGTGCCTCACCCCCAGACAAAGTAGTAGCTTGCTGGCCAATTTTCATATATCCGAGGCCAACATGTTTAAGTGTAACAAGTTTAGATTTGATAGTTTGAATGTTTTCAAAAAATTCACAACCCTCATCTACTGTCATATCTAAAACATCTGCTATATTTTTACCTTTGAACCTTATCTCTAAAGTTTCTCTATTATATCTAGCCCCTTTGCAGGTATCGCAAGGTATAAAGACATCAGGTAAAAAATGCATTTCATATGTTAAAACTCCATCACCTTCACACGTTTCACATCTTCCACCTTTTACATTGAATGAATATCTTCCAACTTTATACCCCCTAGCTTTAGATTCTGGCAAACCCGCAAACCATTCTCTAATAGGACCAAATGCCCCCGTATATGTTGCTGGGTTAGATCTTGGAGTTCTTCCAATAGGAGATTGGTCTATATCAATAATCTTGTCAATTAATTCAGTTCCTTTAAAACCTGTAAATGCTTTAGGAACTTTTCGACTTTTATTCTTATTTAACATTAGATTAAACGCATTATAAAGTGTATGTAATATTAAAGTAGATTTTCCGCTTCCAGAAACCCCTGTTACACAAGTAAAAGTTCCGACAGGTATCTTTAGGTTTACTTTTTTTAGATTATTTCCACTAGCTCCACTAATTTCAATAAATCGTCCATTCTTTGCCGTTCTTCTTTTTTTTGGAATTGCAATAAATTTTTTACCTGACAAATAGTTTCCAGTAATACTATTTTCATTTAAAATTATTTGTTTTACCTCTCCTTCAGCAACTATTTTACCACCATTTAAACCAGCTTCGGGGCCAATATCAATTATATGATCTGAACTTTCCATAGTTTCAATATCATGTTCGACTACAATAACTGTATTTCCTAAATCTCTTAATTTCTTTAATGCAGTAATTAATTTTTTATTATCTCTTTGATGAAGACCAATTGATGGTTCATCTAAAACATATAAGACCCCTGTTAGACCCGATCCTATTTGAGATGCCAATCTTATTCTTTGAGCTTCGCCACCAGAAAGTGTTCCAGATTCTCTTGACAAAGTTAAATAATTCAAGCCAACATTTAAAAGAAAGTTTAATCTTTCATTTATCTCTTTTAATATATGTTGAGCAATTTTATTTTCTCTTTCATTTAAAACATTTTCTAAATTTGAAAACCATTTTTCTGCTTCATCTATTGATTTCTCAGTTACTTCACTTATGTTTAAAGAGTTTATTTTTACACATAATGCTTCATCTTTTAATCTCATTCCTTTGCATTTCTCACAATTTGTTTCACTCTGATATTGTGAAATTTCTTCTCTTTTCCATTCACTATCAGTCTCAAGATAACGTCTTTCTAAATTATTTATTACACCTTCAAAAGTTTTTTTTGTCGTGTAGGTTTCGTATCCATCATCATATGAAAATTTTATTTCTTCCTCATCTGATCCGTACAAAATTATATCTTGGATCTTTTTTGGAATTTTTTTCCAGGGCTCTGACATTGAAATCTTATAGTGTTTTGTGATTGAAGCTAATGTCTGAGCATAATATAAGGATGTAGATTTAGACCATGGTTCAATAACACCATCTTGAAGACTCTTTTTAGTATCTGATATTACCAGGTTAGGATCTACATTAAGATTATGACCTATACCTTCACATTCTTCACATGCACCAAATGGAGAATTGAATGAAAATAGTCGTGGCTCTATTTCTTCAATAGTAAATCCACTCTCTGGACAGGAAAACTTCGAGGAAAAGGTTACAGACTCTCTTTTCCTAAATTTTTTTGGCAAGGTCTCATTTTCGTATTCTACTACTAACAAACCATCAGCGAGATTTACTGCTGTTTCTACGCTATCAGCCAATCTGTTTCCTAATTTTGAGTTTAATACAATTCTGTCAACAATAATTGAAATATCGTGCTTTACTTTCTTATTTAAGTCCGGAAAATCATCTATGCTAATATACTTTCCATCAACTTTAATTTTAGTAAAACCTCGTTTTTTGTAATTTAATATTTCTTTTTTATATTCTCCTTTTCTCCCTCTAACTATTGGCGCAAGAAGGAAGATAGTATTTTCTTTTGGAAGTTTTTTAATTTTATCTACCATTTCACTCACCTGTTGAGATACGATAGGTTTTCCGGTAAATGGAGAGTAGGGAATACCAACTCTTGCAAACAAAACTCTCATGTAGTCGTAAATTTCTGTTACAGTAGCTACAGTCGATCTTGGATTTTTCGATGTATTTTTTTGTTCAATTGAAATAGCAGGACTTAAACCTTCAATGAAATCAACATTAGGTTTTTTCATTTTATCTAAAAACTGCCTAGCATAAGATGAAAGACTTTCTACATATCTCCTTTGCCCCTCAGCGTATATTGTATCGAACGCCAAAGATGATTTTCCTGACCCAGATAGCCCAGTTATGACAACTAATTTCTCTTTAGGAATTTCAAGAGAAACATTTTTTAAGTTGTGTTCTTTAGCGCCTTTTACAACGATTTTTTTCAACATATTTATTCTATAAAATAATAATGATCTTATATTTATTATTCAATTATGATATAAATATTAAAAATTTTAACAAATTAAATCACAAATTTAGTCTAAATTATTATGGCAGGCAGTTTAAATAAAGTACAAATAATAGGTCGTTTAGGCGCAGACCCAGATATCAAACAAATGGTTAATGGAAAAAACGTTGCTAGATTAAGCGTAGCAACCAGCCAAACATGGAAAGATAAATCTAGTGGAGAGCGAAAAGAAAAAACAGAGTGGCATAGAGTAGTAATATTTAATGAAGGCTTGATTAATGTAGTTCAGCAATATCTAAAAAAAGGAGCAAACGTTTATATAGAAGGTCAATTAAGCACTAGGAAATGGAAAGACGAAACTTCTGGACAAGACAAATATTCAACTGAAATAGTTCTTCAAGGTTATAACTCTAGCTTAACTATGTTAGACACCAGAAATAGCAAATCTAGCGAAGGTAACCTAGTAAGTGAAAATAAAAGCTCCCTTCCAAACAATAATGTAAATCAGGATACCTCTGATTTAGATGACGAAATTCCATTTTAAAATACTATGGAAAAAACCAGATTAGAGAATAAATCATTTAAACCTATTTTTGTGCAAGATGAAATGAGTTCATCTTATCTATCATACGCTATGAGCGTAATAGTAAGTAGAGCTCTACCAGACGTAAGAGATGGTCTAAAGCCAGTTCATAGAAGAATAATTTATGCAATGTATAAAGGTGGGTATGATTGGTCTAAACCTTTCAGAAAATCTGCAAGAATAGTAGGGGATGTAATTGGTAAGTATCATCCCCATGGCGACCAATCAGTTTACGATGCCTTAGTTAGACTAGTTCAAGATTTTTCAATGAGTGTGCCTCTTATTTCTGGGCAAGGAAATTTTGGATCAATCGATGGAGATCCTCCTGCAGCTATGAGATATACAGAAACCAAACTTGGTAAAATTGCACAGTTTTTAACAGAAGATTTAGAAAAGAATACAGTTAATTATAGAAATAATTATGACGAGACAGAGAAAGAACCTGAAGTTTTGCCTTCACAATATCCGAATATTTTAGTTAATGGGGCAGGAGGTATTGCTGTCGGTATGGCGACAAGTATACCACCTCATAATTTGGGAGAAATAATTAATGCTACAGTTGCATATATTGGAAATAAAGATATTACTGTAAGTCAGTTAATGAAACATGTGCCAGGCCCTGATTTCCCAACTGGAGGAATAATTATTGGCAAAGATATTCTTAAGCAGGGTTACAATAAAGGAAGAGGTTCGTTTAAAATTAGAGGTGAAATAGATTTAGAAGAAAAAAAAGGAGGAAGAGAGTGTTTAATAATAAGGTCTATACCCTATCAAGTAAATAAATCTTCCCTAATTGAAAAAATAGCTCAACTAGCTAGAGACAAAAAGGTTGACGGCATAAGGGACATCAGAGATGAGTCAAATAGGGAAGGTATTAGAGTTGTTATCGAATTAAGAAAATCTGTAGAACCAGAAACAATTAGAAGACAGTTATATAAATTAACAAATATAGAAACCTCTTTTGGTTTTAATACTCTTGCAATTGTAAATAACAAACCAAAAATATTAAATCTTAAAGAATTTATATCAGAATTTTTAAAATTTAGAGAAGATACTGTAACTAAAAGAATTAAGTTTGATTTAAAAAGAGCAGAGGAACGAGCACACATATTGATTGGCTTAGCAGCAGCAGTAGAAAATATTGACACTATAATTAAGATTATCAAAAGTTCAAAAGATACTGATAGCGCTAGAAAAAATTTGTTAACAAAAAAATGGAAAATTAAAAAAAGTGTAAAATTAATTTCAATAATAGAAAAAAAGAAAAACGTGTTATCTTATCAATTATCCCTTGTTCAAGTAAATTCAATTTTAGAATTAAGATTACAAAAATTAACTGCATACGGAATTGAAGAAATTGAAACTGAAATAAGTAAATTGTCAAATTTAATTATTGATTATAAAAAGATTATTAATTCAAAAAAAGAACTTTACAAACTTATTGTTAAAGAGCTGGATAATATAAAAGAAAAATTTGCTTCTCCTCGCAAAACAAAGATAATTGATGCTGTACTGAATTACAATATTGAAGAGACGATTCAAAAAGAGTCAGTAGTAATAAGTATCACTAATCAAGGTTATATTAAAAGAAGTCCATTAAGTTCACTTAAAGCACAGAAAAGAGGAGGAAAAGGAAAAACAGGCATATCTACAAGAGAAGAAGA
>CACGMG010000008.1 GCA_902574045.1 uncultured Pelagibacteraceae bacterium | reverse complement strand
ACAGACTCTAAGATGTCTCCGATTTCTTTTTTTATCGACTCAGCAGTTATATTATTTTTTTTATTATATTCTAATTGTTTTGACCTTCTACGGTCGGTTTCTTTAATTGCTTTATTTATACTTTTTGTAACTTTATCAGCATATAGAATAACTTTTCCATCTATGTTTCTGGCTGCTCTACCAATGGTTTGAATTAAGGATGTTTCTGATCTTAAAAAACCTTCTTTGTCAGCATCGAGAATTCCTACTAAGCCACACTCCGGTATATCTAATCCTTCTCTTAAAAGATTTATTCCTACTAAAATATCAAACACTCCTAATCTTAAATCTCTTATAATTTCTATTCTTTCTAAAGTGTCAATGTCTGAATGCATATACCTAACTTTAAGACCGTTTTCATGAAGATATTCAGTCAAATCCTCAGCCATTTTTTTTGTTAAAGTTGTTGCTAAAACTCTGTAACCTTTTCCAATTACTTTAGCTGCTTCATGCATTAAATCATCAACTTGTGTTTTTGCTGGTCTTATCTCAACAGGTGGATCAATTAAACCAGTTGGTCTTATGATTTGATCAATATGTTTATTTTTAGTTTGTTTTAATTCCCACGGACCCGGGGTAGCTGATACAAAAATAGTTTGAGTTCTCATCATATCCCATTCTTCAAACTTCAGAGGCCTATTATCCATACAAGATGGAAGTCTAAAACCGTATTCAGCCAAAGTGCTTTTTCTAGTACGGTCTCCTTTATACATTCCATTTAGTTGAGGAACAGTAACATGACTTTCGTCTACAAATATAATTGTGTTATCCGGAAAATATTCAAACAATGTTGGAGGGGGTTCTCCTGCCTTTCTTCCAGATAAAAATCTAGAATAATTTTCAATACCTGCGCAGGTTCCTGTAGCTTCAATCATCTCTAAATCAAACTTAGTTCTCTCTCTTAATCTTTGTTCTTCTAGTAATTTGTTATCAGCACGATGTTTTTTTAATGTCTCTGCTAATTCAGATTTAATTTGTCTTATTGCTTGCTCCATAGTTGGTTTCGGAGTTATGTAGTGACTGTTTGCATATATTTTTATTATAGAATAATCGTTAGTTTTGTCTCCAGTCAAAGGATCAAATTCTTCAATTTTTTCTAGCTTGTTAAAATTAAAACTTAGTCGCCATGCTCTATCCTCTAAGTGAGATGGAAAAATCTCTAAATTTTCACCTCTAACTCTAAAAGTCCCCCTAAAAAAATTTTGATCATTACGTTTATACTGGAGTGTAATAAAAGTTCTTATTAATTGATCTCTTTCATAATCATTATTTTTTTTTAAGGTTATTGTCATTTTGCTGTAAGCCTCTACAGAGCCAAGCCCGTAAATACATGAAACACTAGCAACGATAATCACATCGTCTCTTTCAAGCAAAGAACGAGTTGCAGAATGCCTCATTCTATCTATTTGCTCATTTATAGAAGCTTCTTTTTCAATATAAGTATCAGATCTCGGAACATATGCTTCTGGAGTATAGTAGTCATAGTAAGAAACAAAATATTCAACAGCATTATTTGGAAAAAAACTTTTAAACTCTCCATATAGCTGAGCGGCTAAAGTTTTGTTTGGAGCCAGGACTAAAGCAGGCCTATTAGTCGCCTCTATAACTTTTGCCATCGTGAATGTTTTCCCTGAGCCTGTAACACCAAGTAAAACTTGCTCATTTTTTTTATTTTTAATATTTTGGGTTATAGACTTAATGGCTTGTGGTTGATCACCAGCTGGTTGAAAATCACTTTTAATTTTAAACTTTATGCCACCCTCCAACTTCTTTTTAATTGAGTTGTTAGTAGTCTCTATATCTAGTATTTTTTCTTGATAAGTATTTTGCATTATGTGTTATTAATAATTTAAAAAAAACATTATAAATTTCAATGAGCATAGTTTCCAATAGTTTAAAACGTATAAAACCGTCGCCCACAATGGCAGTGACCTCAAAAGCCAGGGAAATGAAGGCTGCTGGCAAAGATGTTATAGGTTTGGGGGCTGGAGAGCCTGATTTTGACACTCCAGATAATATTAAAGAAGCAGCCATTGAGGCAATTAGATCAGGAGACACTAAATATACAGCTGTAGACGGTACCCCGAAATTAAAAAAAGCAATTCAATCAAAATTCAATCGAGAGAATAACCTATCTTATAAAATTGATGAAATATCAGTAGGAACTGGTGGTAAGCAAGTTTTATATAATGCTTTTATGGCGACAATAAATAAAGGTGATGAAGTTTTAATACCCGCTCCTTATTGGGTGTCATATCCTGATATAATTTTATTGGCTGGCGGAAAACCCAAAATTGTAAAATGTAGTGAAAAAAATAATTTTAAACTTACACCAAAAGAATTAAAAAAAGCGATATCTAAAAAAACTAAATGGGTAATACTTAACTCACCATCTAATCCCACAGGCTCTGCTTATACAAAAGAAGAAATAATTGCTTTATCAAAAATTTTATTTAAATATAAAAAAACTTATATTTTGAGTGATGATATATATGAACATATTACCTATGATAATTTTAAATTTTTTACAATTGCTCAAATAGATAAACTAAAAAGCAGAACTCTCACAATGAATGGAGTGAGTAAATCTTATTCTATGACAGGCTGGAGAATTGGATATGCAGCTGGGCCCAAAGAAATTATTAAAGCAATGGCAAAAATTCAGTCTCAATCAACTAGTAATCCTACTTCAATTAGCCAAGCAGCAGCTGTAGAAGCTTTAAACGGAATTCAAGATTTTATAAAAGTTAGATCTGACTCTTTTAAAGAAAGAAGAGATTTTGTTGTTCAAAGTCTAAATAGCATTAAAGGAATAAGTTGCCTAAAACCTGATGGAGCTTTTTATGTTTTTCCAAACTGTAAAAAATTATTGGGAAAAAAAACTAAATTAAAAACAGATAAAGATTTTGTGGAAAAACTTTTAGAGAAGGCCGAAGTAGCTGTGGTTCAAGGATCAGCTTTTGGTTTGGATGGATACTTTAGAATATCTTATGCTACATCAATGGAAAATTTAAAAAAGGCTATGGAAAGAATAAAATTTTTTTGTGAGTCTTTAGGTTAATTCTGCTTTAAAATTTTCTTTGCTACAGCAGTTTTATTTATCCACCTAGTAGGTATCGAATTAAATCCTTTTAAAGCTGCAAAATAAGCCCCAATAAAATTAACTCGAGAACAGTTACAGCCACCAGCTTTAATAGTTTTTAAAATAGCTTCTTTGTAGCTAGTTGAATTAATAATTGCGTGAATAGAGCTATCAAAAGTTCCTGGGTAACTACAAGCCATACCAAGTTTTTTGACAACTAAAGGATGAGCTTTTTTTTTTAGTTTCTTCACTTTCTCAATTCCTTTGATAATAGCTTTAAAATATGAATTTTTTTTGTATTTTAAAGTAAATTCCATTATAGGGTCTTTGGAACCTTTAAGAGCAAGATCTATCAAACTAAGTTTAGCCAAGGCATACTTTAAACTTATTTTAGAAACAGTAACTGTTGAAATAATTTTTTTTAAATTGGTTAAACTATAACCGTATAAAAAATAGGGTAAGGCAGCACAATAGCCATCAGACTCATTAACTTTTTTTCCTCCCGTTAATTTTTTTCTCTTTTTAATATTTTGAATAGTTTCTATTATGTTTTGATGTATCCATGGACCTTTAATTATGCCTCGCCAGTCCTTTACTTTTCTATATTTAGCTCTTAAATTATAATTTTTCCAATACAAGCTTCCTGGACCAAAATTTTTAATAATATTTTTTTTAAATCTTTTTTCTATATTTTCATTACTTTCAATCAAAGTTTGAAACATTACTTGACCTATATCGTTATAGCCTGAGACTTTTCCGGTTTTTATGTTGTAAAACGGGCTTTTATTTTTTTTTAAAAAGGTAAAATCTTTTTTTCCCTTAATATAAAAAAGTAATTTTTTTTGATTATATACCCAATGTAAGGGTCTTGCCGCTGCATCAGCAACAGTTGATCCTAAAAAAACATGAAGATTGTTTTTCACTATTACTTTTCTGACAAATGCTTTTCAGCCTCAAGAGCTGCCATGCATCCCATTCCTGCCGCAGTTACTGCTTGTCTGAAAATTTTATCCTTAACATCACCAGCCGCGAATACTCCAGGTATGTTTGTTATAGTTGAGTCTGGTTTTGTTACTAAGTATCCTTCATTATCCATCTTTAGTTGATCTTTAAACAATGAAGTAGCTGGATCGTGACCTATCGCTATAAATAAACCATCTACCTTTAATTCTGAAGATCTATTTGTTTTTACATTTTTTAACTTAATAGCATTTACAGATTTAGGTTCATCTTCTCCTAAAACTTCTTCGACTACACTATCCCAAATAATTGAAATTTTTTTATTAGCTTTTAATTTTTCCTGGAGTAATTTTTCTGCTCTTAGCTTGTCTCTTCTATGTATCAAATGAACTTTCGATGCAAACTTTGTTAAGAACATTGCCTCCTCCACGGCAGCATTTCCACCACCAACTACCGCTACTTCTTTGTCTTTAAAGAAAAAACCGTCACAAGTTGCACATGCAGAAACACCAAATCCTCGAAATTTTTTTTCAGACTCAAGATTTAACCATCTAGCTTGTGCCCCAGTTGAAACTATTATTGAGTCGGCTGTAAATATTTGTCCGCTATCACTAGTCGCAACAAATGGTTTGTTTGATAAATCAACTTTGTTTATGTGATCTTGTATCATCTCTGTTCCCACCGCGGCTGCTTGTCCTTTCATCTCTTCCATCAACCAAGGCCCTTGAACAACTTTTGCGAAACCAGGAAAATTTTCAACATCAGTAGTTGTTGTTAATTGACCACCTGGTTCTGATCCAAATACCAATATTGGTTTAAGTAAAGCTCTTGCGGCGTATATAGCAGCTGTATATCCAGCTGGTCCTGATCCAATAATCAACACTTTTGTATGTTTAGTTGATTTATTATTCATAATGAATTGTTTATATAGTAACTAATGTTAGAATTAAAAGCCCTTCTTTTGACACAAGGAATGCATGGTATGGTAAGCCAAGTTGAAGGCTTAGCTAAGGCATTAAAATTAAACTTCAAGCATCAAAATATTAAGTTAAAACCTATATGGAATTTTATTCCTCCAAAATTTACCCCTATCTCTGAAAACTTATTAACAGAAAAGTTTGTTTGTGATAGTAAAATAGTTATTTCTTGTGGAAGAAAAAGTGTAATTCCATCCATTGCTTTAAAAAAAAGACTTAAAAACCAAATATTTAATATTCATATACAAGACCCAAAAGTCTCATATAAACATTTTGATCTTATTATAAGTCCTGATCATGATGGAATAAATGGAGAAAACGTTTTAACGACTAGAGGCTCGATACACTATCTAACTAAAAAAGAGATTTTTAATAACTCCAAATATCTTGAATTAGATAAAGGTAAAAAAAAGATTGTATCTTTTATTTTAGGTGGACCAAATAAATACTATAATTACTCAGATGAACAAGTCCATTTTCTTTTTAACAAAATAAAAACATTATTTACTCCAGATAAATATAAAATTTTAGTAATACCTTCATATAGGACTCCTGAAAACGTGATTAAAAAAGCATTTAATACTTTTAGCATAAATCATCTTGTAATAAAAAAAATAGATAAAAAAGCTTATTTAAGCTCATTAGCTCAAGCAGATTATATAATTGTAACTTGTGACTCCACTTCAATGATTTCTGAAGCTGCTGTTACTGGAAAGCCAGTTTATACTGTCATGATGAAACCCACTAAAAGTATAAGAAGATTTAATAGTTTTTTCTCTCAGTTCAAAAAGCTTGGAATATTAAAAGAACTTAATGATAGTATTGACAGTTGGAGCTATGATAAGTTAGATGAAGTAAACAGAATTGCACCTTTGATAAAAGAACAAATGAAAAAAAATGGAATTATTTAAATCCTTAGAAGCTAGAACAAAATTGTTTACAAATCCATTTAAGCATTTTGAAATAAATCAACCTTTAACAGAAAATGCTATCGAAGAAATAGCTAAAGCTGATGTAGTTGATCCTAAAAAAAAAAATCTTATTTATGACGGCACTAGAGCATTAGACGGTGGAGAAGGAACTTTTCGCGAAGGAATTAAAGATGGCGGTAAAGCTAAAAAGTTAAGATGTTACGTTACTAAAGAAAATGCAGCTCAATTTCCTCACCTCACAAATTTTATTGAGGAGCTAAGGTCCCCTAGTGTCTATAAAAAAATAGGTACCTTAATAGAAAAAGATCTAAGTAATTCTTTTGTGAGATTAGAAATTATTTGCGACAGAGAGGGTTTTTGGCTCAAACCGCATTGTGATATAAAAGAAAAACTAATGTCATCAATTGTCTTTATAAATCCTCATAATGAGTCTGAGAATTTAGGAACAGACTTTTATGATAATAAATTAATTAAAGTCAAAACAGTTCCTTATAAACACAATTATGGTTATTTCTTCACCAGTGGTCCGAACTCCTGGCATGGTATGGAAAAAAAAGAGATTAAAAAAGAAAGAAGATGTATACAAATAAACTATGTAACATTTGAGACTGATTGGAAAGTACAATAATACTTTAAATATCTTGTAAAGATATCACTTTAATTTTTTTATTTTTAAGAGATTTTATACCTTCAATACAGACCTGGGCGGTCGACATATTTGTACAATATGGAACTTTATTTGCTAAAGTAGCTCTTCTTAACGCTAAAGCATCGTTAAGTTGTTTTTCACTATTACCACCACCAGTATTTATTACTAAAGCAATTTTTTTTGCGTTTAATACATCAACAATATGAGGAGATCCTTGGTTGACTTTATTTATTTTTTTACACTTTATACCGTGCCTGTTGATAAAATCTGCTGTACCACCTGTACCACATAACTGAAAATTTAATTTAGATAATTGTTTCGCCAAAGCTACCCCTTCCTCTTTATGACTGTTTTTTAAAGAGATAAACGCTAAACCCTCAGTTGGAAGAGAGTTAGAAGCAGCAATTTGACTTTTAGCAAATGCCATTCCAAAATTTTCATCAAACCCCATCACTTCACCTGTAGATTTCATTTCAGGACCCAGAAGAAGATCGCTATTTGGAAATTTATTAAAAGGAAAAACAGCTTCTTTAACTGCAAACATCTTTTTCGTTTTGCTTCTTAAATTAAATTTAGATAATTTTTCACCAGTCATAATTCTGGACGCAATTTTAGCCAAAGGTAAATTTTTAGCTTTTGACACAAAAGGAACTGTTCTGCTTGCTCTGGGATTAACTTCAATTACAAAAATTTCATCTTTTTTAATTGCAAATTGTACATTCATAAAACCTTTTACTTTTAAGGCCAAAGCTAGCATTTTTGTTTGATTTTCAATTTCTTTAATCAAAAAAGGTTTGATAGAAACTGGGGGCAAACTACAAGCAGAGTCACCCGAATGAATACCAGCTTCTTCAATGTGTTGCATAACACCAGCAACAAAAACTTCTTTTCCATCCGACAAGGCATCAACATCTACTTCCATTGCGTTGTCTATAAATTTATCAATTAAAATAGGATTTTTTTCTGCAACTTTAAATGCTTCTTGAACAAAATTTCTAAGCTGTTTTCTTTCATGAACAATTTCCATTGCTCTTCCGCCCAAAACATACGATGGCCTTACCATTAATGGCAAACCTATTTTTTCTGCTATTTTTAATGCTTGAGGAAAAGTTTTAGCCATGCCACTTTCCGCCTGTTTTAATTTTAACTTATTAAGAATATTTCTAAATCTATCCCTGTCCTCAGCTAAATCTATCGATGAATATTGTGTACCTAATATCGGAAGTTTATTTTCATGCAAAAATTTCGCTAACTTTATAGGAGTCTGACCTCCAAATTGAGCTATCACTCCAATTAAGTTTCCTTTTGTTTGCTCTTTTTTAATAATATTAAATACAAATTCTTCTATTAATGGTTCAAAATACAATCTATCGCTAGTATCATAATCTGTCGAAACTGTCTCTGGATTACAATTAACCATGATTGTTTCAAATCCAGCTTTTTTTAATGCGAAACTTGCTTGACAACAGCAATAATCGAATTCAATTCCTTGACCTATTCTATTAGGTCCTCCACCCAGAATTATAATTTTTTTTCTACTTGAAGGTTTGGCCTCACATTCAGTATCTATAGAAAAATTTCTTTGATATGTGGAATACATGTACGGAGTAAATGATTTAAATTCAGATGCACAGGTATCTACTTTTTTAAAAACAGGGAAAATTTTTAATGCAGATCTTTTTTTTCTAACAATGTTTTCAGAAGTATTAGTTAGTCTAGATAGTTTTTTATCTGTAAAGCCAATTGATTTTATGTAGTTAAATTCGTTATAGGTTTTAGGCAGGCCTTTTTTTTTGATCCTATTTTCATTATCTACAATATCTTTTATCTGATTTAGGAACCAAGGATCGATTTTAGAGAATTTATGTATCTTTTTAATATTTATATTTTTTCTAAAAGCTTCTCCAATTAGCAAGATTTTATTAGGTATATTTTCTTTTAGTTTTTTTTCGATTTGTTTAGCTTTTAAATTAAAAATTTGATCGACTCCCAAGAAACCTGTCTCAAGTGAAACCAAAGCTTTTTGTAACGACTCTTTGAAGTTTCTACCTATTGCCATTGCTTCCCCTACTGATTTCATTGAAGTCCCTAAAACTGGTTCTGATGTTGAAAATTTTTCAAAGGTAAATCTTGGTATCTTGGTTACTATATAGTCAATTGTTGGTTCAAAGGATGCAGGAGTAACTTTTGTTATCTCATTTTTTAATTCATCTAAAGTATAACCTACCGCAAGTTTAGCGGCGACCTTAGCAATTGGAAATCCTGTAGCTTTTGAAGCTAAAGCTGAAGATCTAGAAACCCTAGGGTTCATTTCTATTATAACCATTCTTCCATCTTTCGGATTTATGGCAAATTGTACGTTAGAGCCTCCAGTTTCTACTCCAATTTTTCTCAAACAAGCAATCGAAGCATTTCTCATCACCTGATATTCTTTATCAGTTAGAGTTAAAGCAGGTGCAACTGTTACCGAGTCCCCCGTGTGAATTCCCATAGGATCGACATTTTCAATGGAGCATATTATAATACAATTATCTTTTTTATCTCTTACAACCTCCATCTCAAATTCTTTCCATCCTTCTAAACATTCTTCGACTAATATTTGATTTACTGGAGACTCATTAAGACCATTTTTCACTATCTTAAAAAAATCTTTTTTACTTTTTGCTATGCCTCCTCCAAGACCCCCAAGTGTAAAGGCTGGCCTTATTATAGCCGGAAGACCAATTTGTGTTAAAACTTTTGAAGCTTGACTAAAATTATTTACAATTTTCGATTTAGGTAAATCTAAACCTATTTCTAGCATATTTTTCCTAAATTTTTTTCTATCCTCTGCGTTTGAAATTGCTTTTGAATTAGCGCCAATAAGTTCGATTTTATATTTTCTAAGAATACCTTTTTTTTCAGCCTCCATTGCTAAATTCAAGGCAGTTTGACCCCCCATAGTTGGAAGAATAGCGTCAGGCTTTTCTTTTACTAAAATTTTTTCTAGCACCTCTATAGTGATTGGCTCAATGTAAGTCTTATCAGCTACATCCGGATCAGTCATTATCGTTGCTGGATTGGAATTAATTAAAACTACTTTATAACCCTCATCTTTTAATGCTTTGCATGCCTGAGTTCCTGAATAATCAAATTCGCACGCTTGACCAATAATAATTGGGCCAGCACCAACAACTAAAATTTTTTTAATATCTTTTCTTTTTGGCATTTTTTTTCATATTTTTTATAAACTCTTCAAATAAATAAACACTATCCTGTGGTCCTGGGTTAGACTCGGGATGATATTGAACAGAAAAAACTGGTTTAGACTTTAGTTTAATTCCTTCTATACTATTATCAAAAAGAGACTGATGTGTAACTTGAATATTTTTTGGTAAATTTTTCTTAACTATTTCAAATCCATGGTTTTGACTGGTTATCTCTACATTGCCTTTGATAAGATTTTTGACAGGATGGTTAGCACCCCTATGACCTAAATCCATTTTTTTGGTTTTGGCTCCTAAAGCTAAACCAAGTAGCTGGTGGCCCAAACAAATTCCAAACACAGGAAGATTATTTCTTATAAAGTCTTTTATAATCGGAATAGCATACTTTCCCGTTGCTGCAGGATCTCCAGGTCCATTAGATAAGAAGATTCCATTGGGTCTCAACTTCAGAATATCACCTGCACTTGTTTTACAAGAGACTATTGTTACCTTGCAGTTAAAGTCTGAAAAGTATCTAAGAATATTTTTTTTAACTCCATAATCTATGGCCACAACATGAAATAATTTTTTTTTATTTCTTACAAATCCTTTTCCTTTTTTCCAAGTCTTTAAATCTTTCCAAACATAATTTTTTTTGGTTGTAACTAGTTTTGCCAAATCTAAATTTTTTAAACCACTCCATTTTTGAGTATCTTTAAGAATTTTTTTTATATTAAATTTACCATTTTTTAAAAAAGATATAGTCCCTTTAGGCGCCCCTTTGTCTCTGATATAATTTGTTAAATTTCTTGTATCCACACCAGTAATACCAACTATTTTATTGTGCTTAAGCCATTGATCTAGATGTTTCAGAGATCTGTAATTGGATGGGCTTGTTATTTCAGTATTAATTATTACTCCTTTGGTCCAAATTTTATCTGACTCATGATCTTCTTTGTTTGATCCAACATTCCCAACATGTGGAAAGGTAAAATTGATAATTTGTTCTGCGTATGAAGGATCAGAAATAATTTCTTGGTATCCAGTAATAGAAGTGTTAAAGCAAACTTCACCAGTGGCAGTTCCCTGATATCCTATACCTATGCCTTTAAAGAACTTACCATTTTGAAGAACTAAAATAGCGTTGGAATCGATCTTTTTAAGATTTTTTTTTGAGTTTATATTTTGATCAGTCTTCTTCAAATACAACTCATGAGTTAAAGTAAAAAACTTATAAACATGATTTTGCGAAACATATGAAATAGAAATATAATCGTCAAGAAAGTTCTTTTTATTTTAGTTAAGAATTGTGATTAAAATAAATTTATTATTTATGCCTTTAAAAAAACAAATAGAAGACAAGCTAAACGAAGCCTTAAAGGCCAAAGACAAAAATATCTACCCTACATTAAGACTTATAGTCTCAGCTATAAAAGACGCTGAAATAGCTAATCGCTCTAAAGATCAAACAGAGATTAAAGATAGTGATATTGTAGGTATTCTAAAAAAAATGATAAAACAAAGAAATGAGTCTTGTGAAGTTTACAAAAAAGCTGGACGATCCGAACTACTGGATAGTGAGACGAAAGAAATTAATGTTATCAATACGTTTTTACCAAAACAACTAAGCGAAGAGGAAACAAAAAAAATTTGCGAAGAAGCGATCAAGTCAGTAGGAGCTTCATCAATGAAAGATATGGGTAAAGTTATGGGAATTTTAAAGTCCAAACATGCTGACACTTTAGATTTTTCAAAGGTAAGCGGAATAATTAAAGGACTTTTAAATTAAATGAAATATCCTAAGGAATATCTTGACGAAATAAAATTAAGGTTGAAAGTTTCTCAGGTAGTAGGAAAGACTGTAAAGTTAAAAAAAAGAGGTAAAGAATTTATAGGGCTATCACCATTTAAAAATGAAAAAAGTCCCTCTTTCACAGTAAATGATCAAAAAGAATTCTATCATTGTTTCAGTAGTAGCGAGCATGGAAATATTTTTGATTTTTTAATGAAAACTAGGTCAATTGGTTTTGGTGAGGCTGTAAAAATTTTAGCAGCAGAAGCTGGAATGCAACCTTATAGATTTTCAAATTTTGATAAAAAAAAAGAATTAAGATTTCAAAATTATAAAAATATATATAAAGATTATTTAGATAATTTTCATACAGAATTAACAAATTTTAAAAACAAAGAAGCATTAGATTACTTAAATTTAAGAAATATAAATAATAATATTATTAAAGAATTTAGATTAGGATTTGTTCCTTGGAAGAATAATTTTTATGAAAACTTGTTAGCAAAGTATTCAGCTGAAGACATTAGTTTAACTGGTCTATATTATAAGAATGAAAAGAGTGGTAAATATATTGATAGATTTAATTCAAGAATAATTTTTCCAATTAATACTATAAACGGAGATACAATTGCTTTTGGCGGCAGAATAATAAAAGAGAGTAAGTTAGCGAAATATATTAATTCACCTGAAACTGAATTCTATAAAAAAGGAAATACCATTTTTAATCTAGATAAAGCAAAAGATTGTAGAGCTGAAACCAATGAAGTTGTTATTGTTGAAGGATATATGGATGTTGTAAGTGTTTACTCTTCAGGAATAAAAAATGTAATATCAAATTCTGGAACAGCACTTACCGAAAGACAAATAGATACTATTTGGAAATTTTTTTCAGACCCAGTAATATGTTTGGATGGAGATTTAAGCGGTCAAAATGCTTCACTAAGAATAGCAGAAAAATTATTACCTTTTATCAATGAAAATAATAAAATTTACTTTTCTATTATGCCAGAAGGCTCTGATCCAGATGATTTTATTAAAATTAACGGTAAAGAAAAATTTATTAACCTTTTAAAAGAAAAAAGTATTATCCAATCTTTTATCTGGAATCATTTTTTAAATAAAATTGATAAGAATAATCCTTTTGAAATTTCAAAATTTGAAAAAGAGATTAAAAGAGTCTGCTACTCAATAAAGGATGAGACTTTAAAAAAATATGTTCTTGAAGATTTTCTTGATAAAATTAAAAAATTAACTCCAATTCAAAATTCCAAAAGGATCTATACTAATTTTAAAAATTATAATAAGAAAAATTATTATGTATTAAATGAAACAAAAAAATTATATAAAAAAAAAGATCATCTTTCAAAAATTCAGCTAAAAGAGTTTTCAATTATATTTATTATGTTTCATTATCTTAAAATTGCTTTACAAAAGGCGGAGGAGTTATCTAATATTGAATTTTTTTCTCAATCTAATGAAAATTTAAAGAATGATATTTTAAAATATTTGAAAGCTGATGAAGATAACAATACATTTAAGACAAAAATTTTAAGTGGTCACGAAAAATTGATGAAAGAAATTCAAGAAAATTCGACTATACAAATAATCTTAGCTAATAAAAATGATAATTCTGTGTCTGAATTACTCGATGAACTTTTGATAGAGCTTAAAGAACTAAAAAACCAAAAAAAAATAGAATCCTTGGAAAAAGATCTAGTAAATAATTTAGATGAAAACTCATATTCTGAGCTAATAAAGCTGAAAAGCCAACTAAATAGGGAATAAAAAAAGATAGATTTTTTCGACTTAGTCATTATATATATGGCACCATTCTAAAAATAACTAAATGGCTGAAAAATTAATTACAAAATCGTTTGAAAGACTTTTAGACAAAGGTAAGCACAGAGGTTTTATAACTTACGAAGAGCTAGGAAAGTCGCTAGGCAAAAGAAACAGTTCTGTAGAAAATATAGATAAAGCTTTATTAATTTTAGTTGATGAAAAAATTACTTTAGTAGAGAAAAAATCTCAATATCAATCTAATAAAAAGAAAGAGTCCACAAATACTGCTGAAGAGAAGTCTTCTGATAAGAGCGATGATCCTATCAGAATGTACCTTAGAGAAATGGGTGGAGTAGAACTTTTATCAAGAGAAGGAGAGATTGCTATAGCAAAAAGGATTGAGGCAGGCAAAGACGTAATGATTAATGCTTTAACTCAAAGCCCATTGGTAGGAAAAAAAATATTTGAGTGGAAAGAGCAAATAGAAAATCAACAACTTTTAGTTAGAGATATTATCGATATAGACTCAACATATGAGGACTTTGAAGCGCTAGAAGATGATGATGAATTGAAGATAAATAAAAAAACCAAAGAAAAAAAGGAAGATGAAAACAACTCTGAAGAAAATATAGAAATTAAAAAAGAAGGAGACACACCTTCGGATGATGATGAATTTAACGTATCATTAGCTAAAATGGAGGAAGAAATTAAACCTAAAATTATAAACATTTTAGATTCTTTAAATAAAAACTACTCAAAGCTTCAAAAATATCAAAAAGAAAAATTAGAATGTTTGTTAGCGTCTAGAGAATTATCTATATCAAAAAATAAAAATTTTAAAAAAATACAAACTATTCTAGTCGATAATTTCAAAAATCTACAACTTGCCCCACATGTCGTGGAGGAGTTAGTGCAATCCCACTACAAAGAAAATAAAAAGATAGTTGGTTTAGAAGGTGTCCTTTTAAGATTAGCAATGGATAATAAAATTTCTAGAGAAGAATTTTTAAAGTATTATATTGGAAATGAAATAAATCCAAAATTTGAGACTTTTTTAAAAGAGAATCCAACATGGAAAGCTTTTTTCAAAAAATTTAAAAAGGATTTTTCTGAAATACGAGAGAGACTTGTAGAATTTAGTAAAAAAATTGGATTATCTGTCGGCGAATTTAAAAAACTTGTCAATAGGATACAAAAAGGAGAAAGAGAATCAAGAATTGCTAAAAAGGAAATGGTTGAAGCTAACTTAAGGCTAGTAATTTCAATAGCAAAAAAATATACCAATAGAGGTCTTCAATTTTTAGATCTTATTCAAGAAGGGAACATAGGTTTAATGAAGGCTGTAGATAAATTTGAGTATAGAAGAGGTTATAAATTTTCAACTTATGCTACTTGGTGGATACGTCAAGCCATTACAAGATCAATCGCTGACCAAGCAAGAACAATAAGAATACCTGTTCACATGATTGAAACAATTAATAAGATTGTAAGAACTCAAAGACAAATAATGAGTGAATTTGGAAGAGAACCTACTCCTGAGGAGCTTGCTAAAAAACTAGCAATGCCACTAGAAAAGGTTAGAAAGGTTTTAAAAATAGCTAAAGAACCAGTATCATTGGAAACTCCTGTGGGAGATGAGGAAGATAGTAGTCTTGGAGATTTTATAGAAGATAAAAATGCTTTACAGCCTCTAGATACAGCCATTCAATCAAACTTAAGTGAGTCCACTACAAAAATTTTAGCATCATTAACCCCAAGAGAAGAAAGAGTTTTGAGAATGCGTTTTGGTATCGGTATGAATACTGATCATACATTAGAGGAAGTGGGTCTTCAATTTTCGGTAACAAGGGAAAGAATTAGACAAATAGAGGCAAAAGCACTTAGAAAATTAAAACACCCAAGTAGATCTAAACAATTAAAAAGTTTTCTAGAAAAATAATAATTTCTGATGTAAAAGATATTTACGGGCCTGTAGCTCAGTTGGTTAGAGCAGTACACTCATAATGTATTGGTCCCAGGTTCGAGTCCTGGCGGGCCCACCAATATTTAATTGTTAACGAAATCGTTTAATTTTGAAATTAAAATATTTATGTCATTATTATTAGAGCTCAAGATTGAACTAAATTCTTCTTTTTGAGTTCTAGCTAAACTGAGACCTTCAACGATTAAATCTCTTATTAGGGGTTTATCAGGATTTTTTGTGTAGATTCTCCAATCAATTTTAATTTCTGGTTGATTTTCACTTTCAAGAATTTTCGATTTTACTATTGTATAATTAACGCTTTTTTTATCTGCACTAATTACTTCAAATTTGTTATTAGAATAATCTGTCAATCTTGAAGTTAAGCTTTTTAAAAAGTATTTTGTGAAAGAGTTTTGAAATTTTAATAGCAGGTCTTTGTCTGTAGATTTTCTTACCTCTCCCAGCGTATATAATCCTAATGCATTAATATCTACGTTTTCTAATGCAATTTTTTCAATAAATTCTTTTTTTTCTTCTTTACTTATATTCTTGTCTGAAAGTTTGCTAATTGCATCATTAACAAGCTCGGTAACAAATATTTTTGGATCTGAACTATATGTAAAAGCAAGTACCTGATTAAAAATAAATAATGAGCAGATAACAATAAGACTTAATTTTTTCATTTTAATTAATCTTAATTATCTAAATTTCCCCACTCAGCTTCAACTTCATTAGAATTTTTGATTTTATTTTCCCTATTTTGTAAATACAAGCTTTTAAATGAAGCGTATAAATCTATAGAATTTTTTTCTAAGCTATCAAAATTAGTTGCATTATCTGCTCTAAAATCTACCGCTGTGGTTCCTTTAACCGCTAAGTAATCAAATTGATTTCCTGAAGAACCAAACAATTCCTTTTCTCTTAAAGTAACGTGAGCAAAAGGATCGATGAAAGAGTCCGCTAACATACCTATCGTGTCTCTGGCGGTTGTAGGCCCTAATATAGGTAAAACAAAGTAACATCCAGCCCCAACACCATAAGCACCAAGTGTTTGACCAACATCTTCTTTCTGTGCTTTTAGACCTAATTTTTCAGCTGGGTTTGCTAATCCAATAATACCAAAAGTAGAATTTATTAAAAAACTCGCTGTAGCATCGCCGGCTCCTTTTAAGTTTCCTTGAAGCACATGATTTGGAATAGAGAGTAAAGTTGCAATGTTAGAAGTAAAATTGCTAGTTCCATTCTTAACTGGCTCAGGAAGTTTATTATAACCATTTGCAATAGGCTTTATTATGGCTTTATCAAAGCCCATATTAAATTTAAAGACTGCTCTGCTAGCTCCCTCAAAACACTCATCAGATGCTTTTAATTCAGAGGAAATTAGAAGAGATATAGAAAATAATAACGTTATAAATTTCTTAGAATTCATGATTACTTAGGTATATATAGAAAATTTTTACTTATGCTAGAAAAATTATGGGACATTTTATGAGATTTTGCCTTAAAATTTGTCTATATTTTGTAATATTATAGCCAATAAAATGAATTTTAAAAATTTATATTCTCCCAATTTTTCAAAAAACCCAAGAAAAATGAAAGATATAAAATTTATTATAATACACTATACGGGAATGCAATCTAAGATTGAATCAATTAAAAGATTAACAAGCTCAAAAGGTAAGGTTAGCTGCCACTATCTGATTGATCGTGATGGAAAAATAATGAGAATTGTTAAAGATAACCAGATAGCTTGGCATGCAGGAAAATCAAAATGGAAAAATTTTGTAAATCTGAATTATAACTCTATAGGTATTGAGCTTGAAAACAAAGGACACGAGCACGGGTATCAGAATTATTCTAAAATCCAAATAAATAAACTAATTAAATTGTGTCTGTTTTTGAAAAAAAAATTTAGAATTAAAGGCTCAGATATATTAGGTCACTCGGATATTTCACCAAAAAGAAAGCAAGATCCAGGAGAAAAATTTCCTTGGAAAAAATTAAGCAAAAATCAAATTGGAGTCTGGTATAAAAATCAAAAGAGCCTTGATACAAAAGATATTAAAAAAAAAAACTTAAATAAGTTGTTTTATAAAAACTTATTTAAAATTGGTTATCGTTATTTTAATCCAAAAAAAAAGTTGAAAAGAAATATTTTGCTAGTAAAAGCCTTTCAAAGACATTTTTCGCCAAAAAGAATAACTGGCAAAATAGATCAAAAAACCTATGAAATAAGCCATTATTTAGCAAATAAATAAAAAAATTAGGTTGATTTTAATCACCTAAGATATTAAACATTCATCGCCAGATAATTGGATTATCGCTATTAGATTATATTTAATAGAGGAAAGTCCGGGCTCCGAAAAGACACAGTGCCAGTTAATGACTGGCGAGGGTGACTTCAGGGATAGTGCCACAGAAAATAAACCGCCTAATCAAGGCAAGGGTGAAACGGCGAGGTAAGAGCTCACCGGTTTTTTGGTAACAAAAAACGCATGGCAAACCCCACTGGGAGCAAGGTTAAATAGAGAAGACAAAGCATATTTATGCAAAAAACAGTCTTTTGTTAGTCTTCTGGGTTAACCGCTTGAGCTTAAATGTGAATTTAAGCCTAGATAAATGATATCTTCAATGACAGAACCCGGCTTATAGATTATCTGGCAATTTTTGTAAATGTTCCCTTTTTGTACTAAGAGTTAAAACTAATATATTGACTATTTTAACAAAACCCATACTATCCCACATAATCCCATAATGGAGGGTGATTTGAAAAAGTTAGAGGTTTTAAAGGACAATGTTTTTATCAAGTTTCGAAAACAAACTGGACAAAAAAGGGAGGGTGTCTGTGCCTTCAACTTTTAGATCACATTTAAATTCTATGGGTTATAATGGATTTATCACTTATCCCTCTTTTAACCATTCAGCTTTAGAAGCATGCTCTCAAGATAGAATAGAAAAATTATCAAATACAATAGATTCTCTTAATCCGTTTGAAGAAAAAAGGGATTATTTTGCTACTTCAATATTATCTGAAAGTGTAAATTTACAATTCGATACTGAGGGAAGAGTATCTTTAACTAGCAAATTACTTAATCACGCGAAAATAAAAAACAATATTTTATTTGTAGGCTTAGGCAAAACCTTTCAAATTTGGGAACCAAAAATATTTGAAAAATTTAAAATGGTGGCGAGAAAAAAGGCATATCACAATAGGTCAAGTCTCAAGTGGGAAAATAAACAGAAAGGGGAGATAATATGAGTATAAATATTGGAGGAGGAGAACTAAGGGAATTAAAACCAAGGATTTTAGTATTAGGAATTGGTGGAGCAGGCGGAAATGCAATTAATGCAATGATAGAGTCTGGTATGGAAGGGGTAGAGTTTGTTGCAATAAACACTGATGCTCAAGATTTAAAAATGAGTAAAGCACACGCTAAAATTCAAATAGGAATGAACTTGACTAAAGGTCTTGGTGCTGGAGCAAAACATAATATTGGTCAAGCAGCAGCAGATGAATCTATAAGTGAAATAGCCAACTACATTCAGGGAAGTAATATGGTTTTTATTGCAGCTGGAATGGGTGGAGGAACTGGTACAGGCGCTTCTCACGTAATTGCTAAAGCTGCAAAAGAATTGAATATCTTAACTGTTGGAGTCACCACATTGCCTTTTGATTATGAAGGCTCAAAAAGGATGAGAAGAGCTCAAGAGGGATTAGAGGCATTAAAAAAACATTTAGACACCACAATAGTTGTGCCTAATCAAAATCTCTTTAAGATAGCAAGTGAAACTACAACTTTTGAAGAGTCGTTCCATCTTTCAAATAATGTTTTGAGACATGGAGTACAAAGCGTAACAGATTTAATGGTTAGACCGGGAATGATTAATTTAGATTTTGCTGATGTAGAAACTGTAATGAGTTCAATGGGCAAAGCTATGATGGGAACAGGAGAAGCAGAGGGCGAAAACAGAGCTACTGCAGCAACTGAAATGGCTTTGAATAATCCATTAATAGATGAATATTCTCTTAAAGGTGCAAAAGGATTGCTGATAAATATAACAGGGGGAAAAGATTTAACTTTGTTTGAAGTTGATCAAACAGTTCAAAAAGTAAGAGCTGAGGTTGACCCTGAAGTTGAATTAATTTTTGGTGCCATCAAAGATGAAAATATGGCGGGAAAAATGAGAGTTTCTATAGTAGCAACTGCTTTAGATGGACAAACAACTGCATCTAATACAGTTCTAAATATGGTTTCTCGAATTCATAATAGAAATGGCAACAATTCTGAGGGACTATTTTCACAAAATATGAATGTAGATAACAATACCCTAGGATCTATTGAAGGGGCTACAGCCCTAAAATTGGATGAAAAGTTTGAAGTTAATAACAAGATAAATGAAAATTTTGTCAACGACTTGGACCCAAATTTTATTCCAGAAAAAAATGACAATTCTACTGTTGAAACAAATATTGATAATATTCCCAACGGAGTTTCAATGGAAAATGCATCATATATTGAAAACTCCACTGCGGTTGATACTACTAAAATAGACAATGACAGCAGAATCGATCTTCACTCCAGCGCACTTAATGAGGAAGAACACACCCCTCAATTATTTGAGGAAGAAAAAATGACTCAAGCTGAAGCTCAACAAGATGATCCAATTGATAATCATAATGATAAACTTTTTGATCAAGACTCAAGCGAGGAAGAAGATTTTGAAATTCCTGCCTTTTTGAGAAAACAAAAATTTTAATGATCAAATCATTCTACTATGATCAACCCCACCTCATCACCGGAAACCTTCCACTATCCGGTGATGTTGAATGAAGTAACTAAGCTTTGTTCTCCAGAAAAAGGAGGGGTTTACATTGATTGTACTTTTGGTGGAGGAGGTTATTCAAAAAATATACTTAAATTTGAAAATACGAAAGTAATAGCTCTAGATAGAGACAAATATATCTTAACAATTAGTAATAATCTAAAAAAAAAATATCCCAAAAGATTTTTCTTTCACCAAAAAAAATTTAGTCAAATAGGCACGGTAATAGATGATAAGTCAGCGGAAGCGGTAATTTTTGATCTGGGCTTATCAACTATCCAACTTAAAAATTTAGACAGGGGTTTTTCTTTTAATTCAAAATCCTCATTAGATATGTCCATGGGTCTATCAACAATTTCAGCTGAAGAAGTAATAAATAAGTTTAGCGAACAAAAATTAAAGTTTATTATAAAAATTTTAGGAGAAGAAAAAGATGCATACTTAATCGCAAAAAATATTGTGAAAGCAAGATCATCAAAAAAGATATCTAAAGTTAATCAATTGGTAGATATAATAAAAAAAAGTAAAAGAAAAACTTATGACAAAAAGATAAATGTTAGTACAAAAACTTTCCAGGCTTTAAGAATTTATGTAAATAAAGAAATCACCGAACTTATTGAGGGTATAATAAGCGCCTCCAAAGTATTAAAGCCAGGGGGTAAAATGTTAGTAGTTAGTTTTCACTCAATAGAAGATAAAATAATCAAATATTTTTTTAGCAATTTTTCTTCAAATAAATCGAAACCATCCAGGTACGTTCCTTATAGCAGTAACACCAAAAGTTTTTTATTTAACCAGTATAAGAACAAGATTTTTAAACCTACTACTGAAGAGATAAATGAAAACCCATCCTCCCGCTCAGCAAAGTTAAGATATGCAATAAGAAGTAAAAATAATTTTATTTACCCCAAAGAAATGATTAACAAATTTCAAAAATATATAGATTTGGAGAATTCATATGTCTAATCTTAAATTGATTATCTCGATTGGAATTTTTGCAATTTTACTAGGTATAACTTCAGCAATTAAAAACCAAACTAGAATTATCGAAAAGAATACCTACAAAATAAAAAAAAGGATAGTCACACTAAAGAAAGATTTAAATGAAACACAACTTGATTTTTATTATTTATCTTCTCCGAATAATCTCTCCAAAAAGCTTAATGCTTTAGATTTTGTAGATTATGCTCCGATGGATTTTTCAAGAATTTATTTTAGCTATAATGATTTTATAAATTTTCAAAATAAAATTTCAACTTTAGACCTTAAAAATGAAAAGAAAACGCAAAAAAAATAAAAATTATAACGAGAATCAAAAAAGTTTTTATTTTGAAGATTATTTAGAAACTAATCAGAATAATAGGAAAGTTTTAAATTCAAGCATCTCTCAAGATAGAATATATATTCTTTTTTTTTTCTTTTTTTGTTTAGTTTCAATATTTGCAATAAAAATAACAATTGTATCATTTAAAAGTTTTGAAGCTTCAGGTTACAATGATAAACCTTCTCAATTTGTTGTTTTAAGGAGAGACATAATAGACAGAAATGGAATTTTACTATCTAGAAATATCAAGTCATTTCATGCAGCAATTAATCCAAAATTAATTAAAAATAAAGAAAACTTTTTACTTAAATTAAGATTAAACTTTCCAAATTTACCTATTCAAAAAGTAAAAGAAGATTTAAAAAAAGGAAAGTATTTTTATTTAAAAAGAGGCCTCAATCAAAATGAGAGAGAAAGATTATGGTCATTGGGTGAAAAAGGGATTATCTTTGAGCCTTTTCAATCAAGAATTTATACTCATGCAAACTTGTACAGTCATGTTTTAGGACAAATAGATTATGATAACTTTGGTATTTCTGGAGTTGAAAAATATTTTGATAAAGAGTTAAAAAATAAAAAACTTTTATTTGAACCGTTAAAGTTAACTTTAGATACTAATATACAATATATTATAAACGAAGAACTCAACAAAGCTCTTATTACTTTTAATGCTTCAGGTGGAGCAGCAATACTAATGGATGCAAGAAATGGTGAAGTTTTATCTTTAGTTTCTCTTCCAAATTTTAATATAAATATGAGAAAATCTATAGTTGATAAAAATTATATTAACAAAATTACTAAAGGTGTTTATGAGCTAGGCTCTATCTTTAAAACATTCACAGTCGCCTTAGCTTTAGAAAAAAAATTAGTATCACCTAATACAATTATTAAAGATATACCAAGATCAATTAAATGCTCGATCCATGAAATTGCAGATATTAAAACACACCCAAAAAATTTATCAGTCGCTGACATACTTATCAGATCCTCGAATGTTGGTTCAACTAGACTTGCCAAAAAAATTGGGAAAGATGGGTATAAAGAATTTTTTAGGGAGACGAGTCTACTTGATGTGCCAAAGCTAGAATTAGAGGAAAAAGGCACACCTTTTGCACTAAAATGGAATAATAAATGCACTTTAGAAACCATTTCCTATGGGCACGGTGTTTCGGTCACTCCGCTCCAAGCCACAGCAACTTATGCTGCACTTACTAATGGAGGAAATTTGATTGAGCCTACAATTGTAAAAAAAGAGAAATATTTAACAAATAAAAAGATCATATCCAAAGAAACAAGCAACCAAATTAACTCTATTTTAAGAAATGTAGTTTCTGGAAAAAATGGAACAGCAAGTTTAGCAGATATTAATGGATATAATGTCGGAGGTAAAACTGGTACGTCAGAAAATTATCAAAATAAAAAAAATAATATGAATACCTTTATATCAGCATTTCCTATGAGCGACCCAAAATATGTTTTTTTAGTGATGCTTGAAAATCCAGAACCTGCACCAAATTTAATCTATAATTATAGAGGTGTAGAAACAAAGGTTAATAGAAATGAGGCAGGGTGGAATTCTGTCTATGTTGCGGGCAAAATTATAAAAAAGATTGGACCTATTTTAGCCATAAAAAACAAAGAGTTTTACATCAATTATGTTGCTAAAAAATCTAATTAAGAATTCTCCAAAAAATCTCAAAAATTTGAAGATCTCTGGCATATCTTTAAACAGCAAAGATATTAAAAAGGGCTTCATCTTTTTTGCATTGAAAGGAAGCAAAACAAACGGAGAGAACTATATTCATCAAGCTATTAAGCAAGGAGCTAAATTAATCATTTGTTCAAATAAATGTAAGTTTAAAAGTAACAAGATAGGTATAATTAAAACTAAGAAAATAAGAGATTATCTTAGTGAAACTGTTTCAAATTTTTACAAGTTAAAACCAAAAAATTTAATTGCAGTTACTGGGACTAACGGCAAAACATCTGTCGCTGATTTTTATTATCAAATATTGAATTCTTACAATATACCTGTAGCTTCAGTAGGTACTTTTGGAGTTAAGTCAAAAAATATGAGAATCAAAACTAATCTTACGTCTCCAGACATAATTACACTTCATAAAAATCTCGAGATACTAAAAAAGAAAAAGGTTGACAACGTTATTATCGAAGCATCCAGCCATGGTTTAAAACAAAATAGACTAGATAAACTAAATTTTAACGTAGGTATTTTTACAAATTTTAGCCAGGACCACCTTGATTATCATAAAACAATGAAAGCCTATTTAAATTCAAAATTGATATTATTTAAAAAATTATTACCTAAAAAAAGTAGTATCATAGCTGACGGATCATCTAAAGAATTTTCAATTTTAAAAAAAATTTCAAAAAAAAGAAAATTGAAACTTTTTGATTCCTCAAAAGAAAAATTTAATACTACCGATATACCAAAGATATTCTCTAATACTTTTCAAACAAAAAATTTGATTATGGCAACCATAGCTGCAAAATTAAGTAAATTAGATAACCTAAAAATTAAAAAAATTATAAAAAAAATTAAACATGTTGAAGGAAGATTAGAATTAGTAAGAACACTTCCTAACAATGTAAAAGTATACGTAGATTATGCTCACACCCCAGAGGCTCTAAATGAGGCCATAAGATCTTTAAAACAACAAAATAGAAATAAAATTTCAATTGTATTTGGATGTGGAGGTGAAAGAGATTTTAAGAAAAGACCATTAATGGCTAAAATAGCAAAATCATCATGTGAAAAGATTTACGTTACAGACGATAATCCAAGAAATGAAAATCCAAAAAAAATTAGATCTCAAATTATTAGACATCTTAAAAAAAACAACTATTACGACATAGGCAATCGTTCAAAAGCAATCAAAGAGGCTGTGACTAAAGCTGAACCAAACGAAACAATAATTGTAGCTGGAAAAGGACATGAAAATTTCCAAGATTATGGACATAAAAAGATTTTAATTTCCGATAGACAAATTATAAAAAAATTAAAAATTAAAAAAAAACAACTTAACAAAAGAATTAGCAACTATAAATTTAATTCAAACATATTAAATTCATTATTAGGAAGTAAAAAATTTTATAAGATAAATGGAATTGCTATAGACTCAAGAAATGTGAAAAAAAATAATTTATTTTTGGCTATCAGGGGAAAAAATAATGATGGAAATCAGTTCATTAAAAAAGCAATTCAAAAGGGCGCTAGTTTTGCAATTACAAGTAATAGTAAAAAAAATTTAAACAAAAAAATCATTAAAGTAAAAAATGTTAATAATTTTCTTAATGGTTTTGCTAAGATTAAAAGAGAAAAGTCAAACGCGAAGATATTAGCAATAACAGGAAGTGCAGGCAAAACATCTTTAAAAAACATGATTTATGACCTGCTTAAAAATTTTAAAAAAACATACGCTTCCCCAAAATCATACAATAATCATTACGGAGTTCCACTAAGTATTTCAAATCTTGAACTAGACCATCAAATAGGAATATTTGAAGTAGGAATGAGCCAGGCAGGAGAGATTTATAAGCTTTCAAAAATTATTAAACCAAATTTAGCGATTATTACTAATATAGCTGAAGCTCACATTGAAAATTTTAAAAATATAAAAGGTATAGCTAAAGCTAAAGGTGAGATAATAGACAATATAAAAAAAAATGGATCAGTGATTTTAAATCGTGATGATAACTTCTTTAACCTCCTATCAAAAAAAGCTAAATTAAAAAGATTAAAAGTTATTTCTTTTGGTAAGTCAAAAAAATCAGATGTACAACTATTATCGGTAAAAAAACAAAATGATTTTAATTATATCATTGTAAAGGCAAAAAGTAAAAAATTTCAATTTAAGATAAGAAATGTGAACATCTATAATATTCTTGCGGCCATAACTTTATTATTAGAATTAGGAATTAAAGTAGAGAATAAATTTTCTTTGTTTCAAGCACTTCAACCATCTGCAGGCAGAGGCCAAATACATAAAATTAAAAGATATAAAAAAACGTTTAATTTAATTGATGAAAGTTATAACGCCAATCCACTTTCAGTGCACAATGCTATTAAAAACTTTATGAAGATAGATAAGAGCAATTCAAAGAAATATTTATTATTAGGCGATATGTTAGAGCTTGGTGAGAAATCAGAAAAGTATCACAGTAATTTATCAAGACTTATTAACAGATCGGATATTGATAAAGTTTTTATTAAAGGTGAAAAAAGCCTATTTACTTACAAATATTTAAAAAAAAATAAACGAGGAAATATTTTTCAATGTAAACAAGATATAGATGCAACTTTTAAAAATATAGTCACTAATAATGATTATTTAATGATAAAAGGATCTAATGCTACAGGTTTAAACACTATTAGCAAAGAAATGATAAAAGGAACAAATGTTATTTAATTTACTCACATCCTTAATTGAACATTATTCTTTTTTTAATGTATTTAAATACCTAACTTTTCGAACAGGATTATCATTAGTAACCTCTTTAATAATTGTTTTTATCATCGGTGGACCCTTAATAAAAATTTTTTCAGAAAAAATGGTTACAGGTCCAATAAGGCAAGACGGACCGATAGATCATATTATTAAAAAAACTGGCACTCCAACAATGGGCGGGGTAATTATCATAATAGGAATGATCACGAGCACATTGCTATGGGCTGATTTAAATAATATTTATATTTGGACTTTAATATTTGTATCTTTAAGTTTAGGAATATTGGGATTTACAGATGATTTGTTAAAGATAAAATTGAAAAATTCAAGGGGTCTAAATTCAAAATTAAAATTTCTTGGTCAATTATTAATAGGTACAATAACTTTATTTATACTAATTAATTTTTCTGAACACGAATATTTGTATAACCTTTATTTTCCATTTTTTAAGAATCTAATATGGCAAATGGGTCTATTTTTTATACCATTCGCGTTATTTGTTATAATCGGATCTTCTAATGCTGTTAATTTAACTGATGGGCTGGATGGATTGGCAACTGTTCCGGTGATGCTAGTTGCATTATCTTTTACTTTAATTTCTTATGTTGTTGGGAATACAATTTTTTCTGAATATCTTAAGCTACAATATATTCCTGACGTTGGAGAACTCTCAATATTTTGTGGTTCAATCGTAGGATCTTGCTTAGGTTTTCTTTGGTATAATGCGCCACCTGCCAAAATTTTTATGGGTGATACGGGATCTTTGTCACTAGGTGGATCTTTAGCAGCTGTGGCCATTATAGCAAAACATGAGATAGTTCTTGCGATTATTGGAGGTTTATTTGTACTTGAGACGGTATCAGTTATTATTCAAGTTATTTCCTTTAAACTTACAGGGAAAAGAATTTTCAAAATGGCTCCGATACATCATCATTTTGAGCAAAAAGGGTGGGCAGAGTCAACAATTGTAATTAGATTTTGGATAATAGCAATAATTTTAGCTTTGGTTGGATTAGCAACTCTTAAACTTCGATAATGAATGTCACGAAAAATAAACTTAAAAAAATATTCTTTTTTAGTATACGGATTAGGTTTTACAGGCAAATCTGTAATTCGTTATTTTAAAAAAAATAAGATATCTAAGTATTTAGTTTGGGATGATAATTCAAAATTAAGAAAAGATTTCAAAACCAATAAAGTTTTTAATCTTAGAAACGATCTAGAAAAAGTAGACTTTATAGTATTAAGCCCAGGAATAAGTCTTAGAAAGACAAAAAATAGAAAAGAATTAATTAAATATAAAAAAAAAATCATAACAGATATTGACCTGCTGTATTTAAGTAGTAATAAATTTAAATCAATTGTAATTACAGGAACGAACGGAAAATCAACAACCTCTAAAATTATTGAGCATCTTTTAAAAAAAAATAAGTTTAAAGTTTTATTAGGGGGTAATATTGGCAAACCAATACTGGACTTAAAGATAAAAAAAAATGTTACTTTTGTAATTGAAGCATCATCTTTTCAACTATCTTATTCAAAATTTATAGCTCCTGATTATGCAATATTATTAAATATTACAAATGATCATATTGATTGGCATGGATCGATGCAGGACTATATAAATTCTAAATTAAATTTATTTAAATTACAAAAGAAGGACAATTTTGCTCTTGTTAATAATAAGTTGAAAAAAATTTTTAAAATAAAAAATTTTAAAAGTAAGTTAGTATCACCAAAAAATAAAGAATATCAAAAAACCAAATTAAAGATAAAGAATACTTACTTAAAATCGAAAGCAAATGATGAAAATATGGGGTTTGTTTATACATTATCGAGAAAATTGAGAATAAGTAAAAAAGATTTTATCAATTCAATGCAATCATTTTCAGGCTTACCTCATAGGTATGAAATTTTTTTAAAAGTAAAAAATACAACTTTTGTTAATGACTCGAAAGCAACTAGTTTTCAGGCAACTAAATTCGCCTTATCATCTCATAAAAATATTTATTGGATATTAGGCGGTTTACCAAAAGCTAAAGATAAATTTAAAATAGCGGATTTAAAAAAAAATATAGTTAAATCTTATATAATAGGAAAAAATATTAATTTTTTTTCAAAACAATTAAAGAACCATATAAAATTTTCCATAACTAAAGACTTAAAAAAAACAATATTTGCAATTTCTAAAGATATAAAACTATTTAAAAGATCAAATAATTTAGTTTTACTTAGTCCAAGCGCTGCCTCATTTGATCAATTTGATAATTTTGAAAAAAGAGGAAATGAATTTAAAAGATTGTGTAGAACTTATGTTAAAAAATTTATTTAATTTTCAATTCGATAATTATTGGAGAAATATTGATAAAAATATTTTTTTTGGATTTGTTTTATTATTTTTCTTAGGCCTCTTTTTTTCTTTTTCTTCAACTTCTTCCTTAGCTGGCGAAAGGTTAAACAAAACTTACTACTTTTTTTTTTCAAAGCATTTGATTTTCACTGTTGCTTCGCTTGTTATAATGTTTGTGATTTCAGCAATTGAAACTTCCTTGTTGAAGAGACTAGTTACTCCTCTTTTTATAATATTTTTTTTGTTGTTACTATTAGTTCCAATTATTGGAGTTGAGGTAAAAGGTGCTCAGAGATGGTTAAACTTATATCTTTTCAGAATACAACCAATTGAACTTTTAAAACCATTTTTTATTCTGGCTACTGTCCAAATATTGACTCTTGAAAAATTTAAAGATACTCAAATTAAGTATCTATTAAGCTTTTTTTTATTATTTTCTGTTATAATTTTGTTGATCGACCAACCAGATCTTGGTCAAACTATTTTACTAATAGGAACTTGGATTGCAACAGTATTTATTTCAGGAGTAAGTTTGATACTTATATTAAGTTTCTTTTTGATATTTGCTATTATCTTAGGAGCATTGCTATTTTTCATGCCAGAAAAATTTGGATATATCATAAATAGGCTTATAACTTTTGCAAACCCTAGTAAGGGAGATAATTTTCAATCCACTAAAGCTTTAGATGCGATCAAACAGGGTGGTCTCAAAGGACAAGGTATGGGAGAGGGTATTTTGAAAGAAAGTGTTCCAGAGGCTCACACTGATTATATTATAGCGGTTATAGCAGAGGAATTTGGCTCAATAGCTTCAATCTTAATTATAACAATTTTTTTATATATTTCTTTTAGAATTATAAAAATTTGTGTTTTAAAAAATGATGAATTTTTAAAAGTTTCTTTATGCGGACTTACCTCACTACTTATTTTTCAAACATTCATTCATATTGGAGTAAATACAAGTCTACTTCCAACTACGGGTATGACTTTACCTTTCTTAAGTTATGGAGGATCTTCTCTCATAGGCAGTGCAATTTTAGCAGGAGTAATTCTAAATTATACAAAAATTAAATTTGATATTTATGAATAACAAGTTAAAAAAAGTTTTAATAGCAACAGGTGGTACAGGCGGACATATTTTTCCTGCTTACGGTTTGGCCAGACATTTTATTGAAAAAAAAATCACAGTTGAAATTGTTTCAGATATGCGTGGGCTAAGGTATTTAGAAAAGTTTAATGATATAAAGGTTACGCAAATAAATACATTCAGCATTTTTAATAAAAATTTAATTAAACAATTTTTTTCATTATTTTTAATTACATATTCAATCTTAAAATCTTTTATTTTTTTACTTAATAAAAAACCAAACCTTGTATTTGGCATGGGAGGCTACTCTTCTTTCCCAGTATGTTTTGCTGCTAAATTGCTTAAAATTCCTTTTATTCTTTACGAAA
The DNA here is from genome assembly GCA_902574045.1 of uncultured Pelagibacteraceae bacterium. Lineage (GTDB taxonomy): Bacteria > Pseudomonadota > Alphaproteobacteria > Pelagibacterales > Pelagibacteraceae > Pelagilacustribacter. Next base: position 6,253 of record CACGMG010000008.1, on the reverse strand, counting down.
ACAACCTACATATCGGAAAAGCAAATAAATTTTTATTGCCTTACACAGTCAAATTATTTGTTGCAAATGCGGAATTAGCAGGAATTGAAAAAAAACATAGAGAAAAAATTTGTCAGGTTGGCAATATTATTAGAAAAGAAATATTAAGTTTTAAAAGAAATTTTGATAATACGAAAATTGACAGTAAAATAAAAGTTTTAATTTTAGGTGGTAGCCAGGCAGCAAAAGTATTTGCCGAAAAGTTACCAAAAATTTTTGAGGAAAGTTACAAAGCCGGTGTCCCCTTGAAGATTTACCAACAATGTCTACCTGAGCAAAATACAATATTATTAAATTTTTATAATAAAATTAATTTGGATTGTGAAATTTTTAATTTTAGTAATGATATTATTGAATATTTTTCAAAAGTTAATCTTGCTATTACTCGTGCGGGCTCATCAATGTTGGCCGAACTAATAAATGTTAAAATACCCTTTATTTCAGTTCCACTTCCATCCTCTGCAGATGACCATCAATTAAAAAATGCTATTTATTATGAAAAAAATCGGTATAGCTATTTAATAGAGGAAAAAGATTTGGACAAAAAATTATTTAAATTACTTAAGTCAATAAATGAGGATAGATCGTTGTTAAGTAAAATTTCAGAAAAACAAAATCTTTATTCTGATAATTTAGTATATCAGATTATTGATAGAGAAATTAATAAGTTATTAAATGAAAAATATTAATTTGGGTCAAAAAGAAATAATTCATTTCATCGGTATCGGGGGAATCGGGATGAGCGGATTAGCTCAAGTTATGAAAACGATGGGATTTAAAATTCAAGGTAGTGATCAAAATAAAAGTAAAAATATATCTAATTGCATGAAATCTGGCATAAAAGTTTTTATAGGTCATGCTAAGAAAAATATCAAAAATGCCACTATAATTGTAAAATCATCTGCTATTAAGGGAAATAATTTAGAAATTAAAGAAGCGAGAAATAAAAAAATTCCAATTTATTCTAGGGCGCAAGTTTTAGCGGACGTTGTTTCGTTAAAAAAAAATATTATTATTACTGGCTCTCACGGTAAAACTACAACAACTTCTTTAGTAGCAAAAGTTTTATCTGATCAGAATTTAGACCCAACAATTATTAATGGTGGTGTAATTAACTCATTAAGAAGTAATGCAAAATTAGGTAAAGGTGAATGGTCCATTTTAGAAGCAGACGAGTCTGACGGGAGCTTTTTAAAATTACCTATTAATTACTCAATAGTAACCAACATTGATATCGAACATATGGATTATTATAAAACTTATAAAAATCTTGAAAATGCATTTGTTCAATTTATCAATAAAACTCCTCCTATAGGAAAATGTTTTGTATGTATCGATAATAAAAATATTAAAAAAGTTTTAAAAAAAACAAAAAATAGAAATGTTCTTTCTTATGGTTTTAATAAAAATGCCGATTATAGAGTAAGCAATGTAAAATATAAGATTTCTCATTCAACTTTTGATCTCCATTACAAAAACTTAAAAGAGAATAAAAAAACTATAAAAAATATTAATTTAAAACTCTTGGGTGAGCATAATGTTCTTAATGCATCTGCGGCATTAGCTATATGTCTTAATCTTGGTATTAATATTAATATAATTAAAAAGTCATTAAAAAGTTTCTCTGGTGTACAAAGAAGAATGACAAAAATTTTTAACAAGAATAAAAATGAATTCTTTGATGATTATGCCCACCACCCAACAGAAATTTCTTCAATATTAGATGGAGTTAAAAAAGTTTACAAAAATAGGAAAATAATTTCAGTATTTGAACCTCATCGCTATTCAAGAGTAATGTCTTTAAAACATGCTTTTTCAAAATCTTTTAAGAAATCTGATTTAGTTTTAATGTGCCCCCTCTATCCCGCGGGAGAAAAGAATAAATTGAATTTCAACAAATTAAATTTTGCTAAATTAATATCACAAAACTCAGAAACTCAAGTTATACTTGTAAAAAGTCAAAATGAAATGTCAAATTATTTTAAAAAACATTTGTTAAATGATGAAATAGTCATTGGAATGGGCGCTGGATCAATCTCAAAATGGATGAGAGAATTAGAATTTAGTTTATGAACATTATGATTGAGCAATTAAAAGAACAGTTTGGTAAAAACTTAATAATAAAGGAGAAGTTGTCAAAATATAACTGGTTCAATTTAGGTGGACCAGCAGATATATTTTTTCGGCCAGAAAATAAAGATCAATTAATTGAGTTTTTAAATAAAATAAAAACAATTAACCTTAAAACATACTTTTTAGGCGCAGGTTCCAATACACTTATCAGAGACTCAGGCATTAAGGGAGCAGTCATAAAATTAGGATCTAAATTTTCTCAAATAAAATTAATTGCACAAAATGAAGTAGAAGTAGGGGCAGCAGCACTAGATAGAAATGTCTCTAATTTTGCTAAAGAAAACAATATTGGTGATATGGAATTTCTTTCCTGTATTCCTGGATCAATAGGTGGAGCAATTACAATGAATAGTGGATGTTATGGATCTGAAATTTCTGAAATTTTGTCATCAGTAAAGGTTCTCGATCCACAAGGAAAAGAGAAAGAATTTAAGAGGAATGAAATTAATTTTTTTTATAGAGGCTGCAGTCTTCCAAAAGAATATTTGATTTTATCAGCAAAATTAAAAGGCACAAAATCCTCTAAAGAGCGAATAGGAATTATACAAGAAGAATTAATTAATAGAAAAAAACTATCACAACCGAGTAGAATTAAAACTGGAGGAAGTACATTTAAAAATCATAAACAAAAAAAGGCGTGGGAGTTAATCAAGGACTCAGGATGTGATAAATTCTTTATTGGCGATGCTAAAATTTCAGAAAAACATAGCAACTTTTTTATAAACAATGGAAACGCAAAAACTTCAGACTTAGAAAAATTGATAAATAAAGTAAAAAAAGAAGTTTATAAAAAAACTGGAATTAATCTTGAATTAGAAATTAGTATTATTGGAGATGAAAAATAAAAAAGTTTTAGTAATTCTTGGAGGTAACTCTGGAGAAAGAAATGTTAGTATTCAAACTGGCAAAGCATGTATTAAGGCATTAAAAAAAATTGGATACCAAGTATCTGCTTTTGACCCTAAATTAAAACCACTTAACTTAATTAATAAAAAAAAAGTAGATATAATTTTTAATGCTTTGCATGGCAAAGAAGGTGAAGATGGCGTAGCTCAGAGTTATTTTGAATACTTAAGAATTCCCTACACACACTCTGGAATAATTAGTTCTTTTAATGCTATGAACAAAGTTATTTCAAAAGAAATATTTAAGAAAAAAAATATTGTTTCACCAAAATATTTCGTTATTAAAAAAGAAAGTTATAACAAAGATAAAGTAAAATCTTTAATCAAAAAAAAAGGTATTAAATTCCCTATAGTGGTTAAGCCAATAAATGAAGGATCAAGTTTAGGAGTAAAAATCTGTAAAAATATAGTTACCTTAAAAAAAAGTATAAAATCTCTTCTAAAAAGATATTCAGAGTTAATTTTTGAACCTTTTATCGGTGGACAAGAAGTTCAAGTTGCTGTGCTTAACGGCTCACCTTTAGGAGCTATAGAATTAAAACCAAAAAGAAAGTTTTATGATTATAAGGCTAAGTATTCTAAATCTGCTAAGACCATTCATATAATGCCTGCTAATTTAAAAAGATCTAAATATAATGAGGCTTTAAAAATAGCTGTCAGAGCACATAACGCTTTAGATTGTAAAGGAATAACCAGATCAGACTTTAAGTTTTTTAAGAATAAATTTTATTTGTTAGAAATAAATACTCAGCCAGGAATGACAAGCTTATCTCTAGTCCCAGAGATTGCTAAATTTAAAGGTATGTCTTTTGAAAAATTAGTCTTGAAAATATTACTTAATGCTGGCCTTAATAGATGAAAAAGTCAGTTATAGGATTTTTTTTACTTTTTATTTTATTTACAACTTACCTACCAAATATTGACTTTAATAAAAACTTTAATCTTTCGATTAAAAATATCAAAGTTGAAGACAATTTTATAATTGAAGATAAACAAATAATACAAAGGTTAAGATTTTTGCTTCAAGAGAATTTATTTTTTCTTAATTATCAAGAGATTAAAAACAGTCTTAAAAATGAACCATTTATTGATAGTTTTAGTATTAAGAAAATTTATCCTGACACATTAATATTAACTATTAAAGAAAAAATACCTATAGCGATACTTCAAAAAAAAAGAGAAAAATTTTATATATCAGATAAAGGTGATCTCTTAGAATTCAAAGATATTAAGATTTATAAAGATTTACCCACAGTTTTGGGCAACAGAAAAGAATTCTACACTTTGTATAAAAACCTGAGACGCATAGAGTTCCCAATAGAAAAGATAAAGTCTTTTTATTATTTTGAAGCAGGTAGGTGGGATTTAGTTATGACAGAAAACAAAGTTATTAAACTCCCAATAAAAAATTACATGTTTAGCTTAAAAAATTACTTGATTTCTACAAATGACAACAGTTTTAATAATTATAAAATTTACGATTATAGAGTAAAAGATCAACTGATACTTAACTAGTAGCTATGTCAAATAAAACTCCTACACTTTTTGTTGAAATTAATGAGTCAGAAATAATTTTTGTTGCAGGGAATTATGATAATGATTTAAAATTTTCAATTCTTGAAAAAACAATTTCATCAACAGATAATTTTTTTAAGGATGAATTGCTTGTTTTGAATAATGCAATTGAACTAATAAAAAAAAACGTTGAAATTATTGAAAGTAAACTAGATTATATATTTAAAGAAGTAATAATTATATTAGATAAATTTAATTGTACGAGTGTAAGTATTTCAGGATATAAGAGATTGAATCAGTCTCAAGTTCTTAAAGAAAATATTTCATATATTTTGAATTCATTAAAATTAGCTGTTACAGATAATGAGAAAAACAAAAGCATTCTTCATATTTTCAATTCTAAAAGCGTTTTAGATAAAAATATTACTGATAATCTTCCAATAGGCTTATTTGGAGATTTTTATAACCATGAACTAACTTTTTTTTTAATTAAGAATAATGATTTAAAAAATATCAAACAAATATTTAATAAAAATAGTTTGAATATCAAAAAAATTATAAACAAAAACTTTATCGAGTGTACACAATTAATAGATAAAGATATGAATTTTGAAACTTTTTACTGCATCAAAATAAAAAAAGATTCTTCTAGTATTAGTTTTTTTGATAGTTCAGCTTTAAGATATCTTGAAAATTTTAATTTTGGGACAAATTTATTATTACAGGATGTTTCAAAAATATGTTCTTTAAACTATGAAATAATAAACAAAATTTTGATGGACAAAATCTTTGATAAAGAAAATTTAAAAGAGGATGATTTAATCGAAAATAAATTTTTTGATAATAATTACAGAAAGATAAAAAAAAAACTAATCAAAGAAATAGTTCAGGCAAGAATTGAAGAAATAGCTGATGTAATATTATTTAAAAATATCAATACTAAATCTTTCCAAAATGAAATAATAAAAATTTATGTTATAATAGAAGATGAAATTATTTTAGATAATTTTAAGAAAGATTTTATTTTTTATTTTTCTAAAAACCTAAAAAACAAGTCAACCTTATTAAAAAATTTTGAAATTGAGCCTTTATTTATTAAAGCAGCTCAATTGTCTGTTTTTGGCTGGAAAAAAGAAGCTATTCCAATTCTTCAAACAAAAAAATCATTAATTACAAAGATTTTTAAGACTATCTTTGAATAGAAATTGTTTTTTTTGGAAACATTTGTTGTCTTAATCTGAGTTATTCTATTCTGTATATAACTCATAATGTCAGAAAATTATCAAAGAACTATTAACGAACAAATTAATTTTAAGGGGATAGGATTGCATAATGGTCAAAATGTTAATCTAAGTATAAAACCTGCTGAAGAAAACTTTGGTATAAAATTTCGTAGAATTGATATAGATGAAAATAATTTAATAGAGGCCAACTATCAAAACGTAGTTGAACCAATCTTATGTACAAAGATAAGAAATAAACAGGGCGCTACTGTATCTACTGTTGAACATTTGATGGCTGCTTTTTTTGGAGAGGGAATCGATAACGCTTTAGTCGAAATTGACTCACCTGAAGTGCCAATTTTAGATGGATCAGCTGTAGAGTTTGTCGAAGAAATAAGAAAAGTTGGAATTAAAAGTCAGAAAGAGCAAAGAAAATTT